>CP133959.1:1363644-1704555 GCA_036251705.1 Orbaceae bacterium lpD01 | reverse complement strand
ATGATGGGTTGATTTGGTCATGCCACTAGCCAGTATGATAATCTGATGACCTGATTAGTAGTCACCTTGATTGACGATATTGAGGATATCATCGGCGAATTGGACGGCTTGATTAAACCGGTCAAGATAGGTATTTGAATCAATATATAGGGTACGCCCCTCGGGTAATTGATTGGGAAACTCTTCTAGCAGGGCTTGAAAGAGCGGGTTGGTTTTACTGCGATCGGGATTGACGCGCAATCCATCATCCACCCATTTAACGGTTGGCGCTAAATAGATGACATAATCATAGTTCTCATTATGTGCAATGGCAGCCACAATCGGGTTGCTGTAACCCTCAAATAAACGATGATAATATTCAGTAATAAAGGCATTGGTATCAATAAACACGATTTTATTGGCGTTTTTGAGCGCTTCTTCTTCCAGCTCTTTATTGCGATAGGCTATTTTGGCATAGTCATAGCTTTCATAGAGTGACTCATCCATAAAAATGACTTGTTCTGAGTAAGTACGTCCATACTCCTCTGTCCAGCTGGTATTAAACAGTTTGCCCAGCATCATCGCCATGGTTGATTTACCGGTACTTTCCTGACCAATTAAACAGACACTAATGGTATAATCTTTGCGGACAATCGAGGGGATATAATCCCAGTGTTTATAGATATTATCGCGCACCATGGTAGCCGAAATAGGCACGCGTGTCCGGTTAGAGTCGACTAAAACGGGGGTGATTTGTGGCAGATACTGCTGCATATAGTCCATCTCTTCAGGTTCACCAGAAAAGAGCGCGCAATCCTCTTCAACAAATGGGCTCACCAACTTAGCAAACTCTTTGCGGCCGTAGGGATATTCCGGAATGGTTGATTCATCAATCACATGTATGGAGATATGTTTAATCTCATTGTAGGTGTGCAGTAACCATTTTTTCCGATTTTTTAAACCTAAGCGTTTACGATCACGAATATTCTGTTTATCCACCCAGCGCTGATCATAGGAGATAATCACTTTAAGATGCTCACACTGACAAGCGGCCAGATTAATCAGATTGATATGACCGCGCGTTAATGGGGCAAATTTACCAATGACGATACCATTTTTAAACATGAAGACCTCTGCCTGTGTTTGCCATGTGTTTGGGCTTGATGATAACAGAAACGGCGGGTGATCGGCTAGCAGAGAATGGTGAAAGCTATGTTTAATGATGGTGTTAATTTGAGATTGGATAGTGCCAGCCGAGTTGAACAATCCGGCCAATCGCTTAGTCCATTTTTTATGCTGTTTTTTTCAGCAATTAACAGGCTTTAGCGTAATAAGGGTTGCAAGCAAATGTCAGCTGAGTATAATGCCATAGCACTACGCAGTGCCAGTGTGGCGAAATCGGTAGACGCAGCGGATTCAAAATCCGCCGCCCTTAAAAGCGTGTCGGTTCGAGTCCGACCACTGGCACCACTTATTTTTATGATGTTCATGCCTTTACAGTTTATCTGATTCAGTTATTCACACTATTTCAATACTTATCATTACTTATTCGTTTTCATCACATTTGAACGATTGTTATTTTTTAGTTGTCTTATCCGCCGATATCACCGATTCGAGAAACGATTTTAAAATTATCGCATGGTTTTGCTGCTCATCTTTGGCTGCATATAATAAAGTTACCACTTTTTGATTAAGCATATCTTTAACGAAGGAGGGGATCTCAGCATTACTTTTTAACTCCAGCCAATATTGCTGTTTAAAATCATCCCATCTGAGGGCTGGATTATCATGATACCATTTGCGTAATGCGGCTGATGGCGCGACTGTTTTAGCCCAAATATCATAAGCTAAATCCACTTTTTTAATCCCTCTTGGCCATAATCGGTCAACTAAAACGCGCAAACCATCTTCAGCTAAGGCTGGTGCGTATACTCTTTTTAATTGTATTTGCATTTGCTTATTCTATATTGAGATAACATGGATGGAATTTTAATTTTCGTCTTATGCAAAATATTGTCAAGTGATAATCAAATAGCCGCTTAAATCGATAGATAGATTTGCTGTGCAGGAGTGCATAGTTTATTGATGGGTAATAGAGTGATGATGACTGCAAAACTTGATTAAAACGGCACAAAGCAAATCCGCTTAGTCTGAGTAGTTCAAGCGTAAAAAAAGGGCTTACCAGTATTGGTAAGTCCTTTCAATTGGAAAGACTAGCGCAATCGCCTATTTTGCTTGCTCTTTCGCCAGTGATTTTACATCAATCACAAACCGATATTTGACATCACTTTTGAGCATTCTTTCATAGGCATGGTTAATATTTTGCATAGCGATCATCTCAATGTCTGATACAATATTATGTTTACCACAGAAATCCAGTAATGCTTGTGTTTCAGCTATGCCGCCAATCACCGAGCCGGCGATCGACTTTCTGCCCATAATCATCGGTACACTATTGGCACTAAAATCGCCTAAATAACCGACTAACACTAATGTACCATCTAGTGCCAAAGTCGATATATAAGGTTTTAGATCGTGATCATAAGGCACGGTATCAATAATGACATTGAACTTATTCATCACTTCCCGCATCTGATTAGCATCAGTTGACAGCACCACATGGTGTGC
Organism: Orbaceae bacterium lpD01; assembly: GCA_036251705.1. Classification (NCBI taxonomy): domain Bacteria; kingdom Pseudomonadati; phylum Pseudomonadota; class Gammaproteobacteria; order Orbales; family Orbaceae; genus Utexia; species Utexia brackfieldae. The sequence goes on along the minus strand of CP133959.1, from coordinate 1,701,948 downwards.
ACCTAAGGCTTTAGCATCCTGCTCTTTACTAGTTGAACGGGTAAACAGCGTGACTTCAGCACCGAGTGCATGGGCGAGTTTGATGGCCATATGGCCAAGGCCACCCAGACCGACAACCGCGACTTTGCTACCTTTCGTCACATTCCAGTGTTTTAGCGGAGACCAGGTGGTAATACCTGCGCAGAGTAGTGGGGGAACAGCTTTGGTATCCAGATTTTCAGGCACTTTAAGCACAAAATCTTGTGAACAGACAATAGTTTGTGAATAGCCGCCATAAGTTGGGCGGTGATCATGTAGGTCTTCACTCGCATAGGTACCGACATGGCCGTGTTCGCAATACTGTTCCAGACCTGCTTCACAGGGTGCACAAGTTCGACAAGAGTCCACCATACAGCCAATACCGACTAAATCACCAATCTTGAATTTGCTGACCTGACTACCTGTCGCAGTCACTCTGCCAACAATCTCATGTCCTGGTACAATTGGATAAGTGCTAAAGCCCCAGTCATTGCGAGCTTGATGTAAATCGGAGTGGCAAACGCCACAATATTCAATATTAATGACTACATCATCAGGCCGTGGATCGCGCCGTTCAAAATGAAAGGGTACGAGCGGAGTGGAAGCTGAATGCGCGGCATAACCAAATACTTTAATTGTCATAATAGTGCTCCTTTTTGAGATTTTCTTATCAAACATATGCAGAGTTGTTTGAATCTGATGGTAGTTTAAGTCAGATAGGCACTTTATCCTACACAGCGATTGTAGCTCACGGCTCACGGTAAACATCATCAATCTGACTGACCAAGCAAGACAAATAGTTGTCGTATTCCTACGATATCACCGGGTTATCGCTTCGGTATTGATCGGACTCAATCTGATTATTGTGATGAGCCGTGAAATTGATTGTTTAGTTTTTATACCACTATCGTCATGGATAATCAAATGAGTACTCATTTGTGCCAATGATTATTAACCAACTATCCATTCTCTTCCCTTCCATCTTTACTTCACCAATAAACCAGCAGGATCAGCTTTAGGGTTAATCGAATCGTGATGATTAGCCATTTTAGTCTATAAACGTATAACAGCAAAGCGCCTGTTGGGCGAATTAGCGCCGACAAAAGGTCGTGTCAATAAGCGCTTAACTTTTTTCATAGCTGCTCTTTTATTACGCGTTAGGTGTTAAGCAAATCAATCGGGCTAAAGTAAAGACATCAACACGTAGCGTTATCACTAAAATAGTTTTTATAGAGTGGTCTGCCAGATCAAGCAGGTAAGTGTTTTAATTCAGCAAGTTGTCTTATAGTTGATTATATTTGTTAATTTTGTCATAACTAATTATTATCTTTTTAACACTTTAGCTGATTATCAGATCGATAGATATAGTATAAGACGTAACACTAATAGTCATGATTGATGACGAAGATGCCCGTATGGTGGGGATATCGCAGAATCTCTAAAAATAAAATAATATCAACAAGTTATTTTTTTATGTTGAGATTAATTTATTTCTATTGATCATTAAACCGCGTCTATTTGATAAAAAAATAACTAAAAATAGCCGGAAAATTGCGCCGTTTTTATTTGATAGGGCAATGTCATCCATTGTCGAACAACGTGTTGGATGATCGCCGATGATGACCGTTATAACTGGGAAATAATCATCAGCGCTAATTTTATTATCGTTTTATTTACGATACGTATGAGATATTGCTTAACAATCATGATACTTTCATTAAAAAAAAATTTATGGGTAAATTCGTGGTTAATAACGGGGCTCATTTCACTTTTTACGTTGTTTAGATCGTATGGCTTTTTTTTATTCTTTTTGCAATGCTGGTAAAAAGTGTTTAATCACAATGATTTATTGATTTTTATGGTGTTTGATTTTACCGAAAAGCTATCCATATTTTTAATAGGGTAAAACAATTTTTATTCCATTAAAAAATGAATATACTAGGATTAAATTTAAATAAATTGTCATTAATGTGTTAAATTATCGTTATCAATATACATCAAAATGTAAATAAGCCAACTATAGTTTTCTTTACATTCTTATCTTATTTTTTTCTTGTTATTTAGTTTTTTTATTATATAATTACGTCACCTTCATTGAGAAAGGTAACTTTTTTTAAAGGAATTTTAAAGGAATTTAAACATGAAAATGAATAAACTAGCGTTAACTACTATGATTCTTGGTTCTTTAGTTGCAACTTCTGCGTTTGCTGCTGAAGGTGATCCAGTCACTCCTCCTGCTACTGTAACGCCAATTACTGTTTCAGGTGGTCAAATCACTTTTAATGGTGAAATTACTCAAGGTGCTTGTTCAGTAAAACAATCTGACGGTAGCGATGTGGTTAAATTAGATACAGTTCGCGCAAGTCTTTTCACTGCAAAAGATCAAGCTGCTAATGCACGTCAACCTTTTAACATCACTTTAGCTGATTGCGATACTTCAGTTTATAAAAACGTAAGTGTTAGCTTTACAGGCCAAAGCGATGCTGTTTCTCCAAACTTACTAGCAAACAATGCCGGTACTGGTGCAGCGTCTAACGTTGGTTTACAAATCTATGGTCCAGATAATGCTGCGATGACTTTAGGTACTGGTCAATCTGCTCCTGCAGCTCTATCTGAAGGCCAAGAAGCAGTTATTCCATTCTCTGTTGACTATGTTTCAACAGCAGCTTCAGTAACTGCAGGTAAAGTACAATCAGTTGCTAACTTTATGTTAACTTATAACTAAGAATAAGCTTGATTTAAAGTGGTTTCGTATTAGCAGGTTTTATTTACCTGCTAATACTTCTTATTAAAGATAATGGTGTTGATATGAAAAAAAATATTTTAGTTCTCTTGCTATTAGGTGCTCTAAGCCAATCAGCCTATGCTGATGGTGTATCTTTAGGTGCAACGCGTGTTATTTATCCATCTAATCAAAACCAAGTGTCACTAAAAATCTTTAATAGCGCACCAAAAAATAATTATCTTGTTCAATCATGGGTGTCAGATAAAGACGGCAACAAAGTGAATGATTTTGTTGTGACGCCACCACTTTTTGTTTTAAAAGGCAATACCAATAGTATTTTAAGAATTGTTTATACTGGAGACAAAAATAAATTACCCGTAGATAAAGAGAAAATATACTTTTTTAATGCTAAAGTCATTCCTTCATTAACAGAAGAACAAAAAAATATAACTAACTCTCTGTTAATTTCTACTACAACGAATATTAAATTATTTATGAGACCGGCTAATCTAACTGATGATCCATTGGAAGCTTACAAAAATATTCGCTGTAGCTATGCTAATAACCAAATTAAAATCGATAATCCGACGCCTTATTATATGAATCTAGCTTCGTTTACGGTCAATGGTAAAGAGATCTCTAAGGGTGAAACAATCCCCCCCAAAGATGCTGTTTATCTCAAAAGCACTGTTAAACCCAATCAGTTAAGTTTCAATGTTATCAATGATTACGGCGTGCAATTAGCAAATAAAGTTTGCCCACTCAATTAAGTAATTGTTTTCGGTGAGCGATTTTAGTTAGAACTTTTTAGGTCGGAAATAATAATGAGAATAGCACGCACAGTTTTTTTTGTCATAGTTTGCTCTCGAGTAGGATTTTCATATTCTCAAGATTACTTCAATCCGATGTTTTTAGGTGGGGATGTTGCATCTCTTCAAGATCTCTCTTATCTAGCCGGTGGTAATACTGTGACTCCGGGCATTTACTATTTGGATCTCAGTATTGGTGAGCGATTTGTTAAAAATATCCAAATCAAATTTGCGGAAGACGATGATGGTAACAAAAAAGTTTCACCTTGTTTCACCAAGAGTATAGTGGATATTATTCCATTTAATAAAGTGCTTAAAAAAGAGTTTGAATTAGAAACGCAATCATTATCGCCCGATGCCTGTATCGATATTGCTCAACATATTCCGGGTTTTGATTATAGTATTGATCTTGCCAATTTATCCTTAAATCTGTCGATTCCACAAATTTATTTAGATTCAGTGCGCTCAACGCTGGCCAAAGAAGCGGATTGGGATGATGGTATTCCTGCGTTAATCACTAACTATAATATTAATGGTAGTAATTCTTGGAATAAACATAGCGATAATTACTCTTATAATTATATTGGATTAAGCAATCGCTTAAATGTGGGACCATGGCGATTCAATGGAAATGTTTACTGGACTCAAAGTCGGTATGGTAACAAAACCACTAATGATACACGTATCAGTAATGTTTATGCGACAAGAGATTTTAGAGAGATCAAAAGTCGTTTAACCGTAGGACAAAATTCTATTGGTTCTAATTTATTCGATTCATTACCTTATATTGGGGCAACGGTGACCACTGCAGATGAGATGTTGCCAGATAGTGAACGCGGTTATTCTCCACCGATCAAAGGGGTGGCTAACTCGAGATCAAAATTGGTCATCAGACAGAATGGTCTTATTGTCTATCAAACTTTTGTCGATCCTGGCCCTTATGATATTACTGACTTGAATCCGGTCGGGAGTAGTGGCGATTATGAAGTCGAACTCACTGCGGCTGATGGTAGTGTGAGTAAATATATTATACCATACTCAACCTTGCCTAATTTATTAAAGTTGGGTGGTTATAATTATTCTGCAACCCTAGGCCAGCTAGATATACGAGGGCTTGATCAAACGCGCTTCGTACAGCTTTCAGGTTCAATGGGCTTACCTCTGCAAACCACGCTGTATGGCGGTGCTCAGATATCGGCGCATTATAATGCGATAGGTTTAGGTATCGCTAAAGATTTTGGTGGGTTCGGTGCCATGTCTTTTGATGCGGTTAACTCTATTACTGATCTGGGTGATCGAGGTAATGATATTGGTCAGTCCTATCGTATTCTCTACGCTAAATCTTTCAATGAAACGGGTACAAATCTTCAATTAACCGGTTATCGATATTCAACATCAGGTTATTATACTTTCAATGAGGCGGCTTTCAAAAAACGAAACAAATTTTTTGATCCCTTAACCGGTGAATATTCTAATAACTATAGCTTAGCGGGTCGAATGAAGAGCTCTTATCAATGGAGTATTGCACAGAGCTTGGGTCAACTTGGTCAAGTTGCGTTGTGGGGCAATGTCACCTCTTATTGGGGCGGTGGCACAGCTAAAAATCTTCAGGTCAGCTGGAATAAAACACTAGAGAAATTAAATAATCTATTAGTCTCCATAAGTTATAATAAATATACTTATGACGGTTCGGCCAATGATCTATTCTACTTTTATTTAACTATGCCACTCTCCACTGGTGATAGTCGACGTGGCACTATGTATGCATCAAATAGTTTTTTATACAATAAAACGGATAAGTCTTATAGCAACAGTACAAGTTTATATGGTTCAGCATTAGATGATGATCTGAATTATAATATTTATCAAACCGTAAATAAAGATTCTCGTTCTAATGTGACTAATCTCAGTGCTAACTATAAAGCGGATATGATGCAAGTCAATGCGGGTTTATCTTATTCAGAACCGACAACTCAAATAAACTATGGTATTACTGGTTCAGCATTGCTCCATTATAATGGTTTTGTATTTGGTCGTGAGGCAAGCGATACCGCCATTCTTGTTGAAGCGAAGGGTGCCGAAGGGGCTAAAATTAACCAGGTTGATAAAGTGACAATTAATAAAGATGGTTATGCATTGATACCTTATTCGACACCGTATCACTATAACGATGTGGAGCTCGACCCAGTAAGTTTTGGTAATGACTTTGATATCGATACTAAAATCTTAAAAGTTGCCCCGACACGAGGCGCAATTACCAAGGTTGTCTTTGATGTACGAAGTGGTTATAACTTCCTGGTTTTAGTTAAACATAATAATAAACCGATACTATTTGGTACCATGGTAACCAATACCCTAGATAATAGTATTGCCGTTGCAGATGATGATGGTACAGTCTATCTCAGTGGTGTGAAAGATAATACCAAATATACGGTCAAGTTGGGTGAAAATAATATCTGTAGCTTTACGATTAACTATGGTGCGGATTTTAAAGCCGATGTGGTTAATAAGCTTGATGTTGACTGTTTGTAAAATCAGGAGTCATGCGTGAATAAAAGAAACCGCTTTTTAGTTTTTATCGTGTTGAGTAGTTTGAGCTTATCTACTTATGCCTACGATGTCGCCATTACAGTTAATGGTAGGCTTACTAATCAAAGTTGTGATGTGAATTCGGATAGTTTAAGTCAAAGTATTGTATTTGATGATATCAGCTCTGGGTCGATGAGTAAGATAGGGAATGTAACTGATTCAAAAAAAGTTACAATTAACCTAGACTGTTATTTAACCGTTAATCAACTCTCTTTTATGTTTTCCGGTCAGGCAGACAATACCGATTCTACTTTACTTAAAGTTACGGGGTCAGGAACTGACGAGGTTGCCAAAGGTTTAGCGGTCGAGGTTTTGAAAGAGTCTATCAGACAACGTTATAACCTGAATGTAAAAACGGCTTATGGTAGTGGTATTACTGGTTCAACTTATGCCTTTGATTTTTACGTACGCTATCGTACGGTAAGTTTACCAGTCACGGCTGGTGATGCCTCAGCTGTACTATTTTTGGATATGTATTATGAATAAAAACATTTTTCTGATAGTATTTTGTACGGTGCTATTTAGCTCCTTTTCAGTATTTGCTGATGATGGTCAAGTAAAGATTAGTATCTCTGCTAAGGTAACTGCTTCAACTTGTGTCGTTGTTAGTGATTCGAGTAGCTCTGTCGTGCAAATGATATCAAGTTCATTAACGAATATCAGTATTGGCACGCCTTTTGGCCAAACCCCGTTTAGTATTAGTTTAGACTATTGCCCCCCGACTACATCCGTGGCTCATGTTAAATTTACGGGGATTAGTGACACAGACATGCCTAATTTATTGAAATTGGACTCTGCTGGAGATGGTTACGCCAAAGGCATTGCATTAGGTCTGTATGATGAAAATCAACAAAATCTAGATATCCGAAGTAACAGTACGGATTTTAAACTTAATTCTACTGTGGTGCGCAATAAGCTCGGTTTTATTGTCGCTTATGTAAGAACCTTACCGGAAAGTTCTCAAGGTAAAGTGTCTGCCACAGCTTCTTTTGAAATATCTTATGATTAAATATCTATTCGTTTTTATCTTAAGCCTATCAGTAAACTGTTTTGCCGGCGTGACAGTTATGGGAACTCGTTTCGCATTTAATGATGATTCAAAACGCGTCTATATTAAGCTAATGAATAATGATAAGCATGATTTTTTAATAAAAACAACGATTGAAAATAATAATGGTCAATTTGTTATCACGCCAGCATTATTTGTTTTAACAAAGAATAATACCAATACTCAGTTGATTATTCCGGTTAATCATCAAAAAAGTAATGTCGATGAACTTTATCAACTCTCTGTCGCCATGATACCTAAATCGCAAATTCATAGTGGTAAATCCACGGTGTCGCTAGCAGTTAGAGCACATTTTAACTTGATCTATCGGCATGCCGAGTTAAGGAAGGCTGATTTTAGTCAACTTAAGTTAGTTAAAAGTGACAAAGGTGAATTCGAATTAAAAAATTTATCTAATTATGTTTTTACAATGGATCTTGCCGATGAAAAAAACAGTAGTAATGCCTTTCGTAAAACACTCGCCCCGCAGGAAAGTTTGTCGGTTGATCAGTTTTGTAAAAATAGCGTATGTCAGGTTTGGGTCTCTTTTATCGATGATGATGATTCAATCGTAAAGGCGATTTATCTGTCAAATTGATACACATCGATGGGTAGGTCGTTTATATGGGTAACGTATTTGAATCATTGCTGGTTCAGATTAACTATTTTACGATGCCCTAAGCTAGAATATAAGCTAACAGCTAGTGATAGAATGAATTTATGCTCTCTTTTTGAATTAATGATATTAAGTTGTTTAACGCTAAATAAACACACAATTAAAAATATATGATAAAGCAACTGCTAAAGCAGAGTAGTCAATTAAAGATAATCATGAGGAGTAATGTTTACATGATAGAAGCATTCAAAAATAATTTGAGTAATAAACTGAGATATTTTTTTTCAATCTGTTTGGTAACGATAGTCTCAATTATCTCCTTTTCAGCCAACGCGGTGCCTATAACTGCTTTCTCTTATGGGGGAACCGGGATAGGCGTCTCAGGCCCAGCCGATGGTGTTTATGGCTATGGCACAGCGCTCACTGGGGCCTATAATTCCTCATTACGACAGGTCTGTTATGACGCTACGGTTAGCTATAACCTTGCTAGGCTTGATCTGGTACCTGATGTAGCTTGGACGGGTGTAACAGTTTCAGATAACTATGTATTTGAAATTACATCTGGTTACGGGCAATATACCAAAGTGACTCCGTATACTATACCTAGAACGACTTATCAGCTTCAGCCTGCTACCCAAACCATTTGGACCGGTTGGGTGGAAAATGCCAGAAGAACGACCTCTGGATTTTATATAACAAGCAATTCGCTCCCTATTAAACTAGAAGGACGAGTTGAATCGGGCATTACGGTATTACCGAGTCAGCAAATATATCACTTAAACTGTATTGATGAAAATGGCGTGATTCAAGAAGTAGTTAATGTCTCCTTAGGTCAAACTACAGTTACAGGAAATATGCTAACTTGTACACCAGAAAGTCATACCGCTGTGGTTAATATGCCGACGTTAAGCTGGGCTGAAGCTACTGCTGCAACTAATGGTACTTTCCTAAAAACTACCCCAGTTACATTTAATATGACTTGTGATTCAGGTATCTCGTTGAGATATGCCGTGATGGATTTGAACGATAAAACCAACACCTCAACGATCTCAACGCTGACCCCCGATTCTACTGGATCAGGTTTTGGGTACTCTATCATAGGCTTTAAATATGAAACCTTACAATTCGGTCCAGATGGTTCAAACAAAGGAATTCCTGGTCAGACGCAGTATCTATATGGTGCTACTTACGCACCTGATGGTACTTCGAGGGTTTCTGTCTCACTTCCCCTGCAATTTGCCTATATGCGCAATACAAGCCAGCCATTGAAACCAGGCTCTCTCAAATCAATGATCGGCCTGATATACTCTTATCAGTAGGTCAAATAGCAGTAAGATTGTAACTAAAACGATAATATTGTTACGGACATGATAAAAACGATGAGAAAAAGCGTCTAATGGCGCTTTTTTCTTTGTATTGATAAATAGCAATCATAGTTATACTAGGCTTTATCCTAAACTGGGCGGGAATAGTGTTATAATAACCAACATAACTTAATGATTAATCGTTAGTCAGGTTAACATCGAGCAAGATAAGCGAGTTGATTTATAAATCAGCCTATTTCACTAGAGTGACTTACTATTGTATCAAGATTATCGTATAGTTTAATATCCTATAGAATCATGGGTTGGTGAATATCTTGGCTATCAATTAGTTACACAACCTGCCTAATTGGGGCTGGCTAGATTGAATTAGATAATTTTTGATCTCTGTGGAAGATACAATTAAGTCGATCATTGTTTAAGGTTTATTGCTTATGTTACTTACCCCATCTCGTATTGAAATACCCTTTTATGTGGTAGATGCTTTTACTCAAGAACCTTTTAAGGGCAATCCTGCTGCGGTGGTATTACTTGAATCGTGGCCTACTGAGACATTATTACAGTCGATTGCATCTGAATTCAATTTATCTGAAACGGCTTTTTTAGTCGGCCAGTATTTACGTTGGTTTACCCCTAAGCGCGAAGTCGATCTCTGTGGCCATGCCACTTTGGCTACCGCCCATATATTGCGTCAGCATCAACAACACTTACCTCAAATACTGTATTTTAAAACACGATTAGGTATCCTAAAGACTGCATTTCAGCAGCAGGATATCATACTCAATTTCCCAGTGATTAAGGCTGAGTTAGATAATACAGTGGCAACCCGTAGATTGATTGAAATGGCGTTGGATTTACCAGTAAAACAGATTTATACCACACTCGACCGTTATGTATGTTATCTTGATTACGAAAAAACCGTTCGCCAGTTTGAGCCTGATTTTGAAAAGATTCGGCAATTACCGTTGCCAGGTTTAATTATTACTGCAGCCGGACAAGGTTCGGCTGATTTTGTATCGCGCTATTTCGCACCGGCAAAAGGTATCTTGGAAGATCCGGTTACCGGCTCTTCACACTGTGTGCTTGCGCCGCTATGGGGGAAACAACTGAATAAATCTATCTTGCTGGCGGAACAACTATCTGAGCGTGGTGGACGGCTTATCTGTCAATTACACAGTGAATCAGTGAGTTTAATCGAGCAGGCGAGAACGTCGTCAGCCGGAACGTTATTTTTATGATGGGAATGATAGATCACAGCAAAATACAGTTCTGCTAAACATAGCCAACAGTAATAAGAGAGTTGTGTTGATTGTTAACGAGTAAGATAAACTGATGGGGCTGACATGGCAGCCCCATCAAGAATGGTAAAAAGACAATCGAATCTGTGGCTATTGCTACCAATGATAGATCATACTGGCCACTAAACTACGCTCTGCACCATAATAACACCAATAGCTACAGCCTGAAATATAGTTTTTATTAGTCAGATTAGTGCCGTTAACTTGTAGCGACCATGATGAATTTAATTGATATTTCACCATCGCATCCCAAATTGTGTAATCAGGAATTTTATCATTCGGTAAAGTGGATTCATCTTTGGTTGTACCCACATAACGGATACCTGTTCCCATAGTGAGACCGGCTAAACTGCCCTCAGTAAACGTATAATAACCCCAAATTGAAGCAGCATTTTTAGGAATCAAAGGAGATTGTATAGATTGTGTGGTGCTAGTATCGGTCTGCGAATCGGTATAGGTGTAGCTCACCGCTAGGTTGACATTATCGGTAACCTGACTATTGAGTTGGAATTCTACGCCTTTGTTACGCGACTCTAAGGCCTGTGCAGCCTGCCCAGTACCATTAGAGAAAAATGAGTTTTGTGCCGTAATATGGAAATAGTCGATGACCATTTCGCCATTTAGCCAATCTGGTGAATATTTGATCCCACTTTCCCACTGTTTAGCGGTATAAGGCTTATAGATTGTCTGTTGGCTATTGCTGTAGCCATAAACAGGTTGGAACGATTCTGAGTAGTTAAAGTAGGGCGCAATATCATTATCAAAGATATACATTGCGCCGGCACTATAAGTGGTATGACCATAGTTGCGATCAAAATCACTACTATCCCAATAACCGTGATTGTTCACATGATTATAGCGGACACCTTGGTTTAAGATTAACTTATTGTTATACACCAGCTGATTTTGCATATAGAGGCCATATTCATTGGCTTTTAAGCTGAACGGCTTAAACGGTTCTGCTGGTGTAAAACCGTACTGTGGATGATGGAGATCAACAGTTGAGTCGCCATAATTATTAAAGTCACGACCAGACATACTAGTATAATTATAATCAGCGCCTATCAGTAGTGTATCGCGCCAGTCGTTAATTTCAAAGGTTTTACTTAGGCGGTTATCAATGGTATGGGCATTCATGCTTCCGATTTGGGCATAGGAGTTGCGCACTAACTGCTGCGTTTCAGGAATGGCATAAGAAGCATAAACACCACGAATATTCAGATCTTCATGAGTATATTTATAGTTCTGAGTAAAGGTAATGCCATTATCAAACAGATGAATAAACTCATAACCGATGGAGTCATTAGTTTTTTTATAGTGATTATAACCGGGCTCACCAAAATAGGTGTTACGATCAATCTTACCATTTGGGGTATTGATGATAGTACCGTAAGGTGTGAAGAAGCCGTTTTCTGGCATGCCTTCACTTTTTTGCCAGGAAGCCAGTAGGGTGATGGCGGTATTTTCATTGATATCCCAGATAACGCTTGGTGCAAAATAGTAACTTTTTAGTCCAGTGTGGTCTTGCTGACCATCACTATCACGGTAATGACCGACGACCCGATAACGGACACTATTATCATCAGACAACGCACCGCTGTAATCGCCACCAATACCATAATTATTTTGTGTGCCGCCAAACAGCTTGATTTCACCTTGTGGTTTCTCAGTAGGTCGCTTACTGATTAAATTGATGGTACCGCCAGGTTTGCTTGAGCCATACAGTAGTGAACTGGCCCCTTTTAGCACTTCAACACGCTCCAGACCATAGACTTCCCGCGTATCGCCGAAATAGCCGGTACTAATTTGTGGTGAACCATCATAGGTATAAGAGACATCTAACCCGCGCATTTTTAGCCAGTTACTGCGGCTATCATGGCCGTACATCCCTTGCTGAGCCCCTGCCGTGTAAGAGAGTGTTTGGTCTACTTTCTCATAATTTTTTTCACTGATAGTTTTTTCATCAATGACATTCGTTGCCTGAGTATCGTAGAATTTTACCGAACCGCTGGTTTTAGCGATAGAGCCGACCACGTAAATGATATCGGTTTTGCTTTCATCAGCCAATGCATAATGACTTGAGGTCAATATGAAAATGGCCTGAGCAATAAATGTCTTTTTGATCATCTTTTTGGAATTATTATGCATTGTTATCTCCATGCGTGTGGGGAAGTTCTGTTAAATAACCATTATCGAGCTGGACGATACGATCGGCATGATGAAAATAGCGATCATCGTGACTGATGGCAATAATGGTATAACCTTGCTGTTTTAAAATAGGGAGTAGCGATTGATAAAATATTTTACGAAAATAGGGATCTTGGTCCGCCGCCCACTCATCGAGAATCAGTACCTGTTTGTTTTCTAAGGCGGATAATAACAAGCCTAACCGTTTACGTTGACCTTGCGAAAAAGCGGTAGAAGCTAACCTATGCTCATTGACGGTCACTTTATGGCTTAACTCAAGCAATTTTAGCCATTTCTCGATATCGACTTGAGCTGCCGGATGACCCTGTTCATCAATTAGCGAGTCAAACAGATAAAAATCGGTGAAGACAGCCGAAAACAGTTGGCGATACTGGTGAATATTCTCTGCGGTAATCACCTGATCATCAATGCTAATCGTGCCAGCAGATGGTGCCACTAAGCCACTTAAAACCAGTGAAAAGGTTGATTTACCGCTGCCATTTTGACCAATAACAAAGACGGTTTCGCCTTTTTTTAAGGTAAATTGGGTCGGTTTTAATGAGAACGGACTATTTTCATACTGATAGCAGACCTGATTGAGTTGAATCTGCTGCCAATCATGGCTGAAAGGCGGAACAGCCAGATTGGGTTCAACCGGTGCTAAATTTAATTGGTTGATGCCTTTCAATGAGACTAACGCTTGAATCAGCGTGGGAAAGGCGCCAACGGCATTAATTAACGGTGTACGCATAAATAGCAGTGCGATAGCAATCGTGGTGGCATTTTGAAAAGAGGCCCAGTGATGAAACACCGATAAGTAGAAGATAATCCCCACCCCCATCAGCATCATAATGTTAGTGAAATTACCGGCAAAAGCATGATAGGAATCAGCGCGAATCACACTATTTTTATAATCTGCATTAGTCTGTATAAAGGAGTGATAAAGGGTATCTTGTCGACGGTGATTGAGTTTTAACTCTCGAAAAGCGTCGAGTGATTGCTCATAATGTTCATGGATATTATCGCGTGCTTGACGGGCGGAGTCTAAATAGCGATACACCTGTTTGACTGACCAGTTACCGCCGATTAGGGTTAATAGTAGCCAAATCACCGTGACAAAAAACAGATTACTGGCGATCATCGCCATGTAACCACAAATCAAGATAACAAATAAACCACCTTGTAATAGTTCCGGTAAACGGACAAAAGCAAAGGAAATTTGTTGAATATCATGAGATAGACTACCAATGATATGTGCTCTGTCACGGGTTCTGATATCTTCGTAGTCGCTATATAGAATCTGTTTTAACAGATCCGTGCGCATTTCATAAACAATGTGGTGACCAAGCGAAGAGATATAGATCTGTGATATCGTTGAGACAACCAGATAGAAGATAATCAATCCGGTAAATATCGCCAGAATATGGCTTAACTCATGAGTATCAACCAATAGATAGACATTGATATAGTTCATGACAAAAATACCCGTCAGGCTGGATAGCAGTGTCAAGATAATCACGCCAATGAGGCGACGGGATTGCGATTGAAGTATTGTTATTATGGAAAATTTTTTCATCAAATGCGTCTCATGAGTAGGAAAAAACAGCTTCCGCCAATCAAGGTAGCCACCAAGCCGGCTGGGATTTCATAAGGGAATAGTAGATTACGGCCAATCCAATCGGCCAGTAACATTAAGCAGCTGCCAATAAGGCTTGCACTTATCAGTTGTTTTTTAATCTCATGGATGCCGAGTAACCGAGTAAGCAATGGCGCGAGCAAACCAATAAAGCTGAGTGGCCCAATTTGTAAGGTGGCAACGGTAATGAGTGCTGCGGCAATGATAATAAATAGAATCCGCGCAATAGAGACATTTAAGCCTAATGATGACGCGATGGTGTCAGAGAGTAAAAACAGCGTCAGCATACGGCTAAGCAATAAGATTAACAGTAAAAATAGCCCGGCAAATAGACAACTTAATAGCCCACCTGATAGCGAACTGGCATAGGTGGAACCCGATAACCAGACGAGTAACGCTTGAATGCGTGGATCGCCACTGGTCAAGAACAGGCGTAGCAGTGCTGATAAGAGTGCTGAAATAGCGATACCGGTCAAAATCACTTTTTCAGGCTGAAATTGATGACGATAGTTGATCAGACTGATAAAAATAAAAGTCAGTATCGCGCCAGCTAAACCAAATAGCCAAATCATCTCTAACGATAAACTCAAAAGTAAAAAAGCGACGATAACCCCGATAGCCGCACCAGCACTGATCCCTAACAGTTCAGGACTGGCTAGAGGATTATGGGTCAAACGCTGTAGCAGTACACCGCTAAGACTTAACATCGCGCCACAGCCGACCGCGGTTAAGAGTCGCGGCAATTTAATCGCTATTAAATCAGCCGGGAATCCGGTCCAGATAAAGCCATTGGCGCTATTGCTGATGCCCAGACTGACGGTAATGAGTATCACCAGTAACAGCGCCATCCATAAGATATGACGATAGCTCAGGCGATTCGTCTTAAACCCAGTACCGACAGCTTGCGCGGGTTGCCATTGAATTTGCACCGGCAGGGCACGAAAAATTAAATAGAGCAGTAAAGGGGTACCAATAAACGCGGTTACCGTGCCGACGGGTAAGTAATAACCGCTAACATATTGGATAATAATCAGCACGCAGTCTGTCAGTAAGAGGAGTAAGGCTGCCGTGGTAAAGCCAAAGATGAGCTTATATTTAGCTTGTTCTAATTTAAATTGATTGATCATCGAGGCAGCAGCTAAACCAATAAACCCGATCATACCGACTAAACTAATCGCCGTTGCACAAAGATAGGATAGAACCAGCAGGCAGACCATACGAACCAACTTGACTGGCACGCCTAAGCTGCGGGCTTGATTATCATCGAGCTGCATAATATGTAGAGAGCGAATAAGTGGCAAAATAATTACAATCGATAACATCGTGACCAACCCCAGATGATAGACATCCCGCCAGCTATCCTGAACTAACGAGCCGGCTTCCCACTGCAAAATATTTTTAGCGCTTTCTGGATAAAAGATCACTAAAGCGGCGGCAAAAGCCCCAAAATAGAGATTGAGCACCAGACCGGCTAGTAACATTCGGGTCGACAGAAACTGTTTTCGGTAAGATAAACTCAGCACGATCACCAGTGTCACTAAAGCACCGACTAGCGCAATAAATGATGCATCCACCCACATCAATAGTTGCGGGAAAAATAACGTGACAACTAACAGCATAAAATAGGCACCACCACTAATGCCGAGTGTGGTATCTGCTGCTAAAGGGTTATGGGTTATCTGTTGTAAGATGATTGTGCTCAGTCCCAATGCACCGCCCACCAGTAACGCCATAATAAAACGAGGGGCAATTTGCTGGGTGATAATGAGCTGCAACAGTGAAGCATCACGGCTCGAGCTACTTATCAAGGGTGACTGCAGCTTAATTTCCAGATATAGCACGACACTGATGGCAGCCATTGTCAGGATAAACAGTAGTAAATTAAGCCGGGACAGTTTTTGTACAGGAGAGAGAGAATTAATCATGAGTTACCAGGTTGCCAGATGAGTATCGGTTATCGATTCAGTGAGTAATTGGCTGAAACGTTTGATGGACGGGAGCGCGCCAAACGACCAGACTGCCGGTAATAGGCGGTATTGTTTGGCTTGGTGAAATGGCAGTGCACGCCACAGGGCATTTTGTTGTAATTTTTCAGCTACGTTAGCGGGATAAGGTTTTACAATGATTAATACGGTATTGGCTGGTAACTGGGCTAATTCTAATAAGGTAATCTGGTTGAAACCCCAGGCATTGGTCGGCTTTTGCCAGGCATTGGTTAAATGCAATTGAGTCAGCACTAAACCATATAAACTATTTTCGCCATAGATGCGTAAATGACGTGAATCGATAAACTGCACGACTGCGTAAGATCTGTCCTGATAAGGGGTTAACAACATTCGGTCATGGGCTAATTGCTGCTCGGAATCGGAAATCAGTTGCTCAGCATTATGTTCTCTATCGACTAATTTACCCAGTGCTAAAGTCGTCGCCACTAAATGTGACCAATCAAGGCCTTTATCAGTATAGAAATCCACTGCTGAGCGCTGTATACCTAAAGTTGACATTGAGGACGGTAAGATATTTTGTAGCCATGTCGCATTGATCAGATGATCTGGTTTTAGGTTGATCAGCGCTTCTTGATTAGGCTGGGCACGTGAACCTAAATCGATGACTGCATCACCCGCTACCGGCGTATTGACCCAAATATCATACTGCTTTTTATCGCCTAATCCTACGAGGGGAGCATCAATCGCCAGTAGGGTTTCGGCAATGGTCCAATCGGTCGTGACAATTTTTTGCGCCGGTTTGGCTACCTGTGCAAAAGCCGTCACATTCAACGCTAAGCAGAGTAATAATATTGACCATTTGGCCATTGTGGCCAGATAAACAGCGATTTTCATGGTAAGGCAACTTGATATTTTCTCTGCGGGTGTGCCACAATTGAAAAAGGCATATCATAAATATCTTGTAATATCGCGGGCTGAATCAGTTCATGTGCCGGTAAATTATAGATAAGTTGGCCCTGTTTAAAAGCCAGAATTTGATCACAAAACTCACTGGCTAAGTTAATATCATGAATAACAACCACAATGGTCAGCTGATATTGATGCGCGAGCTGTTGCAACAGACGCATGACTTCGATTTGGTGATTGATATCTAAAGCTGATAACGGCTCATCAAGGATCAAATATTGGCTTTTTTGAGCTAAACACATGGCCAGCCAGACCCGCTGTCTTTCACCGCCGGATAATCCGCTCAGCAACTGGGTTTTAAATTGTAAGGTATCGGTTTGCTCAAGTGACTGCGTAATAATCGCTTGATCTTGTTGATCATACTTTTTGGTTAAGCCTTTCCAGGCAAACCGACCCAGTTTCACCAGCTCTTCAACGGTCAAATGGATATCGGAAGGCAGATATTGCGGTAAGTAGCTAATCACTTTGGCTAAATCTTTGCTTGAAAACGCCGATAGTGCTGTTTGATCGATTTCAATCTGGCCGGCAGAAGGGATTAACTGATGTGCTAACAGTTTAGCAAAGGTTGATTTGCCCGAACCATTATGACCAATGATGCCGTAAACTTTACCCGTTTCTAACGTGACTGAAGTGGGGTTCAAAATCGTTCTCTGGTCGATACGATAACTCATATCTTCTGTCACAAACACCGGTAAAGCCTCTCATATGCAAATGTAAATGATAACAATTATCAATATAATAATTGAAAATTTTTTTTTGTCTATCATCGAATCAGTAGAATAGATCTGGATGTATTTTATTTAATCAATGTTAAGCTAAATAACCAGCGAAAAAATCAGTGCGATTTTGTCCGAAAACAGTGACTGCTACCCAGCAAACGGCATACAAACTCGGTAATGATAAGTCAATGCGCTAAGCTTAATTGAGTATCACAATCGACCCGTTCAGGTAAGTGGCAAACAAAATCCAAAGTAGATAGGGCACTAATAGCCAGAAGCTGATTTTATTGTATCGGTAAGCTTGTTTGATTAACACAAACACGACAATATCCAGTATCACAATATCGAGCAGACCTAAGAGGGGATTTTGATAGTAGAAAAAAAGCAGGCTCCAGAGAAAATTAAAGACTAATTGTAAAAAAAATAGCTTAACCACCACCTGCTCACGTGCAGCCCGTTTGTTGATCAATAGTCCGCCGGCGATACCCATCAAAATATAAAGTAACGTCCAGGAGACAGGAAAAACCAGATTCGGTGGGGTTAACGGTGGCTTATTGAGCAAAGGATACCAATACTTGATGGCGTCCATTTGAAACTGGCTGGCGGTAAAACCGACAAATAAACAGAGTACAATACAGCCTATCACAGTAACGGTTTGTTTCATCTTATCACTTCCTGTTAGATAAATTTTCATCAGAGATTATATAAATAATAAACGATCCAATTTTGTTGATTATTAAAGGAATCGTAATCACGAATAAAATATACTATCAAATAACCGCAATATTATTGATCTCTTAAATGATAAAGCATATTGTGGCACCGTCGATAGCTAATCTTATTAAGCGAAATTTTGCGTACTGGCATAATAAGCAAAAAATTGATTTCTCGAAAGCGAATTCTCAGCCTATTTTTGAGAAAAAAGATTAAGTTGATTAACCCATTCGATGAACGTTCAATATAAAACAGAAAACCGAATAATCACATACAATAAAAGTGGGTTTGTCCGATTAAAAATTCCCTTTTTTTGACGCTATTTTTTTGCTATATTGCACGCAATTTTAAACTCGGAGATTTGTATGACAGAACTAAATTTGTTTGATATCTTTCAAACAGTATTGGGCAATAATAATATTATAGGGGCAATATCAAGCTCATTATTAATTATTCTTTTAGGTTTTTATCTAACGAAGAAAAAGATTTTTAATGATGTGGTGGCTAAAAATTTAAGTTTGGCGGTCTTAACGGTAGCATTACCGGCATTAAGCTTTAACAGCTTTATGCAAGATATCGACAGCGAAAAATTATTGCGTGGTTTGACCGTGTTAATCTGGGGCTTTGTAATCCAAGGTTCACTGATTTTCTTAATGAAACTCTATTATGCTAAATATAGCGGTGATAAGAAACAGGCGTTAGTGGTATTAACCACTTTAGGCAGTACAACATTCTTTGGTATTCCGATTATCGGCGCGATTTATGGCGCAGAAGGCGTACTTTATGCCTCAATCTTTAATATTTCATATCGCGTATTCTTATACAGCTGGGGCTATATTAGTTTTAGTGGTTTAAAAATGAGTACCAGTAATATCAAACAGATGGTATTAAATCCGATTATTTTAGCGACCTTCCTTGGTTTGTTTATCTGGATTTTCCAGGATTATTTACCGCATGTTCAGATCGGCAATAAGTCTTATGCTTTCTTACGTATTGATCAGACAGCATTCTGGCTTTATAAACCAATGACTTATTTATCTGCTTTAGCCTCTCCACTTGCCTGGTTAGCGATTGGTGCCACCTTAGGTCAAATTAGTCTTGGTGAAGCATTCTCTAATAAAACTGCTTGGTTATATACCATTACTAAAGTGATGTTAGTGCCGATTCTTTCGACTGTCGGTTTATTGATTGTCAATTTATTTATCCCTATTTCATTCCTGTCAGTGGCGGTTTCAGCCATTATGATGGCAACACCACCAGCGACAGTTGCAGTAGCTTATGCTATCAAGTTTGATCGTGAAGCCATTACCGCATCGAATTGTAGTTTAGTGGCGACAGTGGTTGCGGTGTTTGTGATTCCATGTATTATTTTATTACTGGAAATTCTCAAAAGTATTCATTTATTTAACTAAGGGGCGATAATGATGCAAAAGATTAAGATGATATGCTTTGGTGCCAGAAAAAATGAACAGACCTATTTTTCACAACTGAATAAATATGGCTATGAATTAACCTTAGTTGAAGCGCTGTTAACTGAAGATAACGTTGATTTGATTAAAGGCCATAATGCAGTGATGCTGCGTGGCAACTGTAATGCTAAAGCTAAAAATTTAGCCGCCATGAAAACGATGGGTGTTGAGTTTTTATTAACCCGTACGGTTGGATTTGATCATATTGATGTGCCGGAAGCGAAACGTTTAGGCTTTAAACTAGCCCGTGTACCAGGCTATTCGCCAAATGCGATTTCTGAGTTAACCTTAACGCTTGCAATGATGCTATTAAGACATACTGCGGCAATGACTAATGCTACCCGTCAAGCTGACTTCACTGTCCATGGTAACTATTTTAGCCGTGAAGTGCGTTTACTTAAAGTCGGTGTATTCGGTGTTGGCCGTATTGGTTTAACCACAGCAAAACTATTTAAAGGTCTTGGTGCTGAAGTGTTAGGTTATGATGTCTATCAAAGTGATGCAGCAAAAGAGGTGGTTGAGTTCAGAGAGCTTGACGACGTTATTGCTAACGCGGATATTCTCTGTATCCATATGCCGTATTTCAAAGGTCAAAACGATCACTTTGTGAATCATGCGTTTATCAGCAAAATGAAAGATAATGCGATTTTGGTTAACTGTGGTCGTGGTGAACTGGTTGATGTCGTTGCCGTTATTGATGGCATTAAAGCGGGTAAAATTGACGGGTATGGTGCTGACGTATTAGAGAATGAAAGTGCTATTTTTAATCATAACTTTAATCAGCAATCAACCGGTAATGCGGTTGTTGATGAATTAGTTAGCTTATATCCAAGAGTGTTATTAACACCACATGTGGGCAGTAACACTGATGAAGCTTGCCGTAATATGATTGAATATACTTATGATAATCTCAATGAGTTTTTAACAACCGGTAGTTCTAAAAACGAACTATAGACGTTAAGTTGTGAGTAATAGGGGAGTCGCAAGACTCCCTTTTTTTATCTCTCAATAAAATAGCTTAATCTACAGATCTACTTTGTTGAGGGCTTTAATATCAATATTTCTGGCTATGATAGACTGATTATACATAACAGATTACCTGATAAGATAAAAAATAAATTGATTTGCTGCAATATAATTAAAAAGACTATACAATTAATTGCGTTAAAAGTTCAAGCAAAAAAATACCATCAATCATTCAATTGCGGTGAAACAGGCTTAGTTTATTTTAGAGTATTGTTGTACTTAAGATAAGGGAATATTAAGTAACCTTTTCGTGCTTTTAATCTTCCCGGTACTTTAAGTATATTGATACGTGGTGAGCTATTTTATTGCTATTAATTAAGCATTACCAATATTTTTGGTGATGACACCACGATAGATATCATGGGTTTTATAAAATTTAGTCGTGGCTTCCGGCCAGAAATTAGCCTGCACAGATGAAACATGAAAATTCATCAATGATGCCACAGTATAAATAGTTAATAATGCAACAATTAAAAAGTAAAGTGTATTAGTATAAAGTCTTTTCATTGTCTTTTCTCTTTAAATTACCAGCGGTTATGTCTGAATGTTACTTAGGCATTATTTTATATTCCCTTGGCAGTGAATGCAAACTGAGGTTTGGCTATTCATGCTTTTTGAATTGAAATAATTTATTTTTACGATTAATTTAAATTAAAATGTGTTTTTTAGTGCTTTCTTGCCATTAAAAAACGATGATTATGCTGTTTTGTTTGAAAAGTAAACTGAATAGTCATTGGATTAAATGTCTAGTGAGAGGCTGCTGGAAGAGAGAAGAAACCGGACGTAAAGGCAAGAGAGAAACATAAACATGTGACGTCTTCATCATGTTAATTGTGTTTATCGATTATGCTAAACATCCGTGTCAGATATAATCAATCATCATTATCGGCGATCAAATTAACGCCGTTTTATTGATATAATCGGTTTGAGTCTAATTAATTGCTGATGTTTTATCCTCAATAGATTTTTTTATATTAATAAATATTACGTGTTATCAGTACAACTCGACCAATAATCTGCAGCCTATCCTGATTAGATTGATTGATCTGTATGGCGACATGTTGATCTGTATTGCAAGATAATAACCAACCATCCGCAGTTTTTTGTATTTTTCTCACCAGCGTAATATCTTCATATTCTAACAGATAGATATCACCATCAATAATCTCACCATATTCAGTATTGACAATTAAACAATCATTATTTTTGATATCAGGCGCTAACAGTTTACCTTTACACCAATATGAAATTAATTTATGTGGCTCAAATCCGCGAAAATCAACCCAACCCTCTAACACCGGATAGGTCATCGTTGGTGGCGTATCACGGATTAATTTCATCTTTTTAGCAAGCTCAATATCCGGTAGATGCTTAGCATAGGTAGGTACCCGGATAATTTTTTCATTGTAGACTTTCTTTTCATCCTCTAACGGCGGATCAATAATGTCATAACCTGTCGCAAGCCAACTATAAGAAACATTACATTTCTCTGAGATGGTGGCTAAACGATTTAAAGAGGGGAATGTTTTACCTGACAGATAATCACGGATAACCGTTTCGGACATACCACATTTTTTGGCAAAAGCTGAAACATTCAGGCCCTGCATGGTTGTACTGAGCCGATCTCTAAAAGTCAATACGGCATAGTTTAATTTTGTTTTCATAGTAACTTCCAGTCCTTGTTAATGCATAAGATACCAATAGTAATTCCTATAATATGAAACCCAATGATTGAAGTAATATATTATTAACTAAAGTATATTTATAAATATTAATTATTGTTATTTTAAGAGCATTTATACTTATCATAAACCATGATTTATGTTCGTCTTATCATCTGCAATAAGCCGAATTTTAGTTAAAAACTAAAATCGTTGCTATTTACATTGCTATAGCCAGATTAGTTTTAATTATTTTTATAATAATTCACAAGCTTTTTTTTCTTATTTTGTGGTGATCTCTCCTTTTTTATTCGGTTATGTGTCTTTTTTGTCTCGTTATTCCCTGACTATGCTTAGTTTGATTTATTTTTACTCGCCAATCAGCTGGTGCCGGTCCTAGATAGTGAGGCCAGCCCTGAATACCCATTTGGCCAAAGTCAGCGCTGACAGCTTGTAACACATCAATGGCCGAGATAGGCTGCTGCATCAACCAGTTAAACAGATATTCAGTCAATTTGGTGAGTGCAATTTGATGTGTCTGTTTAATCGTACCAAATAGCCATTCGCTAAATGCCCACATATTTTCAAATGGCTTATCTCTTAATAACAACGGAACAGCATGGGGGAAACGGCCCGAGTTGACAATCAGATCCCAAAAACGGGTTAATCGTGTCAGCTTTTGCATATCACTAAAGCTAATATCGCGATTTTGTAACACACTAAACGGCGGATTGTTATCATAGACATATTGATATTCTGCGATATGTCTACCGATTGGAGTGCCTTTTAAACGCTTTAATATACCCAGCTGGATCTCTTGCGGATGCCATGTCCAAAGCTCATTGAATCCTTTGGCGAAACTGGTTAAATCCTCACCAGGTAGAGCCGCAATCAGATCAACATGTAGATGGGCACCAGTCTGGGTTGATAACCACATAATATTTTGTTTCGCACGTCCCAGATGAGTGCGACGCGAGATATTTTTTTGTACCTCAGTATTGAGCGTTTGAATACCAATCTCAAGTTGTAAAGCACCTGGTGGAAACTGTTTTATCAGGGTTTTTAACTCATCAGGCAGAAAGTCCGGGATGACCTCAAAATGGGCAAAAATTGGCTCTTCTGGAAACAGTTTCAACTTATTAAGGAAAAACACCAAAATCTTTTTGCTGTGCTCAATTTTGAGATTAAAAGTGCGATCGACAAATTTAAAGGCACGCGCACCTCGCTGGTAAAGTTTCTCTAGTTCAAGCATAAAATCGGCAATATTGAACATCTTCGCGCCGTCATCTATACTGGATAGACAGAATTCACATTTGAAAGGACAACCACGCGACGCTTCAACATATAAAATCCGCTGCTTTAAATCCGTATCGGTATAGTAATCATAAGGAAAAGCAATATCGCTTAGTGGTAGTCTAATACCGTTGATAATCTTCTCTGTCGGTATTTGACCTTGTTTTATTGCGCTGAGCAGGGTGGGTAGACTCGCTTCTCCCCAACCGGTAATCACATAATCAGCTGTTTGCACAATCGGATTTAAGTGCTGTTCATGACTGACTTCAGGTCCACCCAGAATAATGATCAGATCAGGTCGAATAGCTTTGAGTAAACTGACCACCTCAGTACTCTGCTGAATATTCCAAATATACACACCCAACCCAATCACCGTTGGCTTTTGCGCCAGTAACTGCTCGACGATATCGATAGGCCGCTGTTCTAAAGTGTATTCACAAATCGTCGTATAAGCCTGATGTTCTTGTAAATTAGCATACAAGTAGCGAAGTCCCAACGAGGTATGGGCATAGCGCGCATTAATGGTGGTCAGAATAATATTCATAATTTCTTTATATTGTGGTAAAGATTGAGACATGTGAACAAAGATGGTAAGCCATCATCGTGGTCTCTCTACGTTTTATCAAACAACATCACCTGCGCGCAACTTAACCTACCTTTGCTGTTGCTCAGTGATGATTGCCTCACTATGACGCTAATAATGCTTTGATAAAAGTGCTTTCAATCTTAAAACGTGTATTTTAATATAAATCTAGTAAAATATATAAAATATTTTTTATCTGGATAAACGCAATCAGTTTATCGTAACTATATAAATATAGATTAAAAAAATTTATTATAGGCTATTTTGAATCCGATACAATCAGATTGTCACTATTCTATATACACTTTTTATCACGGTATTGGCTGGAAAACAGTGTAATTCATCTGGTAATTATAGAAAAAAGTGGTAAATTTAAACAGATTTTTATCCAGACAAGAGCGATTATTCTTTATGAAACCGACCATCATTTTCACTCATCCATGGCCTGATAGTTATAATCAAGCGATTCTTGATGCGCTGGTGGCGCAGTATCAGGAACGTAGCATTGAGTATCAATTGATTGATCTTCATCAGGATAACTTTAATCCAGTGTTAAGTTGCCATGATTTATCGTTATATGCAGCTGGTCAGTCATCAGATCCGCTGGTTATAAGATATCAGGGCTATTTACGCCAAACCCGTGAACTGATCATCATCGGTCCGATTTGGTGGTATGAGTTGCCCGCCATTTTTAAAGGTTTCTTAGATAAAGTGTTATTGGCGGCATTTGCTTTTGTCGATGGTGATAAGGGGATTATCGGTCAGTTATCCCATATTGAAAAAACCACTATTATTACCACTTCTGGCTCAGATACTGCCGTCATCGGCAACTATATTCAGGATGTTTTGATAGACCGAACCTTGGCAATCCTCGGTTTAAAACAGATTATGCATGTTAACTTAGGCAATATTGATAAAATTAGCCAAGCTGAACGGCAAGCGTTTATCGAAGAGGTAAAACAACATTTGTCGTAGCTTAGGACGTTTTTAAGTCAATATCAGTCAAAAAAGGCGTATAAACTAGGCCAGATTAGCGACTATTTTTTTGCCTAAAATAACTAAATCACGTTTCGTCTCATCTAACTCGGCAATCGTCGGTAAAAATCCCCACTGCGCATAGCCTGCTTGCTTAAATAACTTGATGCTAGGGTGATTATGGCCAAAAATAAAACTCATGATAGTCTCTATCCCTAATGCCGGACAAACGGACTCGACATATTCTAGAATTGGTATACCTAACTTTTGGCCGCGGAAATCGGTATGCAGATAAAGACTAATTTCAGCGGTTTTATTAAAAGCAGGGCGACCATAAAAAGAGGAGAGACTGACCCAACCACAGGCTTTATCATGCCATTTTAGTAACCAGAGTGGTCGTGTTTGCGGATGATGCTGTGCAAACCAACCCAATCGACTCTCAACCGTGACAGGCTGCGTATCTGCGGTCACCATTCGGCTGGCGACTGTTGAATTATAAACGTCGATGATAAACGGTAAATCACTTAACTGGGCAGTATGATAACTTAGCATGATAGTCGCTACATGAATGATTGGTGAAGTTATTATAGTGTGAAAAAAAGTACCAAGGGAAGCGGTCAGGCTAAAAAATTTTTGTCAATATAAACACTCATCATCCTATATCGACATCTGAACCAGTGAATGTGTTGAGGCAACCCATCAACCGATTGGCGATCTCTGACTCGCCAATTAAGATAGCCGGCTATAAATTGATTTATTGCGTTAAAAATATACGCTAGAATAATTCATTCTGTTAACGTCTAAAAAGTTTGCTGCGCATTATGCAACCCAATCAAATTGAGTTTTTTGATATTCCGAGTCCATGCCGCCGCGTTTGTGAAAGCGATAAGCAGGGTTATTGTCTGGCTTGTCAACGTTCTCGAGAAGAACGATTTAACTGGTTAAGTTATAATGATGAGCAAAAAAGAGAGATATTAAGACTCTGCCGGCAGCGCGAATTACGCAAAAAATATCTTTATCTACAACAGCAAAAGGCGATGTTAGCGCAACTTGTTGAACATAGTGATGACGATCAGTTAGGTCTGTTTTAAGTTTGTGGAGAGCAATCGATGATTACTCTCCCGTCAAAAAGACATTGTGTTGAACTAAGCCTATCTGACTAAGCTTTTTTCACAAAACAGGCCTTAAGCATGATCTTGATGCCATCAACTTTACAGTCAATTTCATGATCGCCTTCCACTAAACGGATACCTTTTGCTTTAGCCCCTTTCTTTAATACGGTTGAAGAGCCTTTCAGTTTAAGATCTTTGGTTAAAATCACATCATCGCCATCAACCAATAAATTACCATTGCTATCTTTGACGACTAAGGTATCACTGTGTGCCGCTTCCACATTCGGATCCCATTCATGGGCACATTCCGGACAGACATAAAATGTGCTATCGTGATAAGTATGTTCGCTATGACATTTAGGGCAGCTGGGTATAGTATCGGTCATCTTGATTTCCTAATTTTACAAAAAACGTGATTCTACCCGATTATCAGGCATTCGTCATGTGTTAATCATCGTGCCTAAAGGCAATATGCTACCTATAAGTTGCCGATATGGTGCGCTATGCTGTCGTGTGATTAATCTGCTAGTCGATTGGCTATCGAATTATTCTGTCTGAGGACTTGAAATTAAGTTCACCCAGGCGTACGATTTTTACTTTAGTTTCAATTGAGGTGGGGAACGGATGAAAATGTGCATTGCGTGTGGTATGCCGATGACGGCGATTGCCGACTATCCACTGTGTGATATATCCAAAAACTACTGTAAACATTGTGCGCATGCTGATGGTTCGATGCATACTTTCGATGAGCGTTTGGCCATACTGGCCGATTTTATGGTGAATAAGCAAGGCATTGATAGTGAGATAGCAAAACAGACGGCTTATATTTTATTGAAAAAATTGCCGGCCTGGAAACGGAAAATATAGTAGAAATAAAATTAATCTATTGAGAGACTGCATGATAATCTAGAATGGTGCGTCCGAGTGAACTCGAATCACCGACCCCCACCATGTCAAGGTGGTGCTCTAACCAACTGAGCTACGGACGCATTATAGTGTGTGACAAACATCATTACTACAGGCGCAAATATTAACGGCTAATCTCATGACTATCAAGTAAAAAAATCAAAAAAAGGCGAATTTTAGCCATTTTAAGACTGTTTGGCGATTATATAAGCGATTATCCATAATGATGGATAGTAATGAGTGCAGAAATTATGCAGAAAAGTGGAAGTATCCTAAACAGATAAAAGCTCTGAATGATGATGCAGAACCAGAATATCAGTGGAATGTCATATTAGCAAAGACATATCACCGAGAAGAAACTATTTGTTAGCGTTGATGAGGCAGTGGCAACCAAGCAGAATAGCCATCACTATTCTGCTGGGATTTGACGCGCTTAGCGATCAGCCTTTTTCAAGATATTGGCTATCGGTTGGTTTTGTAGCCAGTGCATGCGGGAGAGTAATAAAATCGCTGACATGGTTAAGCCAATGATAATCCCTATCCAGAAACCCGCCGGACCCATAGCTGGCACCACCAGATTGGTTAAACCTAGAATATAGCCGGCCGGTAGACCAATCACCCAATAAGCAATAAAAGTGACAATAAAGATGCTCTTGGTATCTTTATAGCCTCTTAAGACGCTGTTAGCCGTAATCTGTACGTAATCAGAACACTGATAGATAGCCAGTAAAATGATTAATTGTAGACAGATCTCAATCACCAGGATATCTTGGGTAAACAGGCCAATAATATAGTGTTTAAAGGTCAATAAAAATAGCGCCACGATAATCGCTAAACAGAGAGAGATGACCAAACTGATATAGGCCGCTTGTTTCGCTTGTGCCACTTTTTGTTCGCCAAGCAAAAAGCCGACCCGAATACTGGTTGCTACTGACAGGGCGAGTGGGATCGTAAATGTCATACTGCTAATTGTAAAAATGATCTGATTACCGGCGACCGCATTTTGGCCAAGTGGCGCAATCAAGATCGCGATAATCGCAAACAGACTGATTTCAAAAAATAGGGCTAAAGCCAGCGGCAGACCCAAAACAATGATCCGTTTCATTATCTCTTGATTAAACAGTTGCTTCATCGGGGTTTGACGAATATCGCGTTGATTACGCGCCATCAGGGTATAGCCACGTAAGATGAAAAACAGTAACCAAAAGACTACAGCGGCTGCGATACCACAACCTTTACCGCCAAACTCAGGTAGCCCCAATTTCCCATAAATTAAGACATAATTGATCGGAATGTTAACTACTAAAGCGGTAAACACGGCGACCATAGCGGGTTTGGTATTGGATAAACCTTCACATTGATTGCGATAAACCAGATAAAATAAAAATCCGGGTACACCCCACATCACTGCACGTAAAAAATCGACAGCCACATTCAGCATCTCAGTATTGACGCTTTTACCCTGATTACTAAATAAAATAATCTTATCGCCATGATAAAGGATGAACATGATTAGCGCAGATAAAATCACCGCCAGTAGCAGACCCTGACGGGTATGATCGGCAACCTGATCACGCTGTGCCCGTCCATTGAGATGGGCAATAATCGGCGTAAGCACCGATAACAGACCTTGAGCAAATAACACCGCCGGCCAAAAGATCGAGGAACCGAGTGCGACACCAGAGAGAGCGGTGGCACTATAATGGCCCGCCATAATGGTATCGACAAACATAATCCCCGATTGTGAGGCTTGCGCTATCATGACCGGAATCGCCAAGGCCATGATAATTTTTACTTCTTTCCAATAACTATTTTTCATCATCCGTAGCAACTACTGTTTAACGCTGCCCCACAGATCATACTCATCGGCATGTTCAATATTAACTTGCACGATATCACCGGGTCGGAAACGTTTCTCTTCATTTAAATAAACCACACCATCAATTTCCGGTGCATCAGCCATACTGCGGCCAATCGCGCCTTCTTCATCGATCTCATCGATCATAACGGTGAGGGTTTTACCTATTTTCTCTTGTAATTTTTGTGCTGAGATCTGTTGTTGTAACAACATAAATCGTTCATAGCGCGCCTGTTTTACCTCTTCTGGCACCTGATCCGGTAAGTTATTAGCGGCGGCACCTTCAATAGCGCTGTAAGTAAATGCACCGACACGATCTAAACGTGCCTCGGTTAAGAAATCAAGCAGCATCTGAAAATCCTCTTCCGTCTCACCGGGATAACCGACAATAAATGTCGAACGTAAGGTGATTTCCGGACAAATTTCACGCCACTGTTTAATTCTTTCCAGGGTTCGCTCAATGGTGCCTGGCCGTTTCATCGATTTGAGTATCTTTGGACTGGCATGCTGTAGTGGAATATCTAAATAAGGCAGTATTTTACCTTCCGCCATTAGTGGGATCAGATCATCGACTTGGGGATAAGGATAAACGTAGTGCAGACGAACCCAGATACCTAAATTGGCCAGTTGCGTACATAGCTGGGTAATATCACTTCTCACTGGCATGCCATTCCAAAATCCGGTGCGATGTTTAATATCGGCGCCATAAGCAGAGGTATCTTGGGCAATGACTAAGAGCTCTTTCACGCCGCTATCTACCAGTCTTTTGGCTTCATCAAGGATGCTACCCACCGGACGGCTCTCCATATCGCCGCGTAAAGCGGGAATAATACAGAAGGTACAACGGTGATCACAGCCTTCGGATATCTTCAAGTAGGCGTAATGTTTTGGGGTTAACTTAACCCCTTGATCAGGAATCAGGCTAGTGAGTGGGCTATACTCCGGTTTCGGCACATATTTATTGACGTGTGCCAGTACCTGTTCATAACTGTGTGGGCCTGAGATCTCCAGAACTTTGGGATGCACCGTACGGATTTGATCTTCTTTTGCGCCAAGGCAGCCGGTGACGATCACTTTACCGTTTTCATTGAGCGCTTCGCCAATCGCTTCGAGCGACTCTTGCACGGCACTATCAATAAAACCACAGGTATTGACGATGACCAGATCGGCGTTTTCATAACTAGGGATGATTCGGTAGCCTTGTGTACGCAGCTCAGTCAGAATGCGCTCTGAATCGACTAAATTTTTAGGACAGCCTAAGCTGACAAAACCAATAGTTGGAGATAACTTATTCATAATATGTTGTTAATTATAGGTCTAATTAAAAGAGAAAAGGGTGAATTGAATTTAACCGCTAGATTATACGCGAAGAATAAAAAGACGCTATCAATTATTGTGCGAATGATTGAAACCGTCTGATAAAAACAGTTTTTCACCGTCACACAAACAGGAGATGGTAGCCTGATACCATTGTGTTAACGGACATAAAAAAACCGGCAGTCGCCGGTTTTTTGTCTCAACAGCAGCTGAAATTAGAGTGCTGAAGCATTTTTAGAGAGGTATTTAGCCACGCCATCTGGAGAGCCTTGCATACCTTCTTTACCTTTTTCCCACTGCGCTGGGCATACTTCACCGTGTTGCTCATGGAATTGCAGTGCGTCAACCGTACGAATCATCTCATCAACGTTACGACCGATTGGTAAATCGTTGACGATTTGGTGACGAACTACGCCATTTTTGTCAATTAAGAATGAAGCACGTAAAGCAACGCCAGCTTCTGGATGTTCAATTCCGTATGCTTGGGCAATCGCATGACGGATGTCAGCAACGATAGGGAATTGTACCTGGCCAATACCGCCTTTTTCGACTGGTGTATTACGCCATGCATTGTGAACAAACTCAGAGTCAATTGAAACACCGATCACTTTAACGCCACGGCTTTCAAACTCTTTAAAACGGTGATCAAAAGCAATGATTTCTGAAGGACAAACAAAGGTAAAGTCCATTGGCCAGAAAAATATCACAGCTGGTTGACCTTTAATGAACTGGGCTAAATTGAAGTTATCAACAATTTCACCGTTACCTAATACAGCAGCGGCGGTAAAGTCTGGAGCTTGACGAGTTACTAATACCATAATAATTCCCCTTGAGAATGTGAGCTTGATATAATTGCCTTAAAATTTATAGTGGTATTATACCGTTGACTTTGATAATTAAAAGTCGATTAAAACAATTAGTTTCATAAGCTCAGCCTATTAAATAGGCTGAATTGATTCTTGTTTTGTTGGTTTTCTACGTTTACCAATGTTTTTAGTATCGCGATGACGCTCTTTTATCTTTTTCTTCTCTTCTTTTTTATCCTGTTTTTTTATCTTGGCTTTTTGCGATAATTTTTTCTTTTTCGATTCCGCTGGGGTTTTACTTTTGGGTTTTAACGCTTCGATGACGCGCATCTTAATCGGTTCATGAACGTAGCGCTCAATCTTCTTCAGTAAATCATAATCATGCGCTTCAACTAGTGCAATGGCGGTACCTTTTTTACCGGCTCGGGCGGTACGTCCAATACGGTGTAAATAGACATCCGCAGTCCGCGGTAAATCGAAGTTAATCACATGTGAAATATCATCAATATCGATACCACGTGCCGCGACATCGGTCGCCACAAGGACAGACACGGTACCATTTTGTAAACGTTTGATGGCTTCATTACGTTTGACTTGCACCATTTCGCCTTCCAGATAACTAGAGCGAATGCCTGCTTGATGTAACGCCGTGACTAATTCGTGCACACGTTCACGTTTACGTACAAATACAACCACTTTTTGACAAGCCTCTTGTTGCAATAGGTTAATCAACAGGGCGGTTTTATGTTCAATATTATCGGCACGATAGTAAAATTGCTGAATCTTTTTACGTTCACGTCGTGATGGATCGGCATTGATTTCAATCGGATCGTTTAAGATACGTTTAGCAAAATCATACACGTCATGGCCTTCCAACGTCGCCGAGAAGAGCAGGGTCTGTTTACGCCAGCGCGTTTCAGCGGAGATCGTTTCAACATCCTGCGCAAAGCCCATATCTAACATACGATCGGCTTCATCTAGAATCAGCATCTCGACGGCACGACAGTCAAAGTTCTCCTCTTTGATGTATTGCAGCAATCGACCGGTTGTCGCGATAACGATATCTTGATTTTTACTAAACACTTCAACGTGGTTCATATACGCTACACCACCGGTGATGGTCGCGACACTTAGATCGGTATACTTCGTCATCTGTTTGGCTTGATCGGCAATCTGCATGGCTAGTTCACGCGTCGGTGCTAAAATAAGAATTCTAGGTGGCCCCGGTTTTCTGCGCGGAAAATCGAGTAAATGCTGAATAGCAGGAATTAAGAAGGCTAAGGTTTTACCTGTTCCTGTTGGTGAACTCCCCATAATATCACGGGCATCAAGTGCCGCGGGTATGGTCTGTATTTGGATATCTGTGGGTACTTTAAACTCTTTTTCCTGAATCACTTTCATTAAAGCTTCATCAAGATCAAATGCGCGAAAATCGGTTACTGTTGTCATCAAATGCCACCTTATGGGTTAAGTGCGCTATTATAGCCAGATAACCTGCATGAGTAAAATAGCGAATACCGTTAGCGTGACTTTTAACGATATTTGGCACATTCTGGTGTAGGTAACTGCAAAAATGTGATCAAGGGCAATAGTTTTGCCTCAAAATCACGCATGTTTTGGTCATCTTATGTCGTGAAGGATATCACCATAATATCGGAATCTATTTGCCTTAATTAAACAGATACCCTAAAATTAACGTTATGATAAATATCATTAAATCTGATAAATTGCACGTTGTTAAGGTAAATTTATTTTATGGCAACACTATTTCGATTTGGATTGGATGTCGGTTCAACGACCGCAAAATGCGTACTGTTGGATGAGCAAGATAATTTTATTTATAGCAAATATATTCGGCATAATACCTTTATTATACCGACAGTACTAGATATGTTAGCTGAGATCAAACAGCAATGTGGGGCTGATATCACCTTATCGGTCAAAGTGACTGGTTCTGCGGGGATGGGCATTGCCGAAAAGGCACAGATTACTTTTATTCAGGAGGTTATTGCCGCTTCTGAAGTGGTGCAGCGTCAATATCCTGAGGTTAGTACCTTAATTGATATCGGCGGTGAAGATAGTAAAATGATCTTCTTTTTTGCTGATCGGCCGCCAGATATCCGTATGAACGGCAGCTGTGCAGGCGGAACTGGCGCGTTTATTGACCAGATGGCCAGCCTGCTCAATGTGCCGGTCAGTCAGTTTGATAGCTTAGCGCAGCAATATGATCAGGTTTATCCGATTGCTTCTCGCTGTGGGGTGTTTGCCAAAACTGATGTGCAAAACCTAATAAGCCGAAATGTCTCTAAACCCGATATTGCCTACTCGGTGCTACATGCAGTCTGTATTCAACTGGTTAATACGTTGGCACGCGGCTATGACATAACCCCGAAAATTATGCTCATCGGTGGTCCATTTTCCTTTATTCCAACCCTGGCGCATGCCGCCCTCGATACCTTAACATTAACGCCGGCCGATTTAGTCTCAACGCCATATCCCACGTTATTGTCAGCCTGGGGAGCCACCATTCATCCGCTTGAGCGAACCGTATTACCGCTACAGGATTTGATGGTTCGTTTACAGCAATCGATCACGACAAGTGAAGCCGACATCGCCTCACGCCTGCCAGCGCTATTTAATCCATCCTTCTCTTTTTTACACTGGCAAAAGCAGCGCCGCTATATTGAAATTCCGCAGATGGCGCTGGCCGATTATTCGCATAAGCGGGCTTTTTTAGGGATTGATAGTGGTTCAACCACCACTAAAATTGCCTTACTCAGTGAACATGATAAACTGCTGTTCCGTTATTATGCGCCCAATAATGGCCATGCTATTCAGGCGCTCATCGATGGATTAACCGCCTTAAAACAGGCCATCGCTGCGCAGCCTAATCCGATTGATATTGTACGAACCGCGGTCACTGGTTATGGTGAAGAGCTCTTAAAAGCGGCGTTCTCGATAGATGAGGGGCTGGTTGAAACCATGGCCCATTATGCTGCCGCCAAACATATTCAGCCTAATGTCAGTTTTATCATGGATATTGGCGGTCAGGATATGAAGGCTATTTTTGTGGCGAATGGGGTAGTCAATCATATTGAGCTCAATGAGGCGTGCTCGGCTGGCTGTGGTTCGTTTATTGAAACCTTTGCCAAGTCACTCAATGCCAACATGACCGATTTTGCCAAAGCCGCCTGTCAGTCCAATCATCCGTGTGATTTAGGCACGCGCTGTACGGTATTTATGAACTCAAAAGTGAAACAAGCCTTGCGGGAAAATGCCTCGATCGGTGATATTTCGGCCGGACTGGCATTTTCAGTGATCAAAAATGCCATTTATAAAGTGTTGAAATTGCATGATATGCGCAAATTGGGCAAATATATTGTCGTGCAGGGCGGTACTTTTAAAAATCCAGCGGTATTCCGGGCCTTAGAACAGCTGACCGAAGCGGATATTGCTTGCTCGGATATGCCGGAATTAATGGGCGCTTTGGGCTGTGCATTAGTAGCCAAAGCCAACTATTTACGCGATGGACAGGCCAGTCAATTTATTGGACTGGAGAATCTGGCTAAAGCGCAGGCCTATCGGGCGAAAAATTCACGTTGTAAGGGCTGTGAAAATCAGTGTGATATTATCCTTTATCGGTTTGAAAATGGCCAGCGTTACTATTCGGGTAACAAATGTGAGCGTTTTCTCAGTAATCAACCGGTGCCTAAAACGCACGCTTTTAATATGTTCGATTATAAGAATGCTTTGCTCTTTGATCGCGTCAATCAGCCGGCTTCACCCAAGCAATTAACGATCGGTATCCCGCGCGTACTAGGGCTCTATGAGAATTTTCCTTTTTGGCACACCTTATTAACGCTATGTCAGTTCAACGTGACATTGTCACCGCAATCAACCATGGCGATTTACGAAGCCGGGGCCGGCACGGTGATGTCAGACAGTATCTGTTTTCCGGCAAAATTGGTGCATGGACATATTGCCGCACTGGCAAAGCAGCAGATTGATCGACTGTTTATGCCGATGGTGGTGCTGGAAGCCAAAGAGTTTGACAATGCCGTCAATCACTATAACTGCCCGATTGTCAGTAGCTATGCTGAGGTGGTGCAGAGTGCTATCAATCCACTGAAACGCTATGGTATCCCTTTAGATCATCCGGTGATTAATTTTTCTGATGTGAAACTCTTGCGCAAAGGGTGCTGGCAGTACTGCCAGTCGGTTAATCCTCAGCTTGATCGTAAGATGTTTGAGCGGGCTTTCGCTCAGGCTGTGGCGGCACAAGCCGATTATAAACGGGCACTCCATAAAAAGGCCCAGGCCATTTTGGCGCAGGCCGCGCAGCAGGGCCGCTATGTCTTTATTCTGGCGGGTCGGCCTTATCATAGCGACAGCCTGATTAACCATAAAACCCCAGAAATACTCAATGCGTTAGGCTGTGATGTGATTACTGAGGATGCGATTTTAAGCACCGATAATGCACTGTCAGCTGATTTACAGATCTGCACACAGTGGAGTTATCCTAATCGTCTCTATCAGGCAGCGACTTTTGTTGCCAGTCAGCCTAATCATGTCCAGTTTGTTCAGCTAAACTCTTTTGGCTGTGGGCCTGATGCGATTGTTAGCGATGAGTGTAAAGCCATCTTAGAGGCGAAAGGCAAAACCAGTACGCTCATTCGGGTGGATGAGATAACCGCTACTGGCTCGGTGCGGTTAAGGTTAAGATCCATTCTGGAATCACTCAAACTCAATCGTTATCAGCAAAATCCCGCTAGACCAAGAGCGACAACGGCGGTGTTTTCACTGGCCGATAAAACCCGGCGAGTGATTTTAGCGCCGCATCTTTCGGATTTCTATTCACCGCTGTTACCGCCACTATTTGCGTTATCGGGTTATCGTCTGGAGACCTTACCTAAGCCGGATAAATCCTCGGTCGAATGGGGACTCAAATACTGTAATAATGAGATCTGCTATCCGGCCACGATCATTGTCGGTGATATTATCAAGGCGTTGCGTTCCGGTCGTTATCATCGAGATGAAGTTGCCATTGGTATTACCCAAACCGGAGGACAGTGCCGGGCCAGTAGCTACTTATCACTCATCCAAAAGGCCATGATCAGTAACGGTTTTGCCGATGTACCGATCATCTCCTTAAGTGCCGGTAATATTGCTGAACATGCGCAGCCAGGTTTTAAATTAAATGGACTTAAAACCCTGCCAGCGGCGTTTATCGGCATTTTAATGGCGGATGCGATTGCTAAAATGTACTATGCTTGCGCGCCGCGTGAGCGTCATCAAGGGGACAGCTTAAAATTAAAAAATGACTATATGCAGCGAGTGACTTTAGCGCTGGCGCAGCGCTTAAATTATAAAGGCTGTTATCAGTTACTTGCCCAGGCGGTACAAGATTTCAATCAGATTGATACTCAGCCGATAGACTGCCCCAAAATTGGTATCGTGGGTGAAATCTATGTGAAATATAATAGTTTTGGTCACCAGCACAGTATTGATTGGTTAGTGCAGCAGGGGATTGAACCGGTAATCCCGCCGATGATTGAGTTCTTTGCGCAAGTATTCATCAATTATGAGAGCGATGTAGAGAATCATCTGCTGCGTAAAAATTATCTGAATTATCTGCTCTATTTTATGGAAAAAATCGCCCAAAGGCAGATCAATAAAACCAACCAGATTTTAAGTCAGTTTAACTATTATCAGCCATTTCATGATATTCGTGACTTAGCTAATCAAGCCAAAACGATATTAAGTCTGAGTAATCAGTATGGCGAAGGTTGGCTTATTCCGGCCGGGATTATGGCCTTTGCCCAGCAAGGCATCGATAATGTGATTAGTGTGCAGCCGTTTGGTTGTATTGCCAATCATGTGATAGCCAAAGGGATTGAAAAGCGGCTGCGTGACCTGCATCCGAGCCTTAATCTGCTCTGCCTCGATTTTGATGATGGCGCTGGCGAGGTGAATGTATTAAATCGGCTGCACTTTATGGTCAGCTCACTGAAATACCGCCAGCTCGAACGTATCTTATAGCGGTCTTTACCTCGTTGAAGTTACATTGTTGAAGTTATATCGTCGAAGTGACATCATTGAAGTTTCGTTGCTGAAGCGACATCGTTATAGTGACACATTGTGCTTGTCACCTAATGATAGTGATATGGTTGAAAGCAGATAAAAAAATCCCTCAAATCAATGAGGGATTTTTATCGGATGTTAACCTACGATCAGGGCTATTTGATGCCGTACTGCTTGCGGTATTCGCGTACTTTGGCTAGTTGCTCAGACTGGTCATCGCCTTCTTCAAGATATTGAATTAGATCGTCTAAGGTGATGATCGCAATCACGTCACAGTGATAGTGCTGTTTAATCTCTTGAATGGCGGAGAGTTCACCTTGACCGCGTTCCTGTCGATCAAGCGAAATCAATACGCCGGCTAATTTGGCGTGATTGGCTTTAAGGATATTCATCGATTCACGGATTGCGGTACCGGCTGTAATAACGTCATCCACTAACATCACGCGGCTATGATTAATGGGTGTGCCAACCAGATTACCGCCTTCGCCATGATCTTTGGCTTCTTTACGGTTAAAACAGTAGGGCACTTCAAGGTTATGGTGCTCAGACAGCGCAACCACCGTTGCCGAAACAATCGGAATACCTTTATAAGCCGGCCCAAAAACCACATCATAGGCGATATTTGCATCAATCAACGCTTCGGCATAAAAACGGCCCAGTAAGGCTAAATCCTTACCAGTATTAAAGAGACCAGCATTGAAAAAGTAGGGACTTTTTCGGCCAGATTTTAAAGTAAATTCGCCAAACTTAAGGACCTGCCGATCCAGTGCAAATTGAATAAATTGGCGTTTATATAACTTCATGCTGTTCTCCAAATTATATTGTTATATTCGTTATCATAATGGTGATTGAGGTTAATCATAAAAATAAAGCGACGATTGTCGCTTTATCTATTTAATCTTGTAAGGCCGCCTTTTGAATATCCATAATCTGTTTGATACCCTGGTTGGCTAAATCAAGTAGCGTTAATAACTCAGCATGGCTAAACGGTTCACCCTCTGCGGTGCCTTGCACCTCGATCATGCGACCATCTTCAGTCATCACGACATTCATATCGGTTTCCGCCGTGCAATCTTCGGTGTACTCTAAATCACACACCGCTTCGCCATTGACGATGCCTACGGAGACAGCCGCAACTAAGCCTTTCATTGGGTTACTTTTCAACTTACCACTAGCTACCAGTTTATTTAGTGCATCGACTAAAGCAACACAAGCACCGGTAATTGACGCGGTACGTGTGCCACCATCGGCCTGAATCACGTCACAATCGAGCGTAATGGTAAACTCACCCAGCGCTTTTAGGTCAACGGCTGCGCGTAGTGAGCGGGCGATTAAACGTTGAATCTCCAGCGTACGTCCACCTTGTTTACCTTTGGCGGCTTCACGATGATTACGGGTATGGGTTGAACGCGGTAACATGCCATATTCGGCGGTAATCCAGCCTTGATTTTGACCTTTTAAGAAACGCGGCACACCTTCTTCAATGGTGGCAGTACACAGAACTTTGGTTTCACCAAACTCAACCAGTACTGAGCCTTCTGCATGTTTGGTATAATGACGTGTTAATGTTATCGGGCGCACTTGTTGCGCGAGACGGCCTGCTGGGCGCATGCAGTTTCTCCAAAAATTAAATATAAATCTGACCATATTTTTTAGGGGACATCACGACAGGATAAGTCTAGATATTCATGATGTTTAGCCTAAGCTAAGGGCGCATTATACAGAATTTGTGATACAATGCCCAGTAACATTTTCGATAATTTTAAGGATAACTCATTATGATCCGCAGTATGACGGCTTATGCGAGAAAAGAAGTGAACCAGCCATGGGGCAATGCGGTCTGGGAAATTCGCTCGGTCAATCAACGCTATTTAGAGACCTATATTCGGTTACCGGAACAGTTCCGCGCCTTAGAGCCGGTGATCAAAGAGCGTTTAAGACAGCGTTTAACCCGGGGTAAAGTCGAATGTGTCTTACGCTTTGACGTTGATCCAGCAGCGGCGCAGCAAGCGTTAATTATCAATAAAGCACTGGCAGAACAGATCTTATCTGCGGTAGATTGGCTCAAACAGGACCATCAGGTAGGCGAAGTCAATCCGATTGAGTTACTACGCTGGCCGGGTGTGATATCAGCCAAAGGTCAGGATTTAGATATGATCTCTACGGCGCTGCTGGCGTTACTCGAGCAGACCTTAGATGACTTTATTGAAGTCAGAGAGCGTGAAGGTCAGGCACTGGAAGCGCTGATTGTGCAGCGTTTAAATGGTATTACCGGCGAAGTCGATAAAATCCGTCAACATATGCCCTCGATTTTAGTCTGGCAGAAAGAACGTTTACTGGCTAAGTTGGCCGAAGCCAATGTCGAACTGGAAAACAATCGTCTTGAGCAGGAGCTGGTGCTGATGGCGCAGCGTCTGGATGTGGCTGAAGAGCTGGATCGCTTAACGACTCATGTTAAAGAGACCTTTGCCATCTTAAAACGCAATGAAGCAGTAGGGCGCCGTTTAGATTTTATGATGCAAGAGTTCAACCGCGAATCGAATACCATCGGCTCAAAATCGATTAATGTCGATATTACCAACTCTGCGATTGAGCTCAAAGTCC
Organism: Orbaceae bacterium lpD01; assembly: GCA_036251705.1. Classification (NCBI taxonomy): domain Bacteria; kingdom Pseudomonadati; phylum Pseudomonadota; class Gammaproteobacteria; order Orbales; family Orbaceae; genus Utexia; species Utexia brackfieldae. The sequence goes on along the minus strand of CP133959.1, from coordinate 1,661,664 downwards.
TGATTGAACAGATGCGTGAGCAGATTCAGAATATTGAATAAAAGCAAAGTTTGAAAAGCCTGAATACAAAAAACCGGCGGGAAGGCCGGTTTTTTTATAGGAAATCTATCTATATCGATAAATTAAACGACTCCCTTATCGCTTGGCTACACCACACTGATCAGAGACGTCATTGAGACCTTCCTGGGCCTGTTCAAAGGTGGCTGTGATCTTATCATGGTCATCGCGATCAATATGTACAATGTAGATACTATCAAAATCGCTGCCTTTCCATTTCGGCACGATAGTTGGATCGCCGCCGGCTTGGCTGATAATGCCTTGAACAATTTTGGTCAGATTATTGTGTTCCCAGACTACAAAAATCAGCGCATCACGATAGTTTTTATCGAGTAAAGCGTGCTGCATCTCATCGATCTGTTTGGCGTGATATTCCTGATGAATTGGTTGTGACAGACGAGTGGCCGTTGGCGCAATGGTTTGCACTGCACGTAACGAGCTGCCGAGCTTTTGTTGTTTTGGCGCGGCGGCATAGATTGCATCAGGCTTACCATAACGATTGAGTAGTACCTCAGGCAAGGCTAACGAGCGATTGAGCCCTTTACAGGATAGCTGGCCACTGTCATCGTGTGGCTTCTCGCCATGACGTACAAATACGATAGTTTGATTGGCGTAGACAACCTGGCTCAATCCTAAGCTAATGACTAATAAGCCGACTAAGGGGAATAATTTACGCATGATCTATTGTCCTTTTTATTATTATGCAATCAAATGAAGGTAAATATTGTTGCGTTTTTATAGTATGCTTTTTTTTGAGATAAAGAAAGGCGATATATTGGCTTTATGATTTATTTGGTAAGATTTATCTCTAATTCTTATTGCTTTAATAAATATTAGAAAGACTGGTTATTTAATAGAGATGATTGGATATAAATAATCAATCAATCAATCATAATAAGTTTGGATATAATTTATCAGACAGTCAGCTAGAGATAATAGCTGACTTAATGAGTTTATTGTTAGGATTTCGTTCGCTTATTCATACCGTTCTTCAAAATATATCTAAAGCCACCGGTTTTGGATATATTCTAAATTACCACGCTTAGGTAAGTATTTTTCATAGTAACGCGATGTGAACTCAGCTACTGCATTTTCCCGTTCGATCAAGCTATTTTCCAGTAAATACATCAGCGCAATGGAAGGACTTCTTGACTCACCTTTACTACAATATATAAAAACTTTATCGCCTTTATCTAATGCTTTTTTTATGAAATCAAGAGCTGGGTTAATCATATCATCACTGATATATTCAGGATTATCTCCATCAATCATATTAAAGTAGATAGCATCGTCAGTTTGTTTGAATAGATAATCAGGATTGTCTTTATTACAACTCTTACCTGACCATCCAACAACTGATTGATGACTAACAAATCCTGCAACTCGATTTAGAGCGCATACAATTTTCATACCTTCAATAACAGCATGCTAGTACTCTTCTTTAGTTCCTACATATATGTTCCAATTTCCGATTTGCTGCATTTTAAATGTTCCCTCACTATTTAATTTGGCATTGAAATGAAATTTGATAACGCACTGAAATCAGTTTTAATACATAACTGATTAATTTGATAAATATATTTGTTATGAGTGTGTCTATTTTTATTTAATTATATTTTCGCGTTATATATGTAAAGGCTAACGTGTGTGCAGCCTGATTAAAAATACTGCAATAAAATCAGGCTAAAACCCATCACCGTCATACCAGATAAGATGCCAATACTGGGATTGGTCCGTGGGTCGACCTCTTTAGCCAGCGGAATTAGCTCATCAACGGCCAGTGCCACCATAATACCGGAGACTAACGCCATAATTGAGGCCATCATCGTCGCTGTTACATAGTGACCTAATAGCACAAAGGTGAGTACGCCGCCTAAAATCTCAGACAGGCCGGAAATACTGGCCCAAAATAGCGCTTGCCATTTAGAACCTGTAGCAATATAGATTGGTGCGGCGACGGCCAAACCCTCGGGGATATTATGAATTGCCACCGCGACCGCAATACCAATGCCCAACTCCAGATTGGCACTGGCGGTGACAAAGGTGGCAATGCCTTCCGGAAAGTTGTGAATACTAATCCCCAGCGTCAGCAGGATAGCGGTCCGTTTTATTTTATGTTGATGAGCGTGCTGATACTGTTCAATACAGGCTAAGTCACCTTGTTCACAAGGAATATCCTGCGGATGATAGTGGGGCAGCAAGCGGTCAATCACAAAATAGCCCAATAAACCTAGCATAAACATGATATAGCAGAGGATCGGTGAGATCGACGGCGTGGCCAGCGCGGCCGGCAACATCTCCATCAGCGAGATCAGTAACATAATCCCGGCGGCAAAACCGAGTGAGAATCCCAATAATTTTTCGGAAGGTTTTTTGGTTAAAATCCCTAAAATCGCGCCAATAAAGGTTGAGGCGCCGGCAAGTATGGTCAGTATCAGTGGGGTTGAAATCATGCACAGCATCCTTACGCCGATTAACGGGGAAAAAGTATTTTATGGCAGCACCATCAGTATGACGTGACCCGCTTTAACGTATTGGCATCATTCATCATTGACCGCTAATAAACCGGCAATTACGTCCGGAATGATGACTGGATTTTGTATCGCGACCTGTTTATGCCGACCCAGTTCACCCTTTTCGACACACACCGCGCTTTTGGCAACTTTAAACTGTTTGGCTAAAAATTTGACCAAATGCTGATTCGCCTGACCATCAACCGGTGGGGCGGTGATGGCAATTTTTAGTGCCTGATTATGCTCACCGACAATCTGATCGCGACTGGCTTTCGGCTGAATATACAGCCACAATCTTAACACGCCACTTTCTGGATGATATTCCACCATGGCATTGATTACATCAGCAACCAGATAAAACCAAACAGATCAGTCGCGAGCATATTTAACGCAAACAGGATAAATACTACGACCATAAACGATAAGTCGATATTGCCGAGTGGCGGAATAATACGGCGAATCGACTGAACCAGCGGCTCAGTTAACTGGAAAAGCAGATCTTCAGCCGATGATTGTCCGCGACTTATCCAACTTAAAATGGCTCGTACCAAGAGTAACCAGAAGATCAGATGGCCGATTGCATGTAAAATCGCATAGACGGCAAAAAGCAGATACTGAACATTAAACAACGGCGCTTTCAAGCCATAAGCGCAAATAAACATGACTTTGATGAGGGCAATCACGTAGATCACTAAAAAGGTCGCACTATCAAATTTTTTGAAATAGGGCAAAACTTTTTTGAGCGGCCCGAGAATTGGCTGCGTAATTTTGACAATAAATTGGGTGAACGGATTATAGAAGTTCACGCGTGCGTATTGCATCCATGAACGTAACATAAAAATATACAGACAAATAGTCAATAGGGTATTAATGATGTAAAAAATTGATGCCATTGCGCAGTCCTCTCTCTGAATTGGGGGATTATACCATAAGTGATTTTTATCGTGTCAATCAAATCTAGCGTGGATAATCACGGGCACCAAAAATGGTGCTGCCGATTCTCACTAAAGTGCTGCCAGCAGCTATCGCGCTCGCCATATCGTCACTCATTCCCATCGATAGGGTATCCACATCAGGATAAATCTGTTTAAGCTGACTAAACAGCAACTGCATCTGTTTAAATACCGCTAACTGTTGCGCTGGTGCCGATTCGGGTGCGGGTATCGCCATCAAGCCTCTTAACTTTAGCTGAGGCAGCGGCGCAATTTGCGCGGCCAGTGCAAAGAGCTGCTCGGCCATAATGCCGGATTTGCTCTGTTCCTGGCTAATATTGATTTGAATCAGCACGTTTAATGGTGCTTTGGTTGCCGGTCTCTGGGCACTGAGTCTCTCGGCAATTTTTAACCGATCAACCGTATGAATCCAGTCAAAATGTTCAGCAACCGTGCGGGTTTTATTGGATTGTAATGGACCAATAAAATGCCAGATGAGAGGGACTTGAGTGGACAGTTGCTGAAAATAATCCACTTTGTCGACCCCTTCCTGAACATAGTTCTCACCAAACTGGTACTGACCCGCCGCGATTGCTGCTTCGATTGCGCTCACTGGTTTGGTTTTACTGACTGCAACTAAGGTGATCTGTTTGGGATCGCGCTGGCAATGCTGCGCGGCGGTGACGATTTTTTGGTTGAGCTGAGCTAAATTCTGCGCAATATCAATCATACTATTATTTACCTAAAATCATGATGGAATCGTTAATTGCTGATAGTGTAGCGCAAAAAGCTTCAGATTTACATCTGTGCAGTGGCTGTCAGCCGGTTATTCGGGTGGCCGGCAGATTACAAACCTTATCGACAATCCGCTTACATCATCAGTCGCTTAATGATGATTTATGCGCGTTATTGTCAACAGTGCAGCAGCAGCGATTTAGCGCGGATAAACAGCTCGATCTGGCTTATCAGCATGCCGCTTATGGCCGGATGCGCATTAATCTATTTTTTCAGCAGCGCGGCATTTCGGCGGCGATTCGCTTTATTCGCGAGACCATCCCGACACTGGCCGAGATCAATGCACCGCAGATTGTTTATCATCTGGCAGAAAAAAAACATGGGCTGATTTTAGTGACCGGTGCCACCGGCAGTGGTAAGTCGACCTCATTAGCGGCCTTTATTCAACATATTAATCTGACCCAAGCGCGCCATATTGTCACGCTGGAAGATCCGATTGAGTTTATCTATCAAAATCAGCAGTGTTTGATTCAGCAGCGTGAAATTGGTCACCATACGGTCGGTTTTTTAGCGGCATTAACCGCGCTGCTCAGACAAGATCCCGATATTATCTTAATTGGTGAGTTACGCGATAGGGAGACGATTCAGGTCGCCTTAACGCTGGCCGAAACCGGTCATTTGGTTTTAGCTTCACTACATACCCATAGCGCGATTGCCGCTATTTCTCGCCTGATTGAGGGGGTTGAGAGTGATCGGCGGGCGCTGGTCAGCACCCAGCTCTCCCAATCCTTAGTGGCGGTGCTTTGTCAGCGTTTAGTGCCGCATCCGGCAGGCGGCCGTTATGCCCAGCACGAAGTCCTGATCAACACCGCGGCGGTCAGTCATCTGATTCGTGAAGGTCAGTGGAGTCAACTACGCTCATTAATGCAGACTGGCAAACAGCAGGGCATGCAGCTGATGCCGACAGCGGATTAAAAAAACGGCGACTTCCCATCACCGTTTTTTAGTAGAAGCAGAATAAGGAAATTAAGGTTGCAGCTCTTTATCGGTAAAAATACCATTAAACAGCGCCGTACTCAGATAACGCTCACCAGAAGAGGGTAAGATCACCACAATGGTTTTATTGGCGTTTTCGGGTAACTTAGCCAATTTATCGGCCGCAAAGACCGCCGCGCCAGATGAGATGCCAGCAAGGATCCCTTCTTTTTTCATCAACGCCTGAGCGGTTTCGATAGCCTGATCACCGGTCACTTGTTCAACCCGATCAACCAGGCTTAAATCGAGATTATCGGGAATAAATCCGGCGCCAATGCCTTGAATTTTATGCGGACCTGGTTTTAACGGTTGTCCGGCCAGTTTTTGCGAGATAACCGGCGATTCTGTCGGTTCAACAGCCACCGCTAACAGCGCTTTACCTTTGGTTTTCTTCAAATAACGGCTGACGCCCGTCAGTGTACCGCCGGTGCCGACACCGGCGACAAAAATGTCCAGGTTGCCATCGGTATCTTGCCAGATTTCTGGGCCGGTGGTTTTTTCATGAATTTCCGGATTAGCTGGATTACTAAACTGCTGTAAAAGTAGGTGCTTTTTCGGATCCGCCGCGACAATCTGCTCGGCTTTTTCGATGGCGCCTTTCATACCGGTCGCCGCGTCAGTTAAAACTAAATTGGCACCGAGTATTTTCAGTAATTTACGTCTCTCCAGACTCATGCTTTCCGGCATAGTTAAGGTGAGTTGATAACCCCGCGCCGCCGCAACTGCCGCCAGCGCAATCCCGGTATTACCGCTGGTGGGTTCGACAATCTCGACATCGGGTTTTAACAGACCGCGTTTTTCGGCATCCCAAATCATATTAGAGGCAATGCGACATTTAATACTAAAGCTAGGATTACGGGATTCGACTTTAGCCAGAATATTGCCATTCCCAAAGTGTTTAAGACGAACTAAAGGGGTATAACCGATGGTTTGTGAATTATCATCAAATATTCTACTCATTGCATCCTCTTTTTACGCAGTCATGACATGATGAGAAATATTATAACGGGCTATCAAAAAGATGGTAGTAAATAAAAGTTATATTAATATGTAATTTGGCTATATCGCGCATGCTGATCGCTTTAATCGGCTACTGGTGTCGATTGCACGCGGCTAAGACTGGCTAGCGCGTCTATATCACAACGCAATGTTTTCATTCAATCAATTGTTGATGATCTCACCTCTTTAATATTGGCCATCTTTATCAATATCATCAATGATTTAAATAGCGATAACCTTTAATCCCTAAAATAATTAGTAGCATTATCGACAAAATTCTCTTAATATAGCACTTATTGTTAAAAAATAAGTTAACAATATCACAACAAAAATAACGATAAAAATATAGATGAAGATCTATGCTAAAGGGGAAATAACATGAAAAAAATCGTCTCTCAGTTAATAGTCATCGGTGCTTTAGCCGCCGCGATGCCAGCTTTCGCCAATCATCAGACGCTGACGGCTGGATTTGCACGCAGTAATATGGATGATGTTAATCACATCTCGGGTGTCAATCTCAAATACTACTGGGAACAAGAAGATAGTCCGTTTGGTGTGGTCGGCTCATTTACTTATATGCAGGGAAAAGAGAACAGCACTTTTAAAGCGGCCAATGACATCTTATCTGGCGACGCAAAAGCGCAATATTACGCATTAAGTGTCGGTCCAGCTTATCGTCTTAATGACTATATCAGTGCTTATGGTTTAATTGGTGCAGGTGTTACCCAAGGGAAGGGGGATTATCATTGGTTAAATTATACTTCTTCAGGCTATGAAGATTTAGGTAACTTATCAACTAAAGAAAATCGCGGTTCAGTGGTGTACGGCGTCGGTTTACAAGTTAATCCAATCGACAATCTTGCAGTTGATTTATCCTATGAAGGAACACAAGTAAAAATCAATGGTAAAAACTATAATATCAATGCCTTCGTCGTTGGTGTCGGTTATCGTTTTTAAGCCGGTTTGCATCAAGCCATTGCTTGATTATTGCCGGACAAGCCTGAGTCGCTTTCTCTGCATGGAGGGCGATCAGGGTATAAATCTGGTGTGATATCTTGAGTGTCACTTAAACAAGCCCCGCATCGGGGCTTTTTTGTTTGTTTGCGTGTATGTCGCTACGTTAAAACCAATCGTTAGGTGACGATATCACTGTCCAGTTGTTTCTCTAATTTTAAAATCGCTTGATGACAGCGATATAACCGTCCCTCTAGGGCGGCTAATTTTTGCGTCAGAGGTTGGCGGGTATCGGCCGACGCGCTGCTTAAATCCATCTCAAAGGCCTTTTTCATCGCAATCAAACGGCGCTGATACTCTAAATAGCGGCAGTGCTTATCATAGGGACTCTCTTGATATTGGTTCACGGTGGGACTGCGCAGGTTATCAGTAGCCAGCTCGCGACGGATCGCGGCAATCTGATTGGCTATCTTCTCAGCCAGATAATTCACCTGGGCAATTTGGCCTTTTTCGACTCGCTGCTTTAAAGCGCTGACGTTATCGATTAATTCTTGCTGATGACGCTGTAAATTAGGGGGCTGACCCTGACTGGTCGGCATGGCATTGAACAGCTGTGGATCAAATAAAGGCTCAATCACCTGTTTACTTGGGCTGGCCGCAATCTCAGCGGTGAGTTTATCTACCTGCGTCTGGATGAGGGTTAACAATTGTTGATGTTTATTGATCATGGCACTTGTCCCTTACGCCTCATTATCATCATCGAGATCAAAGTAATCGCCCAGATGCAGCTTGGCTAAATTCATGATGATCACTAGATCCATAAAAGTTGGCATCGTTATCAGGGCTTTTTTACCGATCACCTGATGGGCGACTAAACGCGAGGTCAACTCATTAAACCACCCGAGCAGATTGAGTGGCAGGGGAGTTTGAGCACGTTTACCTAACCAAAAAATGCCCTGAATCGGCAGACTTAAAGCAAAAAATGCTGTGATAAGCGAGAGAATAAGGTTGCTATTTAGATAGTATTGCCAGACAAAAATCAGTACCACAGCTGGGGGCATAAAACGATTGCCAAGCTTAATTAAATCAATGATTTTGGTCTCTGGAAATAGCGGTTTTAAACGGCGATCCTGAGGAAATATTTGCCGATATTTCTGCCCATTTTTGAAGAGTTGAGCGAGATTCATTTTTTGACGATTCCTCGACATTTCAGCTTTATTAGCATAAAATATTTGCCATCCAAATTTAAGGGTATTATTTCATACCTTTATTTAATCACAAAAATATAAGTTTATCATCAGTCTTCTGGTGAGTCTTCATGCATACGAATGACAGTGTGTGCGTTATCTTTTTATTACAAAAATAGGGATCACTATGTCGAGTAATCTAATCCTCGTTCTTAACTGTGGTAGCTCTTCACTAAAATTTGCCATTATTGACCCTGTAACCGGAGATGAGTATATTTCTGGTCTTGCAGAATGTTTTAATCTACCTGATGCACGTCTTAAATGGAAGTTAGACGGTGAAAAATCTGAAGCATCTTTAGGTGCTGGTGCAGCACATAGTGAAGCACTAGATTTTATCGTTAATCGTATTTTCTCAACCAAACCTGAATTGCTAGCCAATATCAAAGCAATCGGTCACCGTATTGTTCACGGTGGTGAAAAATATACCCAGTCTGTTGTGATTGATGACTCTGTATTAAAAGGTATTGAAGAAGCTGCTGCATTTGCACCATTACATAATCCAGCGCACTTAATCGGTATCCGTGAAGCATTCAAAGCCTTCCCACATCTAAAAAATAAAAACGTGGCAGTCTTTGATACGGCTTTCCATACCACAATGCCGAAAGAAGCTTACTTATACGCAATTCCACAGGAACTCTATACTAAGCATGGTATCCGCCGTTATGGTGCACATGGTACCAGCCATTTCTATGTGAGCCGTGAAGCCGCAAAAATGTTAAACAAACCGGTTGATGAACTTAATGTCATTACCTGTCATTTAGGTAATGGTGCGTCGGTAACCGCGATTAAAAATGGTCAGTCCATCGAAACTTCAATGGGCTTAACCCCATTAGAAGGCTTAGTGATGGGTACCCGTAGTGGTGATATCGATCCAGCGATCATGTTTTTCCTTCATGACAACTTAAAAATGTCGGTGGCTGAAATCAATAATCTATTAAATAAAGAATCAGGTCTGTTAGGATTAACTGGCGTCAGCAGCGATTGCCGTTATGTTGAAGATAACTACGGTAAAGTCGACGGTGCAACCAATGCACTTGACGTGTTTGTGCACCGTTTAGTGAAATATATCGGTGGTTACAGCTTGTTATTAGACGGCCACTTAGATGCTATCGTCTTCACCGGTGGTATTGGTGAAAACTCTGAAGGTGTGCGTCGCCGCGTGATGGATCATCTCTCAATCCTTGGTTTTGAGCTTGATCAGGAAAGCAACCTTGCCGCTCGTTTTGGTAAGGCTGGCGCTATCAATAAAGCCGGCTCACGTGCTGCACTGGTTATCCCAACCAATGAAGAACTGGTTATCGCCCAAGATACCGCTCGCTTAACCGCTTAATCGCGTTAATAACCGCCGACATCGGCGGTTTTTTATAAAGAGGAATAAATTGTGTCTCGTACAATTATGCTAATTCCAACCGGTACCAACGTAGGGTTAACCGGTGTCAGTCTTGGTGTTATCCGTGCCATGGAGCGTCAGGGCGTTAAATTAAGCGTGTTTAAACCTGTCGCTCAGCCACGTGCTGGTGGGGATAAACCGGATCAAACTACGTCAATTTTACGGGCTAACTCGACCATCCCAACTGCTGAACCGGTAAAAATGAGTCGTGTTGAGTCACTCATCAGTACTGATCAGCAAGATGTTTTGATGGAAGAGATTGTTGCGCTCTATGAAGGTAGCAAACAAAACGCGGATGTCGTACTGGTTGAAGGCATTGTACCAACCAATACCTATCCGTTTGCTAATCAGTTAAATCTTGAAATTGCGAAAACCTTAGGCGCGGAAATTATCTTTGTGATGTCTCTAGGGACCGATACCAAAGCGCAACTGGCTGAACGTATTGAGATTACCCGTTCTAATTTCGGTGGCAGCAAAAACGAGAAAATCATCGGTGTGATCGTCAATAAAGTGAATGCACCGGTTGATGAACAAGCGCTCGTACATCCTGATATCACTGAAATCTATCATACGCCTAAATTTGATGCCCAAAAAATCACCTTAGATGAGTTACAAAAAGTCAGCCCATTACCGGTATTAGGCTGTATTCCTTGGAATATCGATTTAAGTGCTAGCCGTGCGATTGATATTGCCCAGCATTTAAATGCCAAAATTGTTAATGAAGGCGATATCAAAGCGCGCCGCATCAAACATGTCTCATTCTGTGCGCGTAGCATCCCGAATATGCTCTCTCATTTACAAGCCGATGCCTTACTAGTGACCTCTGCCGATCGCGCTGATGTGTTAGTTTCAGCGGCTTTAGCTGTGATGAATGGCGTGAAGATTGGCGCGATTCTATTAACTGGCGGCTATGAAATTGATCCACGTGTGGCGACCTTATGTAGCCAAGCGTTTGCGACTGGTTTACCGGTCTTTACCGTAGATAGCAATACATGGCAGACCTCAATCAACCTACAAAACTTCAATCTTGAAGTGCCGGTTGATGATAAAGATCGGATTGAAGAAGTGCAAAACTTTGTCGCTGATCATATAGCGTCAAGCTGGTTGAAATCATTGACTGAAGTGGTCAGTACGGTGCGCCGTTTATCACCACCAGCCTTCCGTTATCAGTTAACTGAGCTGGCACGTAAAGCGGGTAAAACCATTGTGTTACCAGAGGGTGATGAACCAAGAACCATTAAAGCGGCAGCGATTTGTGCTGAGCGCGGCATTGCTAAATGTGTGCTATTAGGTAACCCAGATGAAGTGAAACGTGTGGCGTTATCACAAGGTGTTACACTGGGCGCAGGCATCGAAATTATCGATCCGGATCAGGTTCGTGAGAACTATGTTGGTCGTTTAGTTGAACTGCGTAAAAACAAAGGCATGACTGAAGTGATTGCGCGTGAACAGCTGGCAGATAACGTGGTACTTGGTACTATGATGCTTGAGCGTGATGATGTGAATGGCCTGGTCTCAGGTGCGGTACATACGACGGCTAATACCATTCGTCCACCGTTACAGTTAATCAAAACGGCCCCAAACAGTTCACTGGTTTCCTCAGTGTTCTTTATGTTAATGCCGGAGCAAGTGTATGTGTATGGTGACTGTGCTATCAATCCAGATCCAAATGCCCAAGAGCTGGCTGAGATTGCGATTCAGTCAGCTGATACAGCCATTGCCTTTGGTATTGAGCCGCGTGTGGCGATGATCTCTTACTCAACCGGTAACTCTGGTCAGGGTGCCGATGTTGAGAAAGTCAAAGAAGCAACCCGTATTGCTAAAGAGAAACGTCCTGATCTGATGATCGACGGTCCATTACAGTACGATGCCGCGGTGATGCCAGATGTAGCAAAATCGAAAGCACCTAATTCACCAGTGGCGGGTAAAGCTACCGTATTTATCTTCCCTGATTTAAATACCGGTAATACCACCTATAAAGCGGTACAACGTTCAGCGGATCTGGTCTCTATCGGTCCAATGTTACAAGGTATGCGTAAACCAGTGAATGATCTATCGCGTGGTGCGTTGGTTGACGATATTGTCTATACCATTGCCTTAACGGCGATTCAGGCGACCCAGCAGTAATTTTTCGCGGGTAGCATAAATAAGATGAGGTGATATAATATCACCTCATCTTTATTTTTAGGGTATTTACCTATACTGCTTCGTTATCTCTTTCTGGTTATAGGTTTGTGGTTATAGCGACCTGGCTATTGAGACATAAAGCGTGAGGCATTATGATTAAGTATCAAGCACATCTGTAATAAAATCAATAACTTATGTTTTGATGTTTATTTTCAGTTTTCAGCAAATTTATGTTTAGGAAAAAGTTGATGAAAAAAGACATCCACCAGCAGCGTATCCTCATTCTTGATTTTGGCTCACAAGTGGCGCAGCTGATTGCGCGTCGCGTACGTGAAATTGGCGTTTATTGTGAACTTTGGCCGTGGGATGTTTCTGAAGAAAAGATCAAACAGTTTAATCCCCAAGGGATTATCTTATCGGGCAGTCCGGAAAGTACCACCGAAGCCAATAGCCCAAGAGCGCCTGAATATGTGTTTAATGCCGGTGTGCCGGTGCTGGGTATCTGCTACGGTATGCAAACCATGGCGGTGCAGTTAGGTCAGGGCGGTCAGGTAACCGGTTCTAACCAACGTGAGTTTGGCTATGCCAAAGTCGAGATCGTCAACACCTCTACACTGACCGACGGTATTTTTGATAGCCAAAACGCGGCAGGTCATGATGAGCTAGATGTCTGGATGAGCCATGGTGATAAAGTCACCGCGATTCCGCATGACTTTACCGTGATTGGTCGCACCGAAACTTGCCCATTTGCCATTATGGCCAATGAAGCGAAACAGTTTTATGGAGTGCAGTTCCACCCGGAAGTAACCCATACGGCCAAAGGCTTAGAACTATTACAACGCTTTGTGATGGATATCTGTCATTGTGAAAAACTCTGGACACCGTCATCGATTATTCAAGATGCGATTGCCCGCATTAAGCAGCAAGTCGGTCAGGATAAAGTCTTATTAGGCTTATCTGGTGGGGTTGACTCTTCGGTTACCGCGTTACTCCTGCATCAAGCGATTGGCGATCAGCTGACCTGCGTATTTGTTGATCATGGTCTGCTGCGTTTAAATGAAGCGGAGCAGGTGATGGAGATGTTTGGCGATAAATTTGGTCTGAATATCATTGCCGTCAATGCCGAAACCCGTTTTATGCAGGCCCTGCAAGGGGAGGCTGAACCAGAAGCCAAACGTAAAATTATCGGTCGTGAGTTTGTTGCCGTGTTTGATGAACAGGCCACCAAGCTGAAAGACGTCAAATGGTTAGCGCAGGGCACCATCTATCCGGATGTGATTGAATCAGCCGCTTCAGAGACCGGTAAAGCCCATGTGATTAAATCTCACCACAATGTGGGTGGTTTACCCGAAGAGATGAAAATGGGGCTGGTTGAGCCACTGCGTGAGCTATTTAAAGATGAAGTGCGCAAGATTGGTCTTGAGCTCGGCCTACCGTATGAGATGCTTTACCGTCATCCGTTCCCGGGTCCAGGTTTAGGCGTGCGCGTGCTGGGCGAAGTAAAAAAAGCGTACTGTGACTTACTACGTAAAGCCGATGCGATTTTTATTGAAGAGCTTTACAAAGCCGATCTGTACCATAAAGTCAGTCAGGCCTTTACCGTCTTTTTACCAGTACGTTCAGTCGGCGTGATGGGCGATGGCCGTAAATATGATTGGGTGGTATCACTAAGGGCGGTTGAAACCGTCGACTTTATGACGGCACACTGGGCGCATTTGCCGTATGATTTCCTCGGCCGTGTCTCCAATCGAATTATTAATGAAGTCAATGGTATTTCGCGCGTGGTGTATGATATTTCGGGTAAACCACCGGCAACCATTGAGTGGGAATAATCCTCTAATCACCATTAAATTCATTTATATCTTTTAAACCCAGTTAAATCAATTGATAGACTGGGTTTTTTTATTCAGGTTCACCTTAATCTACTGGAATTGGTTAATTTATACCGTAATATTTGACGGTATTTTTTAGTTAGCATGTGATATTGTGTTTTATACCGTCTCTTTTGATGGTATAAATAAGAAATTTATTTTTCATTATTAATACATTTAACGATTTGAATTAAAAATTATCTATTTTAATGATACTTATCCGTTTTGTACGCGGCGTCTATTATCGCTAATCAATTGATTAATATTTAATTTATATGGATTTTATATGAGCTATGAAAATAAAAAACAATTATTAGATGAAATCAATAAAACGGCCAATTTGTTTATTGACGAGTTTAATAGCATTGATGATGATAAAAAAATATTTTAGTTGATGGCGTTGATAGAACACCAGCTCAAATGATCGCTTATCAACTAGGCTAGTTAACTTTAGTCAAATCATGGGATGATAAAGAACTGTCTGGAGAGGTACCTATTTTACCTGCCGAAGGATACAAATGGAATAATTTAGGCGAGCTTTATCAATCATTCTACCGAACATATCAAGGATTATCTTTAAAAGAACTGATACAGCACTTTAAACAAATGGTCGGTGAATGGAATGGGTGGATTAATTTATTAACTGAAGAAACGTTATTTATAAAAGATCGCAGAAATTGGACTAAGCCTTATCCTGAAAATTGGACAGTTGCAAAGTTTATTCATATCAACTCAATTACGCCCTTCAAAAGTTTCCGAAGTAAAATTAGGAAATGGAAAAAAATCGCGCAATAAACGTTAATAATATAGCGCTAGATAGCTTTAGACACCGTAACTTGTCGTGTATACAAGTTGTCAGATTATCAATAGATTAAAAAATATCGCCTAATTTATATTTATCACAGATTTATCCCCGTATTTCGCCATCTTTATCTCTCTGAGCCTACCTGCCACTATTTATCTCTCAATATTTCGAGGTATTATGTACTGGCATTATTTGATGGTGTTATTTTTTGCCGGTATATGCTATCGTATTTTATCTGCTTAGTTTATCATCAGATAAATAAAAAATATCCCGAACGCAATAAATGATGATAACTAATTGAATGTAAATAATATTTTACTTGGTCACTGAGATGGAATTTCTCATAGTTGGATTGTCTATATAGGGTTTCTTGCTTGAAATAAGGATATTGCCATGAGTACCTGGTTAGTTGTCGATGATCATCCTGCCATCGGTTTTGCGGTCAAAGCGATTCTGACGTCGCTAGGTGATCATACCATTATCACCGCGACCGACGGGATCTGCGCGTTGGCGCAAATTAAGGAGAAGCAGCCACAGCTGGTGATTCTCGATATCATGCTCAATAAAATGGATGGTCTGCAAATTCTCCAGCATCTACGCCAGTTATCCATCCCGGCTAAAGTGATTATCTATACCAGTTTGCCGGCTGAAACCTATGCGGAACGGGCCTGGCGGGCGGGCGCTAGTGGTTTTTTCGGTAAGGATCAAGATATCAGCCAGTTGGCGCTGATGTGTCAGTTAGTACTGCAAAACTATCACTGCTTCCCCGATTTTATCTGCGAGTCGTTATTAACCTCGTCAGCACCGGAGACCCACGATAAAAGCGCGCTAGCCAAACTGTCCGATAGGGAGCTCACCGTGTTACGTTATCTATCCGATGGACTCAGTAATAAAGAGATTGCCAACCGACTGATACTCAGCAATAAAACCATCAGTACCTATAAGTCGCGTCTGATGGAAAAATTGCAGTTAAGTAAGCCAGAAGAGCTGGTCACTTTTTTTGATCAGCAAGCTGACAAAGCGTTTTCACATGAAGATCACTAAGTCGCTGCTCATGCTGCTCTCGCTCTGCTTTGCGGTTTTGGCTGAGGAGTCACCCTCTTATCGTGAAGTTAATCTGGTGAGCCGGGAACAGGTGCAGTTACCAGAACCGGCGCTGAGTGGCAGCGACTGGCAGTGGCTGCGTCAAAAACGTACCCTGATATATGGCACTTCCGCCCCTAACTATCCGCCCTATGATATTACGTCTGGCATACAGGATTACGGCGGCATCAATGGTGACTATCTGGGCATTATTGCCTATACCCTCAATGTGCAGATTCAGGTGCGTTACTATGATAGTGAAGCGTTAATGATGCAGGCGCTGGCCAATGGGGATATCGATCTGATTGGTAATGCCAGCAATGACGAAGCCGAAAAATATCATTTTCAGCTGACTGAGCCTTATCTGACCGCTATGCCGGCTTTAGTTGAACGGACCGATAGCCTGCTGCATCCTAAAGCGCCGCAGCGTATTGCGATTGAGCGCTTATACAGCAACCATAAAGCCTTGACCGATCGCTATCCTCAGCAGTATCAGGTCTATGACTCCCCAAGGCGAGCACTGGAAGCACTGTCATTTAATAATCTCGATGCCTTTATCGGTGATGCCACCTCCGCACAATATTTGATTAATCAGGCTAACCTAAATAATTTACGCTTACAGATGCTGCCGCAGGAGAATATCAATGGCTTCTCCTTTGCCGTCGCCCACAATAATACCCGGCTGTTAAAAGTGTTAAATTCGGTGCTGACGATTATTCCTGATCGCACCAATGCGGCGATTCAAAGTCGCTGGAGTGGCGGCAGTCCGGAAAACACCAATGCTCGTCATCTGCTGTTTACCTCACTGGAACGCAAATGGATAGAAGAGAACCCGACGGTACGAGTGGTAGTGAACGATGATTTTCCGCCGCTGAGTTTTTTTGATGCGCAGGGCGATTTTCGTGGCCTGACTGCCGATATTATGACGGAGATCACCAGCCGCACTGGGCTAAAATTTAAGGTGATTCGCGCCAATACCTTGCAACATTCGTTACAGGAAGTGAAATCGGGCAAGGCCGATGTGGTCGCCGGTGTCACGCTTGATACCGTCTGGCCCAATGGCCTGTTAACTACCCGATCTTATCTGTTTAGTTCCTGGGTGTTAATCGGCGATGAAAAACTGAGTGAAGATGTGGCGCTGCATTATATTGCACTGGTCAAAGGGCATCCGCTTGAGTCATTTCTCAAGCAGCAATATGCTAAAAGTCAGATTTTGCCGGTCGATTCGCCGCAAGCTGGCATTAACGCCGTCAGGGCCGAACGAGCGCAAGCGCTGGTACTGCCGATGATCAGTGCGGATTTTCTGCTCTCACATGATCAGATGGCCAATCTCAAAATCATTCGAGGACTGGAAACTGAGCCGGCGCGCTTTGTGATGGGCGTGTCAGAGAATGAATATCCGCTGGCCACTATTCTGGATAAAGCTTTACTCAATATTCCGCCGGAAGAGATGCATGCCATGACCCGTAACTGGTATAGCAAAGCTTACTTAATGAAAATGGCGGATAATAAAAAAGCGCCGCTGTTGAGCTATTATCCGCTGCTACTAGTGGCGCTTGGCTTATTATGCCTGTTGCTGCTCGTCTTATTGATTGGACGCCGTCGTTTACGGCATATACTTCAATCTCAGCAACAGGCTTTATTAGATGCGCTACCGCTGCCGGTCTATCTGACCGATTTCAATGAACGCATCGTCGCCGCCAATAGTCATTTTTATCGTGCGGTGGGTGAGACCGCGTCACAAGCGGTTGGTCAGTCACTGGCGCATTATCAGTTGAGCCCATCGAGCAGCCCAGAGCGAATTCTGTATTCTGATCATAGCCATCCTAATGCGCTGTTTATTACCCGCAGTTGGTCCGGATCAGGGCAACAACGTACCCTCCAGCA
The DNA here is from genome assembly GCA_036251705.1 of Orbaceae bacterium lpD01. Classification (NCBI taxonomy): domain Bacteria; kingdom Pseudomonadati; phylum Pseudomonadota; class Gammaproteobacteria; order Orbales; family Orbaceae; genus Utexia; species Utexia brackfieldae. Next base: position 1,644,029 of record CP133959.1, on the reverse strand, counting down.
GTGGAGCATGTTGTTGATGAATAGCGCGGATTATGCCGGTAATAAAGTCGGTAGTTGGTTTGATATCACCGAACGCGAGCAACTGATTAGTGAATTACAACTGGCCAAAGAGCGGGCCGATGCGGCTAATCGGGCGAAAACCACCTTTTTGGCGACGATGAGCCATGAAATCCGTACACCACTTAATGCCATAATCGGTATGCTCGAGCTCGCTTTAGGTCAGCAGCGGCAGGGGGTGGCGCTCGATGACGGGCTGCTCAATATCGCCCATGACTCCGCGAACTCTTTGCTGGCGCTGATTGGTGATATTTTGGATATCTCGCGTATTGAGTCGGCGCGGCTGGTACTGCATCCAGAACGCGCCGACTTACGTCACCAGATTGAAGCGGTCGCCAGTTTGTTTGAAGGGGTGGCGCGCCAGAAAGGCTTGGATTTCTGTCTGGAAATCGATGCGGAAGTGAGCGGTGATGTGTTGGTCGATCCGCTGCGTTTTAAACAGGTGTTGTCAAATCTGGTGAGTAATGCGATTAAATTTACCCAACAAGGGCGGGTCACCCTGAATGTAATGGTTGAACGGATCACCGCCGAGCGGCTTGATGTCTGTATTCAGGTCCAAGATACCGGTAAAGGCATTGATGAAGTGACGTGCGAACGACTATTCCAGCCATTTGCTCAAGCCGAAGATGCCGGTAGTGGGGCCGGGCTGGGGCTCTATATCAGCCGGACTTTGATCGAGATGATGGGCGGCAGCATTACCTTAAGCAGTGAGCCGGCGATTGGCAGTGAATTTAATATTCATCTCTCGCTGTCTCGATTGGTGGCGTTGGAGATTCCTGCTGTCACTGCGATCAAGGATGTCACCGCACAGCTGCTGCGCATTCTGATCGCTGAAGATAATCAGGCGGGTAGATTGCTACTGATGCGCCAGTTGACGCATTTAGGCCATCAGGTGACGGCTGTGACCGATGGCCAAGAGGCGCTGGCCGCCTGTGAAAGCCAGCGTTTTGATCTGGTGATTACCGATTGTCAGATGCCCAATATGGATGGTTACCACTTTACCCGGCGCCTGCGCACGTTGGAACGCGAGCAATCGCAACCGGCCATGATCGTTTGGGGATTAACTGCCAATGCACAAGACAGCGACTATCAAGCCTGTCTGCAGGCGGGAATGGATGATTGCCTGTTCAAACCGATTAATCTGAAAGGATTGATGGAAAAATTGGCCACCATCACGCCAATTGTTTCAGCCCCTCCGCTGCAGGCGTTCGATGTGACTAGCCTGCCGGTCGCGCTACAGCAACCAGAAATATTGGCCGAGTTTATGGTAACGCTACAGCAGTGCTTGACTGAAGACTCAGCGGCATTAAGCGCGGAGGCCGAGCACGCTGAGCTTGATGTCGATAATCTTGCAGCGCTGGCCCATAAAATAGCCGGTTCAGCGCATTTAGTCCATGATACTGAGCTTGCCAACGCCTGTGATCAGCTCAAGCAGCAGTGCGACAGGCAGGCGATTGCTCAGGTTCAAGCGCAGATTGCCAGACTGCAAACGCGCTTGCGGACTAGCATAGGGACGATATAGTTACAACAGAGTTACTAAATAGTTACTAAATAGTTACTACAGAGGGACTACAAACGCTTAAGCCATTCCTACAGGTCAGTGAGGAAGAACGAAGATAGCAAAGTAATTAGTGAAAACCTTAGAATGTTTAATAGAGGGAAGGGGAAGGCCTACTTCCTAACATAAAAACCAATTAATAAGGATTTTAATATGAACAAAGCTAAATTAATGGTATTACCACTTGTAATTGCAATGGGCGTTGGTATCTCATCTGTGGCTTTAGCTGGCGGTAACGACTGTGCAGCTAAACGTTCTGCGATTGAAAATCAGATCAAAGAGGCACAGAGATATGGTAACACGGCTAAAGTAGCTGGTTTAAAGAAAGCCTTAAGCGAGACCAATGCACACTGTACTAATAGCGGTCTGATTAAAGATGCAGAACAAAAAGTCACTAAACTTGAAAAGAAACTCGCTGAAAAACAGGACGATGTCCGTGAAGTACAAACTGATCTGCGTCAAGCGCAGGCAAAAGGTGATGTCAAGAAAGTCGCTAAGTATCAAAAGAAATTAACTGAAAAACAAAATGACGTGAAAGAAGTTCAAGCTGATCTGAATCAAGCGCGTGCTGAACTCGCTGCACTGAAAAGCTAATTGAATCACAATGAAAAAAGGTGCTTCGGCACCTTTTTTATTATAGGAACCATGAAAAGAACCAAATCGATTATTTTACGGACCATTTTACTGGGGCTGACCGGGGTAACCTCAGTCTGTTTTGCCGAAACCGATAAAACCTATATCATTGTCAATGATGCTTATCGGGGGCGGGTACTGCTGGATTTTTATCATGACGATCAGCCTTGTCTTACCGCTCCGCTACTGCTGGAATGGGGCGTGCGTCATGTGTTTGTTGAGAAAATGGCTTTCACCGCTAATCATTGTGTGATACCCGATGAACTCACCAGACTCAATATCCTGCATTTTTATGATCCGCTGGCCCAGCTGGTGACACTGGTGATTCCAGCTGAGCGGTTTTCGAATATGGAAAATGGCGTCGCTACCAGCCGCTGGGATGAGGGCATCACGGCGATGTTTCTCGACTATCGCCTCAATTATGCGCATAATGCCGGCGAGCAGTATCAAGATGCCGATCGTAAAGATAGCTTGTTTGCCGATATCACCGCGGGTCTGAATGTCGGCGCGTGGCGTTTACGTTATGAACCGATTTATCAGCAAGATAGCTGGGGCAATCCGACCTGGCATACTGAGCGAGCGGTCGCTTTTCGTAGTCTGGCGCGCTGGCGTTCATCGCTCTCCATTGGTGATAGTACCACAGCCTCGAGCCTGTTTGACAGCGTCAGATATCGCGGCTTAAGCCTGAGTGCCGATGATCGCATGCTGCCGGATGGCTTACGCACTTTTTCACCCTGGATACGCGGTTATGCGCATAGCAATGCCAAAGTCACGGTGCGGCAAAACGGTGAGGTGATCTACCAGACCTTTGTCTCTCCCGGTACGTTTATCCTGAAAGATGTCTATCCACCCGCACCCGATGGGGATATTGATATCACTATTCAGGAGAGCGATGGTACTGAAAGTTCCCGCAAAATTGCCTATTCCGCCATGCCCAATCTGGTCCATCCCGGCCAATGGAAGTATGACGTTACTTTGGGTCAATATCAAAACTATTTTGGTATCAAAGAGCAACAACCGTTATTCCAGCAACTTGCCTTAAGTTATGGCTTACCGGAAACGACCACGGTCTATGCTGGGCTGCTGAATGCTCGTTTATATCACAGTGCCGTCATTGGCATAGGTAAAAGTTTGGCACAGTGGGGCGCGCTGTCGCTGGATTATAGTGTGGCGGTGGCTGACGACCCACGTATTGCGGGCAAAGATCGCGGTGACGTGCTGAGGGTCCGTTATGCCAAAGCCTTTCCCGCGCAGGAGTCAGCCCTCAGTCTGCTATTTCAATATTTTCCGGCTGGGCACTATCGCACCTTCAATGAGACCGTCGCCCAACAAAATACTTACTGGTGGGATTGGGAAGATGGCGTCTATGTCGGTGATATGGATGTCGAAAAAAAGTATCGCTTAGAAGCGCGCTATAACCAGTATCTGTCTGATTCCAGTAACTTTTATGTGACATTATCGCGTCAGGCCATGCGGGGCGGCGATAAAGGCGAAACCAGTCTCGAGCTGGGCTATAGCGACAGCTGGGACGATGTTGATATCAGCGTATATGCGGCGTATACCAATGATAGTTATAGTAAAGCCCAGGCGCAGATAGGCCTCTCTTTCTCGCTCTCGCTCGGGGCGATCAAGTTGCCGCGGATGAAGCTGAATTATGATCAGAGTCAGGTCAACAATGGCGCTAACAGTCAGCGCATCGGCGTCAGCGGCACGCTACTCGACGACTACAGTTTAGGCTATGATATCAGTACCAGTCGGGACCAGCATGATGGCAGCAGTCAGGACCTGAGCGCGGATTACCAATATAATGCAGGTAGCTTACGTTTAGGCTATTCGCAGGGGCAGGGCTATCGCCAGCACACCGTCGAGCTGAGCGGCAGCGCCGTGCTGCATGCGCACGGTTTAACGTTAGGCCAAAGTTTAGGTGAAACCATGGCCATTGTCAGCGTACCGGGTAGACCGGGCGTTGGCGTCGATAATCAGTATGGCACCACAACAGACTGGCGCGGCTATGCGATAGTCAGTACCTTAACGCCCTATCGCGTCAATCGCCTGTCATTAAACAGTGCAGATCTACCAGAAGAGAATGATGATACGCAGCTGGAAATTGATGTGGTACCGACTGCTGGGGCGATTATGTTTAGCCATTTTGGAGTTGATCAGAAAAGGCCGTAATCTGTTGGTGGGAGAGTATCACACTATTTGCGAGAATCTCTCCGATGGCACATACCTCTTTAATTTGGGGGTTGAATATCCGCAGATAGTTGCGTTTGGGCTTCCTCCATCACCATAGAGGATGCAATGTTCCACATACATCTCGTTTTATTCTATTCATTGTCCGTATAATCTCTTTATGGCCATCTTCTTATCCCGCTAATGTGCAATCACACGGAGAGAATTTGGGAGTAAATTCGTTAGTCTGTGCGGGTGTGATTCTTTACAATCATGCTCAGGATAACCCCCTATAAATCGTCTCGATGTCGGTATGACTGTATTTGAGTTGGGAGCGTAGCACATGACCGAAATAGACCATTATCCACCGCTATTTTTTGATGAACTAATTTTTTTAGACCAAGACTTTGAAGATGCGGATGCATTTTTTGAGTTTATCTTTCCGATTTTATATCGCCATGGCTTTGTCAAAAGCACCTTTCTGGCGGCGATTAAGGCGCGCGAACAGTTATATCCCACCGCCTTACCCACCCAGCCCTATGTGGTGGCGCTGCCGCATACCGATATTGAACATATCCGCCAACCGTTTATCTCGGTCACCCGGGTCAAGGGCAGCGTGCCGTGGCATGAGATGGCCAATAATGATCAAATCTTGCCAGCCAGTTTTATTTTTTTATTAGGTTTTATGGAGAAAGACGGCCATATCGTTTTATTACAAACGCTGCTCAGCTGTCTGAGTGATGGCACATTTCTTGAGCAGCTACAGCAGGCAAAAAAACCATCGCAATTGATGAATTTACTGCGTACTAACGTGAAGTTTTAACCGGAGATAATCAGATGAAAAAAGTGATTGTAGCATGCGGAAGTGGCGTCGCCACGTCGCAAACGGTGGCCAGTAAAGTGAGCCGCTTATTAAAAGAGCAGGGCATTTCAGATATTAAAGTCGAGGTGATCGATCTGAAATCGGTCGATACCCACATTAAAGATAGTGCGGCCTATATTGCAATTACCAAAGTTGATAAGCCGTACCCGATTCCGGTGATTAACGGTATCGCTTTTTTAACCGGTTTCAACATGGATCAGGAGTTACAAAAAATGATTGCCGCCTGTCGGTAAACCTTCAGCAAGGAGAACAGTGATGGATTTTCTGAGTATGGTGGTCAATACCATTTTAAATCTGGGCGCCCCGGTTTTTGTGCCCGTTATTATGCTCATCGCCGGTCTGATCGTGCGCATGAAATTTAGGGATGCTGCCTCGGCGGCAATAACCCTCGGCGTGGCGTTTGTCGGCATGAGTATGCTGATTGGCTTTATGGTGACCGCGATCGGCGCCGCCGCGCAAGCCATGATGGCGCGGACCGGGATTACGCTGAGTATTATCGATGGTGGCTGGACCACCATGGCTAATGTCTCGTGGGCCTGGCCCTATGCCTTTTTAATGTTCCCGTTACAGGTGTTGATTAATATTGCCATGCTGGTCGGTAAAAAAACCGCCACCTTCAATGCCGATTTTTGGAATGTCTGGGGCAAAATCTTTACTGCGTTTATTGTTCTGGCGATGGCCACGCCGATAATCGGTACGCTGGCTGCCTTAATCCTGGCGTTTGTGATAGCTAGTTTACAAACCGTGCTGGAACTCAACTCCGGCGATATTAATCAGCACCGGATTGAACAGTTAACCCAAATACCGGGTGTCACCTGTACCCATCGTATGCTGTTTTTCGCGGCAATTTATTATCCTTTTGATCGGTTACTGCGCAAGATTCCCGCCTTGAATAAACCGATGGATGCGGCGGTGTTAAGGGAAAGGTTAGGGGTGCTGGCGGAAAATCATGTCATCGGCTTTCTGCTCGGGGTGATGTTTGGGGTGATCGCCGGTTATCCGCTGTCGACTATTTTGCTATTGGGCGTTCAGGCAGCGACGGCGCTGATGCTATTTCCGATGATCTCCAAGCTGTTTATGCAGGCCTTATCACCTATCTCAGAGGCGATCAGTGACTATATGAATCGGCGCTTTGCCGGCCGTAAACTATTTGTCGGGTTGGACTGGCCGTTTATGGGCGGATCGAATGAGATCTGGTTTACTGTGATTATCGCTATCCCGTTTACCTTGATCTGGGCGGTGATTTTACCGGGTAATAAAATTTTGCCCTTTGCCGGCATTATCAATATTGCCTTAGTTGTGCCAGCTTATATTTTAACCAAGGGCAATACGCTGAGAATGATCATTTTAGCCATTATTGGCGTGCCTTTTTTCTTATTGGTGGGGACACAGTTTGCGCCGATCATTACCGAGCTAGGGCTGGCGACCAAAGCGATTCATATCCCACCTGAGCAGCTGATCTCCAATAGTTCGATCGATGCGCCGGTGTTTACGTACGCATTCTCGTTCTTGATTGAGTTTATGCAAGGCTACTTTATCCCGCTGCTACTGGCGATCTACTGGTCGGTTGGTTACTATTTTTATGCTAAAGAGCTGCGCGCTGAGGCGAAACAATGCTTAGCTGAATCAGCGCAGGACGCACCGGCCCGGCAGGCGTAAAAGCCTTTAGCCCGGCGCAGTTGGTCGTATCGGTATGACGTTTTATCCATCAGGTTGATGACATCGATGAGCGCGGCACTTTTAGTGCTCACGTTCAACCACAATATAACAGCGCGAACCCGATGCGAAGGATTCGCCGAAAAACCGGCCGCCTGATAGTGCGGTCATTAAGGGGGCGGTATGGTTGCCGATAAACGGATCCATCAGGTATTAGACGCCGTGGTGCATAATCCCAGTCTGACCGGGATTGAGCTTGAACAGTTATTGGGGTTAAGCCGTAAGCAGCTCAGCTATACCCTGCAAAAGGTCAATGATTATCTTACTTCACATCAGCTGGAACCGATTCAACGCTTTAAAACCGGTAAACTGGCGGTCTCTAGTCGAGTGATTGATACCTTTAAGCTGCGGGAAGTGTCGGTGCCGGCGGGGCGCTACCTCTATTCTGAGACCGAACGCAGCCAACTGATTCTGTTTTACTTACTGATCCGGACTGAGCGACAATCCTTAATTCATTTATCCTCCGCGCTGCAGGTCAGTCAAAATACCATTATCAATGATATGAAGAAAATTCAGTGTCAGATCAAAGGCTATCACTTACAGATTCATTATGATCGGCAGCAGGGTTATCATCTGCGCGGCTTTGAAATCAATAAGCGCCACTTATTGCTTATTCTGATCCGCCAGATTATGGCGATGCCGATTGCCGATACTGTGTTATCGGCCAGTCGTCAAATTACTGGTGGCCGTTTAGCCCAAGTACCCCATGTTTTTACCGAGATCGAAAAGCAGCGCAAAATTCTGTTTACCGATGAACAGTTAAGAGAGCTGACTTACTATATGGGGTTTATTTTACATCGAATTGCCTCCGGTAAAATGATTCAGACCCTACCGGACAACTATGCCGAGGTGACAGGCAGCCGTGATTTTCAGTTGATCCAAAAACTGCTGGTCCCGCTCGGTATCACCGATGCTAATGAACAGATCTTTTTGACCGTACTTATCCAAAGTTCCAACATTCAAACCCTGGCTGATAAATATTTTCATCTTGAGGCCGACCTACTTGAGAGCGTGGTGACAGTGATCGATATCTTTCAGCAGATCAGCTGTATCACCTTTAAAGATAAAAACGAACTGATTGAACGTATTTACCAGCACTGGAAGTCGGCCTACTATCGGATTCGTTACCAGATTGCCAATATCAACAGCGTCTATGAGATTGTGCTGCAAGATTTTGGTCACTTGCATGAGATGGTGCGGCGGGCGGTGGCGCCATTTGAACGACTGTTACAGCTGCCAATGCCCGATGAGGAGATCGCGTTTATCACCGTACTGTTTGGCGGCTGGCTCACCCGGGAGGGTATGCTCAATCAGATTAAGAGCAAGAAAGTGGCCATTGTGGTATCTGAAAACAGTGCTACGCTATCGACCTATTTATATTTAACCCTGCAAGTGTTACTGCCTGAGCTGCACTTTGCTGGGGTGATGTCGAAACGGCAATATGACAAATATCAGGGCTGTTACGATATTGTCTTTGCAACCTGTCATCTCCATACCGCCAAACTGCTGTTTATGATTCAACCGGGTTTACATCAACTGCATAAACAGGCTTTTCGCCATCAGGTCATCAGTGTGCTGCAAGGAGTAGATCCGCATTTTATTCAGGTTGAGCAGTTACTCTGCCTGATTGAACAACATAGCCAGATTGGCGATCGTAAAGCATTACATAAAGCGCTGAGCGACTATCTTTATCCGGATCATACCCGAGTGCATAGCGGCCAGCAGATGGCCTTCGCCATGCCCGCTTTAGCCGATCTGATGCCGGCTTCGCATATTCAGATTGCCGATGCCGCCGGAATGGACTGGTCACAAGCGATTGCGCTGGCTGCGCAGCCGCTATTGACTAAACAGTGGATTGAACCCGGTTATGTCGCATGCATTATTGAGAAAATCAGCTTAACCCAGCCTTATATCTTGTTGGCCGAAGGGCTAATTATCGCCCATGCCGGGATTGACGATGGCGTTAATCTGGTCGGTATGTCGCTGCTTAAACTGTCCAAACCGATCGATATTGCCGGTTATTTAAGCGCCGATCTGATTGTGGTGTTAGCGACGCCAGATTTACAACAACATTTAAAAGCCTTAGGCCAGCTCAATGAGCTGTTAGCCTTTTATCAGGGCGCCAGTCAAATCCGTGTCGCTAGCAGTGCGCAGGAGATTGGCGCGCTGTTTGCTAGTTATTCATAAGTCAATCATGAAACAGGAGCGTAATGATGTTAGAGAGACAAAAACAGGATGTGGTGGAGATGGCCCAAAAAGCTGCCGCCTGGGGGCTGTGTAAGCATAAAGCCGGTAATTCGAGTGTGCGGGATAGCGAGACTGGTTATGTGCTGGTGACTCCCACCACAGTAGATAAAAATCTGCTCACACCGCGTGATATAGTAGTGATGGATCTGCAGGCGAATGTGATTGAAGCGCAGTCCGGCCTCAGACCAACCAGTGAGTGTCTGATGCATCTGGAAATTTATAAAACCCGACCCGATATTTTTGCTGTTTCACATACCCATTCAATTTATGCCACGGCGTTTGCGGTGCTGGCCCGGCCGATTCCAGCGGTGGTCTATGAGTGTGCCATCTTAAATCTGCAAGAGGGTGTTATTCCAGTAGCGCCGTACGGCCGGCCCGGCACGCCAGATTTATCCAATAGTGTGATCGAGCCTATTAAGCGCGCTGACGCTATCTTAATGGAGCGGCATGGCGCGATTGCGGTGGATAAATCACCCTATGAAGCGGTACTGAAAGCGGCCTATATTGAAGAGATGGCGGAGATTTATTATCACGCGTTACTGATCAATGGCGGCCGCGATCCAGGCGGATTTGCGGCGGCCGAGTTACAGCAGTGGGCTTATCCCAGCCAGATTAAATTTAAGTCTCCGGCATAGTGGCATATAACGTAAACCGTAAATCGCTCACTGACATCACCCGCTGCGGCGGATGTGTCAATCAAACGCACGTCGTCTCATGATCGTTGAGATCATCAATCGGTGATGCGAGGGTACTTATCTGATGAAAAGGCGTAACAATATGAAAAAAATACTCAATCAACCCGAGCAGTTTGTCAGCGAGATGTTAGCCGGTATTTATGCGGCTCATCCACAGGCGCTGAGCTATGTGAACGATGACCAGCACTGTCTGGTCAGCCAGTATAAAGTGGCCGGTAAAGTGGCGTTAGTCACCGGCGGTGGCTCTGGACATTTACCGCTGTTCCTCGGTTATGTCGGGCAGGGCATGCTCGATGGCTGCGCGATTGGCGAGGTCTTTCAATCGCCCGGTGCTGAGCAGATCTTGGCCATCACACAGGCGGTAGACAGCGGCGCCGGCGTATTATATTTGTATGGTAATTATAATGGCGATATTTTTAACTTCGACATGGCGGCGGAAATGGCCGATTTTGAAGCCGGTATTCGGGTTGAGACGGTGGTGGCGGGGGATGATGTGGCGTCCGGAGCGCCGCCGCAAGATGGCCAAAAGAGTACTCGTCGTGGGGTGGCCGGTATCTTCTTTGTCTATAAATGTGCCGGTGCCGCGGCCAGTGAGATGATGGACCTGGATAATGTCAAACGAGTTGCACACAAAGCCAGTCTGGCGACCCGTACTCTGGGGGTCGCCTTATCGCCGTGTATCGTGCCCCGTGTCGGCAAACCGGGGTTTACGCTCGGTGAGGATGAGATGGAGATTGGTATGGGCATCCATGGTGAAACCGGTATCCGGCGCGGTAAATTACTCACGGCCAATGAGATTGTCGATGAGATGTTACCACAACTTTTGATGGATCTGCCTTATCAAGGCGGTGATGAGGTGGCGGTGCTGATCAATGGCTTAGGCGCTACGCCATTAGAAGAGCAATATATTGTGTTCCAGCGGGTCAGTCAGGGCTTAGCGGCGGCCAATATCCAAATTTATCATACCTATGTCGGGGAGTACGCGACGGCGATGGAGATGGCCGGTTTTTCGATCAGTTTGCTGAAACTGGATGCGGAACTGAAACGATTATTAACGGCCGCGGCCAATACGCCTTTTTTTAAACAGTTTCCCGCGTCATCTTGAGGGAGGTCTCATGCGATCAACGAAACCAACAGCGCAGCAATCAGCGACAGGATCAACGATATCACCCGCCGCACCATCGTCCATACAATCTACTACACAACCGGCTCAGATTGCGGCCAGACAACTGGGTCGGGCCGATTTAAATCGATTATTCCAGCATTGGGCAGCAGTCATGTCGGCCGAAAAGACGAAACTCACTGATCTCGATAGTGTCGTGGGGGACGGTGATTTAGGTCTGACCATGAGTGATGGGTTTGCCGCCGCTTATCAGGCTATTCAGGCCAGTCGGGAGTCCGATATCGGGCGATTGGTTTATACTGCCGGCAAAGCTATGTCAACCGCAGTGCCGTCGACCATGGGCACCTTAATGGCGTCAGGGCTGATGCAAGTAGGCAAGGCCTTCAAAGGCCAATCGACCATCACCGCTGCGGAATTTGGCCGATTTTTTAGCGCCTATTTTGAGGGGGTCAAGGCGCGAGGTAAAGCGGAGCTGGGTGAGAAAACCTTTTTGGATGGCCTCTATCCGGCTTTATCGGTCTTACATTCAGCGAGCAATGATATGGACTGGGCGCTGCTCGCTCAGCAGGCTTATGCCGGCGCCCAGCAAGGTGCGTTAGCCACTCAGCAGATGCTAGCGGTACACGGCCGTGCTGCCGGACATGGCGAAAAATCCCGTCATCTACTCGATCCCGGTGCTTATGTTGCTAAGCTGCTGCTGGCTGGCTATGCCAAATTTGTTGATGAATTAAATGACTCAGATCCAAATTACTCAGATCCAAATCATTCAGAGCAAAGTCCCTCTGATCCAGCTCGCTCATATCCCAATGACAGTATAGAACAAGTCAACTGATGCCTTAGAGCGGCGGATATTGCCGTATTGCTATCATAAAAAAGTCACCTTGCGGTGACTTTTTTTACGCTAGCGCCGCTATGTTGACGGCACTATTGTTGATGGCACTATGTTTCGCTTTGATCAGTTATCATTTATTGGATATTATTTATCAGGTATATCGTGCCGAGTGACGCACATAATCTGACATAAAGGTTAAGATATAAGCCATCGACATAGCGCCAGGATCAATATGTCCCAGCGCTCTTTCGCCTAAATTTTTTGCCCGGCCAAACACGGCAATCATGGTTTGAGTCTGCTCAGCACCGGCCATCGCCGCCTTGGCGACGGCCGCCAGCGCCTGATCGAGCGGTTTAGTCGCCTCGGCTTGTGCGGTTTGAGCCGCCGCCGCTAGGGCATCGACCATGGTTTTATCGCCCGGCTTGGCTTGACCGCGCTGATGCACCGCTCGCCAGCCCTGATTGAGTAAGGTGGCCAGCACCTGACTGGTCAATTGCGTTTCTCCGGGGATACTTTTGCCGCCGGCGCGAAATAGCGTACCAAAAATAGCGCCAGAAGCGCCGCCCATGGTGGTCATCAGTTTGGTGCCGATTTGGTTAAATAGGTCACCGATATCGTGAGCCTGAAAAGCCGGATCTTGTAACTGTTGCCTGACAGCGGCAAAACCGCGCTGCATACCAATGCCATGGTCACCATCGCCAATGACTTGATCGAGCGCGGTTAAGGTCGGTTCACTTTCAACCATCTTTTCAGCCGTAAAATAGAGCATAGCTTGGGTTTCATTCACATTCATACTATTTTCTCCAACCTAAGGTATCACAAGGCATGTCATACAGTGCTTGCAGCTCAGCATCGAGTTTTAAAAAGCTGATCGAGAAACCGGCCATCTCAAGAGCGGTACAAAAATGGCCGCTGACCATATCGTGTATGATGATGCCGCGTTTATCCAGTTCCTGACCGACTTTACCGGCAGCAATCAATAATTCAGTATTACTGAGCGCACCAAGATTATTGATGGCGACACAAAGGCGATCGCCCGATTGATAAGGCAGATCCGTACAGAGCCTATCCACCATCTCAACCACCGTTTCATCCATGCTGGTCATTTTTTGCCGGCTAAGACCGGCTTCACCATGGATACCGATACCCATCTCAATTTCGTCCTCGGCCAACTCGAAATTAAAGCGGCTGGCTTGGGGAAGGGCACAACCATCCAGCGCCACGCCAATGGTGCGGGTATGCTGATTGGCTTTGCTGGTGAGGGTATGCAGCTGGGTCAAGTTATAGTGTTGATACTGGGCGGCGCTACCGGCGATTTTATACAGAAACATAATCCCGCCTACACCGCGGCGATCGTTGATTCTGGATGGGGGAGCGGAGGCGATATCATCGGTCGCCCGCAGGGTGCGGGTTTGAATACCGGATTCGGCCAAAATTTCGGCGGCGATATCGAAATTCATCCCGTCGCCAGCATAATTACCATATAAGAACAGCACGCCCTGACCGGTATGCGCCGCCTGCGTCACGGCAATAATTTGATCGGGGGAGGGTGAGGTAAATACTTCCCCCAGCGCACAGGCATCAATGCCGCCCTTGCCAATAAAACCGGCAAAGGTGGGTTCGTGACCACTGCCGCCGCCACTGACAATAATCACCTGATCAGCCGCGATATTGCGGCGATAAACGGCGCAGTGATCGTTCAGTGTGGTTAACTGGCCATTATAGGCACAGGTTAATCCCCGCATCACTTCACGCCGAACATGGTCAGGATGGTTGAGTAATTTTTTCGGTTTTCGCATGGGCGATATTCCTCCTTGGCTATGAATCAATAGTGGCCTGATAAATAGATAATTGGCTTGAGCGCTTTCACTGCGGGCACTCACAGGATCATGATTAAACAACATGAGTAAAAAATATGAGTAAAAAACATGATTAAACACGATGCTCGACTGCCTGTCTGGCATTGCAGATCGGTCGGGCGTAAAGCCTGTCAGTCATCATAAAAAATGTTGTTGGGTGACACCATGATAATTGATAACAAATCCTCTCCGGCGGTTTGCGCATGAGTGGGATGGGTAGAGATTATTTATACTATTAGTTCAAACATCGAAGTACTTATAATGTGACTTATTGATAATATTTCATCCTAATTAGCAATATGCCATAATAGATTGAATAAGGTCTGCATGCGTCGTGATATTGAATAACAAATGATCGTTGAGATGGTGATAAGAGTATCAACCATTTTTCATCTGATCGTCACTGTTTGTGAGTTTTGTGGTTTAAGTATTTTTTAATTCTATGCATTAATTATCTCAGGAGTGATTTTCTTATACTAGAGATGAGCGTCTAGCAGCCGTACCGGTCTCACTCGTACTGATGCCTGAAGTCATTATTTTTCAATGATTGCAGGTAATAAACCTAAAGTTGCACTGTGAGCGGTTTTTATGCATGGCGATTAGATCATATATTGCAGATAAATTGCTTATAGCTCAAGCCAAAGCCAAAGCCAAAGCTTAAATGACATCAATTTTTTGCGCATACTGACTTTTCATAACGCGATGTTAGTGGGCGAGATAGGTGAAGTATTCAATCAGGATCAACAGCAATATGGGTTAAATCTGTTATTGATGACTTTTACGGGCTTAAGGTTATGTTTTAAGCAGTATGCTAACCAAGAGGGTATATAGCGTGAATCAATGCTCATATTGATGATTAAGTAGACAGGGTGGAGAGCTCGCGTGATGACGTTAATCCTGTAAAAGCCCTGAGTCAGGGCTTTGATTATGCTTAAATTTGATAGTGCCTCTCTCCGGTGACAGTTTTAAATCAGATACTCACTCTGTTTACAGTCTAGCATCGAAGCTTGGGTTGAGGCGACTGACTTTGTCAGAAATAGATATCTATGTCATTGACCAAGCAGTAATAAAACCAGAATCACAATACCCAAAATAATTGCGGCAATCCCGAGTTTACCCTGCAGTGGCAGGAGTTTGGCTAAAAACTGTTGACCTTTCTCTTGTGAGGTGTCGTTCTTTGACAGTAGATATTTATTGAGCAGATTAAAGCTTAAGATAAAGCCTAATAAAATTTCCACAATCGCTGTGATGAACATCAAAATCCAGATGATCATATAACGGTTGCCACTGGCGTAGCCTAGCACCGAAATTAAGCTCCAGATTCCCCAGATCAGCATAATTAGACCAATCCAGCCCTGATAAGGTACGATTTTATCGAGTACGCTTTTAGCGTCAGGTTTTTTAGCGATAATCAGCGAGGGGATCGCTAAACAGCCAGAGATAATTAACAGAATAGCTTCTAACATGTTATTTTCCTATATCCATATAGCATGATTGAGTAAATTGAATAAAGTAGCCTGAGGGATTATGATTTTATTTAGCGGGAAAATCAAGGTCTATTTTTAATCAATATGACAGGTAATTGTCTATTTTTTAAAAATAAATTGTTCAGAAAGGGGGCAGATTTAATCGCTAGATTTCGCCGGCTCGACATCGTCAATGTGTGATGTGGGTTATTGATGATATCGGGTAGTGACAAGGAAACTCGGTTGGATCATTTTTGTTCGATAAATCTTTTTCAATAAAACATATGCGATAGATTCGGATAAGAAAAAATCGCTTACCACACGGGAGTGATAAGCGATTGGATTAAATAGACCATTTCAGTAATGCTAGCCGCAGCTTCAAACCCCAGACACTAGTCCAGCCGTTGGTTGAGAAGACCACTTGGCCTTTATCCATCAGGATGAAGGTGAGGGTCACGCTGATGTCCCAGGCGTGACTTAAGTTGCCTCGGCTATCATTGATGACTGGTATCTGAATATTTTTTTGGCCAGATAAGCGCTGATTTTATTATCGTCACCGGAACGTAGCGCGATGGAGACAACGTTATAGCCCTCAGCCGCAAGCAGGCCAACCGTCGGTGTGGTTAACCGGCAGATAACACACCACGATGCCCACATATAAACCAATAACGGTTTATCCTGACTGAGCGCCATTAAGGTGACGTTGTCACCCGTGGTAGTGGTCATCGTCTACTCCGCAAAATCCGCAGGATAGGTCGGGGCACGTAGCCAATCAAGCGCGGTTGTGATGATAAACAGCAGCGCTAACCCGATAACCACCTTGCGTAATTTCAAGCGGATCGCCACTATTTTTTCTGTTTAGCCAGCGCAATTTGCTGTTTGACAATTTCATTGAGCTGCTCATACGGGATGGCCCCTGAGATCGGCTGGTTGCCGACTAAAGTAAACGGTGTGCCTTGCACATTAAGCCCAGTCGCTAAATTATAGTCCTCTTTGACAACCTTGATTTGTGCATCGCCACTGTTAATCTTATCGACACCTACTTTGGCCATTGCCTGATTAATGGTCTCTGCCGTATGCATACCGGTTTTCTTAAACAGCAAATCATTCAGCGCCCAGAATTTATCAGGTTGTTGCTGCCAAACTGCCGTGGCCTTCGCGGCTGCGATGACTGAGGTTTCGCCTTTATAAGGTAAATATTTAATGATTAAGGCGGCTTCTGGATTATCTTGGATCACTTTCTCCAGAATCGGGTCGAACTGTTTACAGTACGGGCAGTTATAGTCGGTAAAGACCACCAGTGTCACCAGTGGATTTTTAGCGCCCATACGGGGACTAGCTGGTTGTTGATAAAGCTCTTTCTGATGTGCCTGTATAAAGCTTTGCACCTGCTCAGTTTGCTTATTTTCCTGATAGTTTTGTAAGCTGACAATCGCTTGTTCAAGGATACTGGGATCACTCACCATAGTTTCGCGGACGATCGCTTTAATCCGCGCTTCCTGAGCCGGCGTGAAAGCATTATCCGCCCAGCTCAGATGACTGACTGCCAGCATTGAGAAAAGCGTGAGGTATTTCATTGTTTTGATTGTTTTCATTGTCGGTCACCTTGTGCCTGTTTAAGTGTTTCAAGTACGGTATTTTTTGATAGTAACGTCGGTAATATTACTCCTTGCGGCAGCGCAGGGCCCATCACCTGGTTAAATGGAATGGCAAAGCGGCCATTATCGCGTAAGAAATCAGCAATCTCATCAGACGATTTGCTCCAGTCGCCTCGCAGTGCGACCACGTCCGGGGCTTGTAATGCTTGCTGTACCTGCGGATCGAGTATCACATTAATCTTATTGACTTTACAGGTGATACACCAGTCCGCGGTGACATCAATAAAGACTCGTTTATGCTGGGCCAGTGCCTCATCAATCGCCTGCACTGAGAGCAGTTGCCATTGGATCTTATCGGGCGTCTGTGACGCGGGTTTAATGCTGATAAACACCCACAGTCCAACGACTGCCAGCGTTAACAGCAGCAGCATCAGCGCTTTTTTGTAGCCATAACGGTAGCCGATTGCGCCAATCAGCAGCAGTAAAAAGAGGATACCGATCAGGCTGGTGAGCAGCAAACCGATATGAATCGATAGCAAGCTGAGTAGCCATAAACAGGAGAATAGCATTAAGATAGCCAGTACGGCTCTGAGTTTATTCATCCAGTTGCCCGGTTTAGGCAGCAGGGTGGCACATTTAGGGTAACAGGCGATAAACAGCCATGGCAGTCCCATACCGAGTCCGAGGGCGATAAAAATGCCCCATAACATCGGCAGCGGTGCGGCCAGTGCAAAAGCGATGGCGGTCCCTAAGAAAGGCGCAGAACACGGCGTGGCTAATAGGGTAGCGAAAGCACCTTCCAGAAAAGCACCGGTGAGGCCTTTTTGCTGATGGGTCGCCAGTTTCGTATTGACCGCCACATTGAGCCGGATATGGAACAGGTCAAATAGATTGGCGGTAAACAGCGCAGTGACAATTACCATCAAGCCGATAAACCACGGATTTTGGAATTGAATGCCCCAGCCTAGTACATTCCCTGTTACTCTCAGCAGCGTCATCAATAGTGCCAGCAGTAGGAAAGAGAACAGGATACCCGCCCAGGAAGCGGTAAATTGGGCACGAATTTGCCGATGATCGTGGTTACTGGCCTGTAAGACATGATTGATTTTAATCCCTAATACCGGCAGCACACAAGGCATCAGATTAAGGATTAAGCCACCCAGCAGCGCCATGGCGATCGCTTGCCAAAAACTCAGCTCAGATTGAGTGGTCTGGGTCAATTGTTCAGCAGTGATGGGTGCCGTGATCTCTTGGGCAATCTGATTATCGGCTAGTACTAGTGAGAGGGTTTTTCCTTGAATATTCGGCGCTTTATCGCCCCAGTCATCGGTAACCGGTATGCTGGCATACAGGGTATTTCCATCAATCCTAAAACTCGGTTTACCAAAGTTAATCCCGTCCAGTGTATCAGGATAGAGGCCGGGATTTTGCCACTGGCTCGCTTGCTTGGCGACGACTTGCAGTTCACTATCATGATAACTGACTTTACTTTGCTGAATAAATCCGCTTTTAACCGGTACCGCCGCCATCACTTTGATAAAATCGGTCTGAAAGGCGGTATCTTGTTCGTCATCAAGGGCTAAGGTAAACGGATAATCCTCCAGTACACAGACATTACTGCAAACCGGTAGCGTAAGCGTACCTTGTAGGCTGTCAGGTTGTGAACCGGTCAAGATCAGGGGTAAGGTGATATGCTCTTGGTAACCAATCGCTTGCAGGCCTAAGACATCGAATCGTTCTGGCGTTGGCCAGTACCAATCTGTTTTTAGGTCTGGCGTCTGCCAGCTGATTGACGGCGCTTCACCGCCCGCACCCGGTGAGCGCCAATAAGTTTTCCAGCCATCACTCAGCTGAATATCGAGCAGCAGATGAATGTCATGAGTGGTGGGCTCAACATTGGCCCGTAGTTTGATTTGTGCATTATTACTGCTGGTCAGCCAATCGGTCTCGGTCGCTTGCGACATGGCGCTGTGCAAGGCAAGTAAACCCGCTAGCACGAATCTTAATCTAAACAACATAAGGTTTTCTCCAAAAAGATAAATAACGTTATTGTTATGAATGAACGTGGTTTATCTACTCTCGAAAGACACACAACCTCAGATGAATACGTTCGCGGAGCGGATACTGCTGGCGATGATGTCGCAGTCCGGTCAAAATTAGTGGTTTTAATAGTGGTGATAGCCAGGCCAATATATTCACGACAGAACAGAGCGAGAAAAACAGCACGACCACTTGTGCCAGTGACACCGATTTTTCACCGAGATCACACACTGAGTTACCTTGATGAGCGGTTGGACTGGCAGTCATGTCTGCAGTGCTATGTGTGGCGATAGTCTGACTCACTGGCAGAATTTGTGGATAGTGATCCATTGATATCAAACTGTTTGAACGCAATACATGTTCCATCATGCAGATTAGCATCATCAAGCAAGCTAAAGCTAAAATGTAAGGTACATAACACTGAGTTTTTTGCATGGTTCTACGTGAATATCAGTGAATAGATAATAGAGTATAACACAGATTATTTTCGCTTGGTTGGCAAAATAGTGTGAGCTTTGAACATTTCTTATCTTAATTTAGCGACTATTCATGTTAGCACTATGCCGTTCAAATAGCTGCCAATCAAGGCTTTCGGATCAACTTTATCGAATTTATCACGCGCTTTTCAGTACTGAGAAACAATAGGATTAGTTAGGATATTTTATTGAGTGAGTGAGGAATATAGGCGCAGCTATATCTTATTTATCAGCTAGGGATAGTCGATATGACTACATGAAATAGGGCTATTTTGTGATGCAGATCAAATGATTAAGCGTGCATCAGCTGCATATCTTGATCTTGCTCACGTATTTCAATCCGTTAACGTGCAAAAAAACAGCACAATTATTACTATGAGATCATGCTCAGATCAGCACCGTTTTATTCACAAGGAAAAGGAAAAACAATGAAGTTAATTAAAAAAGCCCTGTTATTGACCGGTATCATATCCGCGATGATTGATGTTGCCTATGCGCAAAAGCCGGCGGAGCCGAGCAGTGATTATGCGCTAAAACAGGTGGTAGTTTTGACGCGTCATGGTCTACGCGCACCGTTAGTGGCAGGGGCTCAGCAGCTGATTGATGCCACACCATATCAGTGGCAAGCTTGGGATACTGATGGTGGTATTTTAACCACCAAAGGGGGCGCACTGGAAGTCTTTATGGGCGGTTATTTTAATCAGTGGGTAGTGCAAAACAACCTGCTGCCTAAAAATACCTGTCCTACAGAGGCTGATTATCACGTCTATACCAATGTTATCTTGAGAACTATTGCTACGGCGCAGTTTTTTACCGCCGGCGCTTTTCCGGGGTGTGATAATATCAAAATCAATCACTTCAGTGATCTGGCGAGTCGTGATCCGATATTTTATCCGGCCGTGAAAGAGAATAGTCCGGCATTTCAGGCGAAAGTGACCAAAGAGATCCATGATTATATTGCTAAACAAGATCTCGGTGCTTCTTATGCTAAATTAGAACAGATCATCGATTATAAAAACTCAGTAGCCTGTAAAGTTCAGAAACAGTGCGATTTAAGTCAAGTGCCGAATGTGCCAGACTTAACGCCTGATCAAGAACCCCTTGTCAACGGCGGTATTCGCATCGGATTTTTAATCGTTGATGCCTTTATGTTACAAGATTATGAAGGTTTTCCAAGTCATCAGGTGGCTTGGGGTAATATCAAATCAGCCGCAGACTGGCAATCGATAGCGAAGATTCGCAATGCCTATATCGATGCCACTTTCTTACAACCGGCTATCGTTAAAAATATTATTCAGCCGATGTTAAAACGTCTGGATACCTTGATGCCGGCGAAAATGACCCAAGCGCAACCGAAAGTAACGCTGCTTTCCGGCCATGATACCACGGTGGGTCCGGTGATTACTGCGCTCGGGGTGAATGAGTATCAGTTACCTGGACAGTATGAGAAAACGCCGATTGGTGGCGAAGTTGTTTTTCAGCGCTGGTATGATAAAAAACACGATCGTGACTTGTTGAAAGTGGAGTATGTCTATCAATCGACTGAGCAGTTACGTAACTTGTCGCCATTATCATTAAAAACTCCGCCGCAGCGTGTCACGTTATCTTTTAAAGGCTGTGATATTGATACCAATGGCTTCTGTCCATGGCAGGATTTTAGGAAAGTGATATACAACGCGTTGCATTGATTCGTCTTCAAGATGCGCTTTTGATGATCACATAATTCATTCTATCAACGACCTGATAGTTTAGGCTATTCGGGTCGTTTTTAGTCAATTACGGCTTAGCTGTAGACTTATTAATGGTGGTAAATGCTCAAACTAGCAGCACAATTTAGTGCTTTACTTTGCTTGATAATCGATTAGTATATTTTAGGTAGTGATCGTCACCAACGCTTACGATAAAAAATAGATAAACGTGACATAAAATAATGAGTTATAGGAGAAATGAATGAAAAAGATAACACTGCTACCGTTATTGCTGGTGCTGGCTTTACCGGTGGGCGTAATGGCTCAGCCGCAATCTGCGGCGCAATCACACGCCCAATCACATTCACAATCACAAGCACCAACCGAAGCTGAAAAAGCTTACATGCGTGCCATGGATGCAATGCATACCCCGATGATGCAGGGCGTGATGAATTCGGATCCAGATGTTGCCTTTATTAAAGGTATGATTCCGCATCATCAAGGTGCCATTGATATGGCTAAGATCGTGATTCAATATGGCAAAGATCCAGCGGTGCGTCAACTTGCTGAGCAAGTCATTAAAGCGCAAGAAGGAGAGATTGTCTGGATGAATCAATGGCTTGCCGAGCATGCCCCCGCCACTAAATAAGCGATTCGGTTAGTCTCAGCCACTGATCAACAGTGGCTTTTTTGGTTTAATTGCTGAATTTTCATCGCTTTCTTCTAAATTTCTTACTATTTTTCCTCTCACTACAACTGACAATGACTTAGTCTCATAAAGGGCAAATAAACACAATTTTTAATGTATTTTTGTGACATTGTCACTAATATTTAATCATGATAACGTAACTTAGTGAGTACCTTAGTTGGATGAAAACCATCATTATTAACCGTTTAATTGAGATGGGCGAACACAGGATGCTAATATAAAAATTATTGGTTGTAAAATTATTCAAATCAGTTTTAGTCTGAAAAATTGATGCTAGACCACGAATAAATAGGACGCACTAAAGTAGTGAAAGTGCTTATTTATTCGTCAGTCAAGGTAAAATTATGAGGAAGACAGTTTTGCTTCGTGCTGTTTTTTGTTATAGTCCCCATTTAATTGATAATGAGAATGATTCTTTTTCACTGACATGGAGATCCAACTATGCTTAAAAAAGCTGCCGTTACCGTCTTGTCTCTCAGCTTAGCGTTTACCTTATTTGGCTGTGATAAACAAAAGCTATCCGCGACTGAAGCCTCGCCTCAAATGATCACCATTGCACATGTGCAAGGCACAACATCAGTGCCAATCAATCCACAGAAAGTGGTGGTATTTAATCCTGCCACCCTCGATACGATGGATGCTTTAGGAATTAAGATTGCGGCGGTACCACAAACCAGCGTACATTTTCCGGCTTTTCTTCAAAAATATGCCGAGTCTGATTATGTCAACGTAGGTGGCCTATTTGAACCTAATTATGAAGCGTTAAGCAACTTAAAGCCGGATTTAATTATTGCAGGTGGCCGTGCCAATGATGCGTATGACAAGTTAAGTGAAATTGCGCCAACTATTTCATTAGCTGTTGATAATCATGATTTTATTGATAGTTTAACCTTACGTACTGAACAATTGGGTGAAATATTTGATAAACAGGCTGAGGCGGAAAAACAGATTACTCAGTTTAAACAAAAAATAGCGGCAGTCAAAGCGCGCGCCAGTGATCAGGGGACTGCACTGATTATCTTGATTAATGGTGGTAAAATGTCAGCTTATGGTCCAGGATCGCGTTTTGGCTTTATTTATGATGAGTTGGGTTTCAAGCCTGCAACTAAACTGGCTGAGAGTGGTACACATGGCAATATTGTCAATGCTGAGTTTTTGTTGAATGTCAATCCTGACTGGCTGTTTGTATTAGATCGCGATAGTGCGATTGGTAATAATCAGGCATTATCGGCAAAACAGGTGTTAGATAATCCATTAATCCATAAAACCAAGGTGTGGCAGGATAATAAGATTGTCTATTTAGACTCCTCTGCGCTCTATATTGCTGGTGGTCTACAGACCTATAATCAGCTGTTAGACCAAATCAACCAAGTACTCGGACAACAGTAGCGGTATGCGATCAGCTTATCTGTATCTCGGTATTGGTATCCTTATCGTACTATCGACGATTAGTCTGTTTACCGGTATCAGCCATCTTTCGCTGGCTACTTTATGGTCAGATGAAGAGATGCGGGATATTTTACTGATAAGCCGGGTACCTCGCACACTGGCATTATTACTAGCTGGCAGTGCAATGAGTGTGGCAGGACTAATTATGCAGCTGTTAACCCAAAATCGCTTTGTCGAGCCCTCAATTGCCGGTACTACACAATCAGCCAGCCTCGGCTTATTGGTTGTGATGGTACTAGCACCTTCCGCACCTATGATAGTCAAAATGCTGATTGCCAGTCTTTTTGCCATGGCCGGTACGCTACTATTTATGCTAATTTTGCGCAAAATAGTTCTAAAATCAGCATTAATGGTTCCCTTAGTGGGCATCATGTTAGGCGGCGTGATTAGTGCTATCACTGTTTTTGCCGCGATGTATTATGACCTGCTACAATCACTCGGTGCCTGGATCAATGGTGGCGATTTTTCTGGCGTCATACAGGGCCGCTATGAGCTCTTATGGTTAGTTGGTGGACTGACTTTATTTGCCTGTTGGGTAGCTGACCGTTTTACTGTCGCAGGCTTAGGTCGTGAGTTTGCCATTAATGTCGGATTAAATTATCGTCAGGTAATGTTGCTGGGCTTATCGGTGATTGCTATCATCAGTGGTATTGTGATTGTGGTCGTTGGTGCATTACCGTTTTTAGGACTGATTGTGCCCAATCTGGTTAGTTTGGTGATGGGGGATAACATTCGTAAAACACTACCTTGGGTCTGCTTGGTGGGGGGCGGACTGGTGTTATTGTGCGATATTATTGGCAGGATTATTCGTTATCCGTTTGAGATCCCAGCCAGCACTATTCTGGGTGTTTTTGGCGCGATGATTTTTCTGTGCTTACTAATTAATCAATCTCGTTATGCTAAACATTAAACGCGCATTGGTCGTTTGTTCCAAGCCGCTGTCACCGACCTGGCGCATAAGTCTATTATTGCTTCTGACACTGATGGTCATGATCCTTTTTATGACTATCAATTTGGGACCGAATTTATCCTATATTCTGGTCCGTCGTAGCTATATTTTATTAACGATGATAATCGTCGCGTTTGCGGCAAGTATTTCAACCGTGCTATTTCAGAGTGTGACCCATAATCGTATCTTGACACCGTCGCTCATGGGCTTTGAAGCACTGTTTATTCTGATACAAACGATGATCGTGTTTTTTTATCATGGCACCACTTCATACTGGCTATTTAGTCTGCTTAAATTTATTGGTGAGTCCTGTTTATTAGTGATTTTTTCGATTTTACTGTATCGCTGGCTGTTCTCATCGGTCCATTTTAATCTTAATTTGGTATTGATGATTGGTATCGTGCTTGGCACGCTATTTCGTAGTACCGCTAATCTGTTACAGCGACTGCTCGATCCGAATGAGTTTTCAGTACTGCAAAGCCGTCTGTTTGCCACCTTTACCCGCGCAGCACCGGAACTGATTTGGTTTTCTGCTGTGGTGGTGAGTATTATCGGTATACTTTTATGGCGAAAGCGCTATCTGTTTGATGTGCTAGCCTTAGGCCGTAATCAAGCGATTAATCTGGGTATCGATTACCGGCGCAGTGTGACCAGTACATTACTGTTTGTCTCGATTTTAGTCGCTATTTCCACCGCGTTAGTCGGTCCCTTGACCTTTTTAGGGTTGATGGTTGCTAATCTGGCTTATCTGCTGTCTGGCAGTTATCAACATCGCTATAGTTTACCGGTAGCCTTTTTACTGGCGGTGATCGCCTTGATTGGGGGACAGCTGATCCTCGAATATGGGCTGAATATGGCGGGTTCATTATCGGTGGTGCTGGAGTTTATTGGCGGGATTTTCTTTATCTATTTAGTCCTCAAAAGGTTTTAATATGATAACTATTGATAAGATCACCAAATATTATGACGATACACTGATTTTAAATGAGATTTCGACCCGCATCCAACAAGGCGGCATTACCTCGATCGTTGGACCTAATGGGGCCGGCAAATCGACCTTATTGTCGATTATTGGTCGTTTACTGCTAGCTGATTCAGGGCAGGTCATGGTGAGTGGGCTGGATGTCGTCTCCACCAAGAGTGCCATATTAGCCAAATATTTATCGATTTTGCGTCAGGAAAATCAATTCAATAGTCGGCTGACGGTTGAAGAGCTAGTCGGTTTTGGCCGCTTTCCTTATTCGCAAGGGCGCTTAACGGAAGCCGATAATGAGAAAATCACTGAAGCGCTTTCCTTTTTAAACTTGCTTACATTGCGTCAGCGCTTTTTGGATGAGCTATCGGGCGGACAGAGACAGCGCGCCTATGTGGCAATGGTACTTTGCCAAGATACCGATTATGTTCTGCTGGATGAACCGCTCAATAATCTCGATATGCGTCATGCAGTTGCCATGATGAAACAGCTTAGACGCGCGGCAGATGAACTGGGCAAAACGATTATTTTGGTGATTCATGATATCAATTTCGCCTCAGCTTATTCCGATCAGATCATCGCCATGAAAAATGGTGCACTCTGCTATCAGGGGACGCCAGCAGATATTATGCAGGCTGATATCTTAACCGCGATCTTTGACACCCCGTTAACCGTGGCTGAGATAGAAGGGCAGCGGATAGCGCTGTATTATCGTTAATGATGGCTGTTTGATTGTTTATTTTGAGAGATTTACGTTTAATGGTGTGCGGTGTGCCATATAAGGTATTATCTGACTGTGTATGGTCGATACGATAATGAGCTTTAATCGATTGACTTTAGTTTCAATGAGATAGCGCTCTTTTATTCATCAAACTTATATTGATCAGCAGCAGATAAAAAAATTTATTGATTTTAACTGAAAATATTATTGATAACGATTATCATTATCAATAATATAGAGGCTCTTATTTTAACCTCGCTATGTCAGGAGAGATGATACATGGCTATCTGTTTGAAACCACAACAACGTTTACTGTCCTACCTCTGTTCGTATCTGTTTTTAAGTACCTATTCAATATCGCTTTATGCCGAAGAGAAAGAGGATAAGGATGTCATTGTTGTTACCGCTTCCTCAGCTGAAAATATGCTCAAACAGCAATTAGGTGCCTCTATTATTACCAGTGAAGATATCCAAAACAGTTCCCCTGTCAATGATTTAGCCGATATTATTCGTAAGCAACCTGGGGTGAATTTAACCGGTAACTCCTCTTCCGGTGCACGCGGTAATAACCGCCAAATCGATATTCGTGGCATGGGACCAGAAAATACCCTCATCTTAATTGATGGTAAACCGGTAACTTCACGTAATGCTGTCCGATATGGTTGGTCAGGTGAGCGCGATACTCGTGGCGATTCAAACTGGGTTCCGGTTGAACAAGTCGAACGCATTGAGTTGTTAAGAGGACCGGCGGCAGCGCGTTATGGTTCGGGTGCGGCGGGCGGTGTAGTGAACATTATTACTAAAAAACCCACTAATCAATGGCATGGCTCGCTATCGCTCTATGGTGCGGTTCCTCAGCATAGTCAATATGGTGATACTAAACGGATGAATGTTAGTTTAAGTGGCCCTCTGATTGAGGAGGTGCTCAGTTTTCGCTTATATGGTAATGTTAATAAAACCGATGCGGACAAGTATGGCATTAATCCGTCTGACAATGTGGCAGGCCGAGAAGGAGTACGAAATAGAGATATCAATGGCTCGTTTATCTGGACGCTTGCCGATAATCAGTATTTGACCTTCGATGCTGGTTATAGCCGTCAGGGCAATATTTATACTGGCGATACGCAAAATAGCACTGCGCCAGTCGATGATACGATTGTTTATTTAGCCAAATCAGGCGCCGAAACCAATCGTATGTATCGACAAAATTATGGCCTGACCTATGATAGTTACTGGGACTTTGGTCAGGCTAAATTCACCTTTCAATATGATAAAACTAATAATACTCGTTTAAAAGAAGGTTTAGCCGGTAGAGTAGAAGGGGCGATTGCCAGTGATTTAGAATTTAATACTAGCCGACTGAAGAATTTTTATGTTAATGGTGAAACAATTATGCCGATTGAGACTTGGCTCACCCAATCATTAACCTTAGGTGTTGAGTGGAGCAAACAGTCGCTAGATGATCCCGGCTCTGCGGCACAGGCTGATCTATTAGGTTTAACAGCTAACCAACAAGATCGCGGTAAAGCCGATGCCGATACTACCAGTTTATATATAGAAGATAATATTGAACCGGTAGTGGGGACTAATATTATTCCTGGTCTACGTTTTGATCATCATAGCGAATTTGGCAGCAATTTCAGTCCTAGCTTAAATTTGTCGCAACAGCTAGGTGATTATTTTCAGCTTAAAGCGGGGATTGCCAGAGCCTTTAAAGCGCCTAATTTATATCAGTCCAATGAGGGCTACCTTCTAGCTACACGGGGTAATGGTTGTCCACTCACCAGTAATACAGGCCAATGCTATTTAGTCGGAAATAGTAATCTGGACCCGGAAATTAGTGTGAATAAAGAGATTGGCATCGAGTACCAATATGCCTCGTGGCAAACCAGTTTGACCTATTTTAGAAATGACTATAAAAATAAAATTATTGCCGGTCAAACGGTATTGGAAGAGATTGTGGTCGGCTCGAATATCTATAATGTCACGCAGTGGGAAAACTCTGGCAAAGCCGTCATTCAAGGTTTAGAAGGTAACTTGCGTATTCCTTTAACGACAGCCCTGTCTTGGTCAACCAATATGACTTATATGATCGAATCAAAGGATAAAAATACTGGTAACCCACTATCGATTATTCCTAAATATACGATTAATTCAACCTTGGATTGGAAAGTGAGTGATGCACTGAGTACTTTTATCAACTGGACTCAATATGGTCGCCAAAAGCCTAAGGAGTATCGGACGCGCCGTGGCGAAACGCTGTATGATGTAGAAGTGGGTTCCTATGCACAGTTTGCGATTGGTGCAAATTATACGATCATGAAAGATTGGCGGGTCAGTGCTGGTATCGCCAATCTGCTGGATAAACAGATCTACCGTCAAGCCAAAGGTGCCAGTACTTATAATGAACCAGGACGATACTACTATTTATCCACCACAATCTCTTTCTAATCTTGATTAGTGTTTTTACTATGATGAGCCACTACCGGTTGCGGTCCGTGGCTTATCTCATCATATTTATTTAATGTTACGCCGTAACATTTTATTTGTTTTGCTAAGTAACTGATTAAATTGCTATTTGGCTATTTCTGATAAATTAAATCATCCCGTAATCTTGTTTTTTATCAATGTCATCCCCATCGTAAAATGATATACATTTTATAAAAAGACGCTTTATAAAATAATAATAAGTTCTGTTTAAGATTGTGTTCGGGTGTAACTTTTCCGGCAATCATCAAGATTATTTTTCAATAGGAGTAGTGATGAAAGTATTACTGATTAATGGTTCGCAAACCTTCGCTCATTCAGGTGGTAAACTCAATACCACCCTACACAAAGCTGCGGTGAAAACACTGCAACAACTCGGTCATGAAATCAAAGAGACGCATGTCGAACAAGGGTATGATAATACTCAGGAAGTGGATAAAATTCTCTGGGCTGATCTGATTATCTATCAAATGGCTGGCTGGTGGATGGGCACGCCATGGCAGATGAAAAAATATATGGATGATGTCTATACGCAAGGTTACGGCTCAATCTATAAAGATGATGGCCGTACGCGTAGCGATCCGAACAAACAGTATGGCAGCGGTGGTTTATTACAGGGCCGTAAATATATGTTGTCTGTGACCTGGAATGCACCGCTCGAAGCGTTTAACGAGTTTGGTAATTTCTTTGATGGACGTGGCGTTGATGGTGTCTATTTTGCCTTCCATAAATCACAACAGTTTATTGGCTTATCGGCACTGCCAAGTTTTATGGCGAATGATGTGATTAAAGATCTGCATTTAGAACAAATCTTAAGTGACTATCAAGCGCATTTAACCAAGGTATTTGGCCAAGCTTAAAACGCGGATGATTTTCTGTCTTATTAAGCGATAACATAAGACTATCTCAAGCCAGATGAAATAACAGGATGGCCTTACGATGACTGATTGATTTGAGTCGTGGTAAGGCCATTTTAATATTTAGCATCAAATAGGCTTGTGGATGATGTTATTGTCACACTCTCGCTAACACCAAGCATACTGGCCGTATCTGAGCTTTTGGCGCTGCTAAATAGGAATTTCTGTTTTATATTGCGGTATAACCGCCATCAATCAGATAAGCGCCGCCAGTCATAAAAGAGGCTTTATCCGAACTTAAAAACACACAAAACTCTGCCACCTCTTCTGGTTTACCCAGCCTTCGCATCGGATGCTTGGCAATCAGGCTATTACGGATATTCTGACTCGGCGTATCAATTAATGGCGTTTCGATATAAGCTGGACAGATAGCATTACAACGAATGTTGTTTTGAGCATATTCGACCGCAATGTTTTTGGTTAATCCGATCACCGCATGTTTGGCGGTGGTATAAGCTGAAGAGAAGGGGGCGGCGACCATGCCATGGATAGAGGCAATATTGATAATTGTACCGCCACCATTTTTTATCATTTGGGCTAGTTCATATTTACAGCAGAAGAAAACTCCATCAAGATTGATACTCAGTACTTTGCGCCACTGATCAATACGATAATTCCCCGTCAAATTGAGTTCACCACCAATACCGGCATTATTACAGGCAATATCTAAGCGACCATATATTTTGGTGGTTTGTTTAATCAGCGCTTTAACATCATCTGGCTGTGCGATATCCGCTTTCATAAAGTGCGCCTCTCCGCCCATTAAGAGGAGCTGCTGAACCGTTGCCAGGCCTCTTTTGGTATCGATATCGGATATCATCACTTTGGCGCCTTCTTTGGTATAGGCCTTAGCGATAGCTAAGCCAATACCTGAACCTCCGCCAGTCACTAAAGCAATTTTATTCTCTAAAACCCCCATAAACACTCCCTTTCTGGCCTTATTTTTAAGTTGATGCTGGTTATCAGCAAAAAATTTTACTGGCAATATTCATGAATGAACATCGACCTATTTTGTTATCAAAATATATTGTGCTTTGTTGTATAGTATACTTGTCTGATTGGTGAACTGCTGGTGCAAAAAATCTTAATCTGATAGCTGATGTTGGAGGGGTAAACCTTGAATATTATGATAATATACCAGTGATAACTAGTTTGGTACCGCCTTGTTAAGCCAAGGTCAGCACACGCTAAGCGAGTCATTAAAGACGGTATTTCAGGCGGCAACATGTTTACTGGGGCTTATTTTGCGGATATATCCACAATCGTTCATCATGCCATTCGGCTAAAAAAACCTCTTCAAACGCAAAGCCTTGTTGCTGAATTTCCGCCATCAGCCACGCTTCAGTTTTGGCTAATATAGTGAGGTTTTCATTATCGATACTGCCACCTTCAATCAGAATAATGGCCATCGCGATGTCGCCTTTTTTAACCACGGTCATTTGACCATTATATTCAAACCAGACATTATCGAGTTCATCGAGATGATGATAGCCGCGCTGATGTAATAACATGATAAAATCACGCACCGCAAGTTTAGCCTGCGCAAAATTTTGCGACAATACCTGACCATTTTTCATCAGCTGAATTGAGCGTCCATCAACCACATTTTTAACCAGACTACGTTTAAAGGTCAGATAACGAACCAACAGCAGTAATCCAGCCCAGGCACTGGCCGTACACACTAATAGGTAGAGACTGATAGATGGATTGTAAAGCGGGCCGCCAATAATCGCACCGAGTACCACGTTGCCGACCTGATCGAGCGCTGAAATGGGCGCCAGGGCACCTTTACCGGATAGATTGATATAGATAAGTAGAATAAAAAACGCTGCGGCCATTTTGATCATAATATTGAGATAGAGCGCATCCATTTGTGAATAATCCTTATAGTTTGAAGATAAAGACTCGGTTATTTAAGTGATAAATCCCTAATATATCGGTTATTATTCACTAATCTGAACATAATCGCTATGCTCTGTTACTGCTATTTTTTCACAATCAAACACATCAGCGATACGGATATATCGAGCGATAAGGGTTAGCGAGATAACTTTGACTGACACAGTACTCAATAGCTCATTGTCGCCACGCTTGGTATCAATATTTTATGATGGCTATGCTATGGATTAGTTGTTATCTATCCTCAGTTTAATCTTACCGAGCAATAGTGTAACCGCACCGCGAAAAAATAACGATAAAGGGGCTATGCCATACCTAATGGGGCGCGGCAAATCCCCATATCAATGTCTGTTTTTTTACCAATTAATGTTTTGATATTTTGTAAGGTGTTCTCGGTATAGACAGTACTTAGCAGAGACTTGATTACTTGTATCTCTTGTGCTGTGATCTGCTGACTGAGTAAGCGGGCAAAATAGTCACCAATTTCAGCCGGATAGATATTACCGGCGATTGACGACAAGCGATTAAAACCGGCTTTGATTTGCTGAGCTAAGTGTAATTCGCCGCCACAATAGAGATCGATTGGTCGATTAATCTGTGCCAGTAACGCTGGTATCTTGGTAATATCACCGGCTTCTTTTATGCCGGTGATCTGCGGGTGCTGCAGTAATTTGACTGTGGCACTGATCGATAAATCAAAACCGGTGCGGGCCGGATTATTATACAGTAAGATATTTTTATCACGCAGCTGTTCGATGAGGGAATGGCTATAAACCAATGCCTCTTGCTGTGAAGGTCTGATATAAGGCGGAAAGCCGATTAAGCTGGCGATGATTTTTTGACTGCAATTGACATGCTGGGCGAGTATTTTGGCCTCACTTAGGCGAATACTGGCAACACCGAAGATGATCTCTAAATCATCGGGTAGCGCAGCGGCATTGATTGCGTCGATAAGGGTCAATTTCTCCTGCAATGATAAGCTATGTTGTTCGCCGGTTGAACCGCAGATAAGCACAGCCCGGATGCCCTGTACATAGAGAGACGCAATATGACTGAGTGTTTGTGCTGAATTTAATCCCTCATCCGCGTCAAAAGCAGTGGGGACGGCAACATGATAACTATTTTTGATAGGCTGCATAACCATTTCCTTGCTTATTTTTAATTCTTCATTACCGATTGTTTGCGCTTTCTTTTATTTATTACGCGGCGTTGCGAGATTTTCATCCTAATTTATTCTGTAAAGCTTGACCAGTATTATATAAATATTTATTAGTTTTTTTATTAATGGTATATTGAGCCTCCTTTTGTGTCGATTTTAGATGATTCCCGCCGTTATATTTGAGGTAACGGACAAATAAATTTTGGTGTTTTTTAGAATGAAAAAATTAACGATAATAGATATTTTTGCTTTAGGATTTATGACATTTGCACTGTTTGTGGGTGCAGGAAATATTATTTTACCACCGTTTATTGGCTTGCACGCCGGTCATAATGTTTGGATTTCGGCGCTCGGTTTCTTGATTACGGGTGTAACCTTACCGGTGATCACCATTGTTGCGATGGCCAGAGTAGGCGGCCTGATTGGTAATTTAACCAGTCCAATCGGTAAATGGGGCGGTATTGTCTTAGCCGTTATCTGTTATCTCTCGATTGGCCCATTGTTTGCTAATCCAAGAACGGCAGCGGTCTCTTTTGATGTGGGGATTATGCCTTTTTTACACGCCGCGACCGAAGAGGGGCTGCGAACGCTGAAATCCCAAATGTTATTTGTCTATAGTTTGATCTTTTTTGTGGTGGTGATTGCAATCTCGTTTTATCCGCAAAAATTATTAGATTCGGTCGGTCGTATCTTAGCACCGCTTAAAATTCTCTCTCTATTAGTATTATGTTTTGCAGCTTTCTACTTTCCAGTGGGAGCTCTGATGGCACCTTCACCTGATTTTGTGAATGTCGGATCAGCGTTCTCACAAGGCTTTGTGGAAGGGTATTTGACCCTCGATACGCTAGCTTCACTGGCGTTTGCCTTAGTCATCGTTAACGCTATTCGCCTGCGTGGAGTGACCGATACTAAATTGGTTACCCGTTATGCGATTACAGCCGGTTTGATTTCTGGCGTCGGTTTATCGATTATTTATATCGGCTTGTTTAAGCTCGGTAGTAATAGTTATTTGATTTCAAATGGCGTTGAAAATGGCGCGGGTCTATTACAAGCCTATGTTAACCACACCTTTGGCATCTATGGTTCGGTCTTTTTAGCCGTTTTAATTGGTATTGCTTGTTTGGTTACGGCGATTGGTATCACCTCAGCGTGTGGTAGTTACTTTTCTAACTTACTCTCTGTTCCTTATAAATTAGTGGTATTAGTGATTGCGGGTGCGTCATTCTTAGTCTCAAATATAGGTCTGACTCACTTACTGGCGATTACCGGCCCGATCTTGATGGCGATTTATCCGCCTTGTATCGCGCTTGTGCTGATGAGCTTCTTTAAGAAATGCTGGCCTCAGCCAAGTTATGTGTTTGTACCGGTGATGTTATCAGCGCTGTTTTTTGGTATTTTTGATGGCTTACGCGCCGCTGATTTACCGATCCCCGATTTAATCTCATCATTACCTTTATCTGCGGATAATTTAGGTTGGTTAATTCCTTCTGTGGTGATTTTAATCGTTGCTAGTGTGATCAATGTTTTCTTACCGAGGACGGCGACTGAGCAGGCTTAATAACTATTTAAACCAACTATCGGTGGTTGGATTTATGGCTGTATTGATGCAGCCATAAACCCAACCGCTTTGTTATATAAAGTGTGTGGGTCAGCCTTTATCAATGAAAGCGGAAATAGCTAGATTGAGACTCAACCCCAGACATTGTGATACTATTTTTAAATCAATGAGATTAAGTGAAATAGCGCGAATAATTGATTGACCATTTGCCTCCTCATTTCCTCAAGGTTGAGTGTTAATCCGCTTTATTCTATCCGCATACTCCCATTCACCTACTGATAAAAATAGCTGTTTTTCATGATGTTATGGTCAATATCAGCATATTCAAATCAGGGTGATAGCGTGAGATTGAGGTAAAAAATCAGCGAAACCGACTGAATTGGTTTATAATTTACGCAGAGAATAGACTCTTTTTACTTTAATTCAAGGACTCCTTCATGTCATTTGACTTTCTTAGCTTAAATGCTGAGATATTAAAAGCGCTTCAAGAACAAAATATTACTTCACCAACACCGATTCAGGCACAAGCGATACCACTGGTATTAGCTGGTCACGATCTGATGGCGAGTGCGCAAACGGGCACCGGCAAAACCGCTGGATTTGCTTTGCCGATTTTACAGCAACTGACCGAGATAAAGAAACAAGCCGCTCAAAAGCCTGAGACGAAAAAAGGCAAATGTCAGCTGCATGCTTTAATTTTAGCGCCGACCCGCGAACTTGCGGCACAAATTGGTGACAACATTCGTGATTATAGCCGTTATTTATCGATTCGCTCGTTAGTGGTTTTTGGTGGCGTCAGTATCAATCCACAGATGATGAAACTCCGTGGTGGCGTTGATATTCTGATTGCGACCCCGGGCCGGCTACTTGATTTAGTGCAAAAAAATGCGGTCGATTTATCTACCGTCAAAACATTGGTATTAGATGAAGCCGATCGAATGTTAGATATGGGCTTTATTCATGATATCCGCCGTATTATCACTAAGCTGCCGAAGCAACGCCAAAATTTGATGTTTTCAGCCACGTTCTCCGATGAGATTAAAGCGTTAGCTAAATCCATTTTAGTTTTACCGCAGTCGGTGGCTGTGGCCAGAACCAATAGTGCTTCAGAACAGATTGCTCAGTTAGTCCATCGGGTGGATAAACAACGTAAACGCGAGCTACTCTCGTATTTGATTGGTAAAGGTCAATGGCAACAAGTGTTGATTTTTACTCGGACCAAATATGGTGCCAACCATCTAGCCGAGCAGCTGACCAAAGATGGTATTAAAGCCGCGGCTATTCATGGCAATAAAAGCCAAGGCGCTCGTACCAAAGCGTTAGCCGATTTCAAAAGTGGTCAAATTACCGCACTGGTTGCGACAGATATTGCGGCCCGCGGCATTGATATCGAACTGCTACCCCATGTGGTCAACTATGAACTGCCGCAAGTGGCCGAAGATTATGTACACCGTATTGGTCGTACTGGCCGAGCTCAGAATACCGGGCAGGCGATATCGTTAGTGTGTGTTGACGAGCTGCCACAGCTGAAAGCGATTGAGAAGTTGCTGAAAATGGAGATTCCGGAGATGATGACGGAAGGTTTTGCCGTCAATCCGGCTATCAAAGCCTCTCCGAAAGCCGCGCCAGTTAAAAAAACCAGCAGCCGTCCTGCCCGCAGCGGCAATGCGTCTTGTGGACGAGGTCAGGCCGTAAGTAAAACGCTAAATAGTAACAGCACTTGGGCACAGGCACATTCGTCAAGCAACAATGGCAATGGTCACAATACCGGCAATAAAAACCGTAGTAGTCAGTCGGCTCCTTCGCGCCGCAGTGGACAGAATCGTTCACGTCTACAAACGACTCGCCACGAGGGATAGTGGGGTTAGCCGGTCATCGTGAAGAGTCGGTGATAGTCTGATGAGAAAAAACGGCGCAAATTAAGTTGCGCCGTTATTATTTAGGGGACGAAGTGATTAATCGATACCACGGCTACGCAAATACTCTTCGTAATTACCCGTATAATCGATGATTTTTTCCGGCATGATTTCAATGACGCGCGTTGCGAGTGAACTCACAAATTCACGGTCATGCGACACAAAGAAGAGGGTGCCTTCATAGAGCTCCAGCGCCATATTGAGTGACTCAATTGACTCCATATCTAAATGGTTGGTCGGTTCATCCATGACGATGATATTGGGACGCTGCATCATCAACTTACCAAACAACATACGGCCTTTTTCACCACCTGACAACACTTTAACCCGCTTTTTAATATCATCTTGTGAGAACAGCAAACGACCAAGAATACTGCGTACCGCTTGTTCATCATCATTAGGCTGTTTCCATTGACTCATCCAGTCAAAGACATTTAAATCCTGTTCGAACTCATACTCATGATCCTGCGCATAATAGCCAATATTGGCATTTTCAGACCATTTAATCTCTCCTTGATCCGGTGCTATTTCACCCATCAAGGTTTTGAGTAGCGTCGATTTACCGATACCATTGGTCCCTAAAATCGCCACTTTCTCGCCGACTTCGATCATTAAATTGAGTTTTGTGAATAATGGACCATTATCGAAGCCTTTGGCTAAATCCTGAACGACCAGTGCATTTCGATAGAGTTTCTTATTCTGATCGAAGCGAATAAACGGATTCTGGCGGCTAGAGGCTTTGACCTCTTCCAGCTGAATTTTTTCGATCTGTCTTGCACGTGAGGTTGCCTGTTTCGATTTAGACGCATTGGCACTAAAGCGGCTAACAAACGATTGTAGTTCGCTGATTTGTGCTTTTTTCTTGGCATTATCGGCTAATAAACGTTCTCTGGCTTGGGTGGCGGCCGTCATATAGTCGTCATAGTTACCTGGATAGATGCGTAATTCACCATAATCCATATCTGCGGTATGGGTACAGACCATGTTTAAAAAATGACGGTCATGGGAAATAATGATCATGGTACTTTCACGTTCATTTAATACTTGCTCTAACCAACGAATGGTATCGATATCCAGGTTATTGGTGGGCTCATCGAGCAATAGAATATCCGGATTCGAGAAGAGGGCTTGAGCCAATAGCACACGTAATTTCCAGCCTGGTGCAATTTCACTCATCGGACCGTAGTGCTGCTCAATGGGAATACCCACGCCAAGGAGTAATTCGCCGGCACGCGATTCTGCACTATAACCATCCATTTCAGCATATTGTACTTCGAGATCGGCCACTTTATAGCCATCCTCTTCCGTCATTTCGGCCAGTGCGTAGATCCGATCGCGCTCCTCTTTGACTTGCCAAAGCTCATTGTGACCCATGATAACGGTATCTAAGACACTATACTGCTCAAAGGCAAATTGGTCCTGGCGTAATTTACCTAAACGTTCATGCGGATCTAAGGCTACATTGCCTGATGTTGGCACTAAATCGCCGCCTAGAATTTTCATAAAGGTCGTTTTGCCGCTACCATTAGCGCCAATCAGACCATAGCGATTGCCACCGCCAAACTTGACGGAAATATTCTCAAATAACGGCTTACTGCCGAATTGCATTGTGATGTTGTTTGTACTTAACACTCAATTTACTCTCAAAATAGAAAAACCACCCTAATAAGCAATAAGGTGGTCAAAATGTGATTAGGTGCACATTATGCCATAATTGACGATTGACAACGAGTAAAGATTTTATTGTGGCATTTTTATACTTTTGCGCTGTCGGCGGTCTATTTTAGCGGGATGAACGAGATGAGGTGTCTGGGTCGATTAATCGGTAACGTCATGCCGATGATTCAGGCGCCACAAAGGTTGAGGGGACCCCTGCAGCGCCGTGAATGGATGTTACGCCTGTTGTAAACGTTTGCTGAACGTTTTTTGATACTGCTTGATGGTCTTCTCATCGGCATCGACAACGCCAAAAAAGACCAGTGGCGTTGAATAGGTCATGCCGACATAACTGGCAGTGGCTCGCATCGGTGTGAGTACCTCATCAATGGTGCTATGGGTCAGCCCGTCAGCTGAATAGGTATGTTCTGTGGCGCCGGTTGTTGTGACAACCAGCATCTCTTTACCTTGTAGCGCTGTGCCGTGAGGACCAAATGCCCAACCATACTGCCAAACTTCATTTAAATAGGCTTTGAGCATCGGCGTCACATTAAACCAGTGGATGGGGAAGAGAAAGATCACGCGATCGATATCAGCATAGGCCCGTTTCTCTGCCTCAATATCAAACTGATTGGTATTGTGCCCATATAATGATTCTAAATTTCGCACGGTAATATTATCGGTTGCTTCGGCTGTTTGCTGTAAGGCTTTAATGACACGTGACTGTGCCGGATAAGGGTGAGAGGTGATAACCAGCGTTTTCATATTTTATTCCTTGTCTTTAATTTTAGGTGCTTTTTATTTAGGCGAGGATCAAGAGACGCCTTCTACTAAATAACCACGACTCTCAGCCGCTTGTTTTCGGTAGCCAATAATAGCTTGATATGCTGGTGAGTCATACCATTTTTGGGCTTGTTCCTGACTGTCAAATTGTAATATCACCATAGTATCTAATGCAGGTACATTACCTTCTAATGTCACCACCTGATCAGTATGAACAATACATTTACCCCCCGAAGGCTTCAAAGCTAGCTTTAGCCTGTTCCAGATAGGGTTTTATTATAAGAAGGTCATATATTTTTACCTCAAAAATAACATAAGCAGGCTTTGGCATAAAAGATTTCCTATTTTTGACTAGTTTAATGAGATGGCCTATTGCATGCTGATCGACTCAAACAGTATGGATGATGTTGGGCAGCTAGTTGAGATGCGCTATTATGCCTAATTTAATTAATAACTTTAATAGGTGTTATAGTTTATTAATAATTAACTTAAAGTTATTAATAAGCTATAATCAGCTATCAATTAGGCGGTTTTAGAGGTAAATAGATGGATTTATCACAGCGCGTACGAGCCATTCTCTCTTTTGTTGAGGCAGCAAATGCGGGGAGTTTTACCAAAGCGGCCGCCTCATTAGGTATTAGTTCAGCGGCCGTGAGTAAGAATGTTGCCAGTTTAGAACAGGTGCTCGGCCTGCGTTTAATGAACAGAACCACCCGGAAACTCAATCTGACCGAAGAGGGTGAAGCCTTTCTAAAACAGGCTCGCATCGCCCTAACTGCGCTGGAAACAGCAACCGACACAGTCGCTGCACAAAAAACCGAAATTTGTGGTCATGTGAGAATCTCGACCAGTAGTGCATTTGGCCGAGACTTTTTATTGCTGGCTATTCCGCCACTATTAGCACGTTATCCGACATTATCGATTGAGGTCGATATGGATGATAGGTTAATTGATCTTGTTCAGGATGGTTATGATCTGGTCATTCGTGGTGGGCGGATTGTCGACTCCTCATTAATCTCCCGGCATGTTTGCGATCTGAGTATGATCTTAGTTGCTTCACCGGCTTATTTGGCCAAACAAGGCATACCCAAAACACCGCAGGATCTTAAGCAACATAAACTGATTATCCGCCGTTTTTTAGGTGGAAAAGTCTCTCCCTGGCATTTTAAACAACCTGATGGTCGTGTAATTACCTTAGATCCTAGCACGGCAATACTGAGTTTATCCGCGCCTGAGGCGTTAGTGCAAGCCGCTTGTTTGCATGCCGGTATTGCTCAGGTCAGTATTCAACACGCTCTGCCTGCGCTGATGCGGGGCGATTTAAAGATCGTCCTGTTTGATCAGCATGATGCCGGTAGTTATGAAATGGTGATCCAGTATCCTCATCGCGTTTTAGTTGCGCCGCGGGTGAGAGCGACGGTTGAGCATCTATTGGCGACCTTCAGACAAAATGAGACGCTGCATACCTCGCTCGATCAGTTAGCGCGTTTCAGTTGCTAATTTGAATGTGCCAGTACGATAGTGCTGGTATATTTTTGTCTTTTGTCGTCATCGCGTGGTGGCAGCGGTGGACGCCGTCAAGCGAGATGATTGAGCCATCTTTTTGCTAAAAAACCATATCAATCCACCCGATTGATATGGCATATCATCAATGATGCACTGAAAAATAATCTGTTTAAGTTTCATCGTCTTGTCACAATTGCTTGCTAACTTATTCATTCTATTGATGAAAAAGATAAACAATGCAAAGGAGTGCATATGCGATCACATTGTTCGATGAAATGGATTATTGGGGTGTGGATGTTAGGCTTATCATCCTACAGTTTATCCTTAGAGAACCGCACGATTAAAGCCACAGAATTAATCACACCGTTTAGTGTCCTTAATAGCAATCAAGCAGGCCAAGCTGTTTTACAACAAAATCTGGCTGTTTCTTTAGCCACCAATCATCAGTCGACCGATGCTCAGCGCGCCAAAGCGATATCGGATAATACGATTGGTGCTTTAATCGGATCGATGGATAATGAGCTGTTAGTGGCCGATGCACTAGGTCCAACCCGATATCGAATTTATGCCGCCCATAATACCATTAATCCGACTAGCTACGCCGCGCAAACCTTTTCTCCCCATGTCGCAGCGCTCTTTTCACAAGTGAATACATTGATTCAGGTCGATGCTAGTTTTGCCAAAAATTACTTTGCCAATGGCAGTGTTGACGGCCAGATCGACCATCAGGCGACAGGCATTCGTCTACCTGATAAGGGGCAGTTTAATGTTTATGATAATGCCTATCATCCTTCAACGGAACATAAAAATACCATTGGTAACTCCAGGCCGGTGCAGGTTGCACCCGATCAGGTTGACAGTTTTATTGCCGATGATTTTTTTTGGCGATAAAACCGATAGCGCCAGCAAAATCTTGCCGACCGTTCAGGGTAATGCCGCTTTTCCCTGCGGTCACTCGGTATTTGGCTTTGCCAGTACCTTACTGTTTGCGCAGTTACTGCCTGAGAAATATCAAGCATTCATGCTCCGAGGGGCCGAATATGGTAATAGCCGGGTCACCTTAGATGTTCATTATGCTTTAGATGTGATAGGAGCACGCATTATGACCACTTATATCTTAGCGCAGATTCTGAATAATAACCCAGATTATCTCAATCAACAAATTAATGGGCTATTTGGCCAGCAGATGCAAACCACTGGCGATTTTCAGCAGCTGATGTTAGCCGCTAAAGAAGATCTTAACGGGCTATTGGTACGAGAATGTCAGGCTAAGATAGCACAGTGCGCCGCGCAAGATCATACCCCAACTAATCAAACTAACCAAACGTCTGCTCAGGAGCGGGCTGACTATCTGTGGCGTTTAACTTATGGATTATCGCCGATCGGACCGACCAATTTAGCCCCGGTTGTGCCTATCGGTGCTGAAGCCTTAATTGCCATTCGTTTTCCCTATTTAACTGCGGCGCAGCGTCGCGAGGTGCTGGCAACCACCGAAATTGAATCCGGGCAGGCGCTAGCACAGTCTGATCATCGCTGGATTTCAACCCAGGGTCTACGCGCGGATTTAACCTAGTCACTCAATCTTGCCATTCAGATAAGTTTACAAAATGAGATCGCCTGGGTACACCAGTATGGCGATGTGGCGCAGACCGCCACGCTCTCTTTTAATCAGAATATCACCCGCTCGTTTAGCATGAACAGTGTTCCGGTCTCGCGAGATGGTGCACTTTGACAATCGACTCTCGTATTTAACCATCACAATCTGGCGATGACTGTGGGCTATCGCAGTTTTTGGCGCGATCACTTTGTCGAGCATGGTGTGAATATGGGTGTTAACTGGGATTTTTAGTGGCCAATGCGTATCGAATCTGCCTGAAAGTAAGAAAAAGCCCCCTCGTTATCGATTCTGGAGGGGGAATTAGCACTATGAAAGTGGTACAAGCTTAGTTGAGTTTTTTAGCGAGCAGCGTGGCAAAGCGTAATTTGATGCGATTACCATGCATATCAGTTTTATGCAATTCACCTCGGTTTTCGTTATATTTGATAATATCCCAGCCTTGGTAGTAATTACGCAGTTCATTCTCTTTAAAGGTAAAAGAGAAGGGCAGCGGACATGGACAATCCGCCGTCGACATCGCGCTGACAATTAGATTATAGCCGTTAGGCTTAGTCATCGATTGCATATTTTTTATCACATTGGGTATGCGATCAGGTTGTAAAAACATCATCACAACCGTTGAAATAATCAGATCATAGTGACCATCTAAACTGGCCTGATTAATGTCATATACGCTGGCACGGATATGATTGAGTTCTGCCTGACTAATCATCTGGTTCACTTTAGCAATACTCATTTCGGCTTTATCGACAGCATCGACATCAAAGCCTAATAAGTTTAGGTAGAGTGAATTACGACCGGATCCACAACCTAAGTCTAACGCTTTACCGGGCGACACTATTTTCGCGGCCTCAATCACGTCGGAATGAGTTGGTGTTAAATCAAATTTTTTAGCACAGTAATCCTCTTTATGGCAATAAAAGCTTAGCTGGCACTCGATATCATCTGAGGTTGAGACGATTTTATGCCACTGCTGCGGTGCAATCAGGGGCGGTTGCTGATCGGCTGAAAAATGATAGGTATGGGTAATATTGCCCTGTTCATCGAGTAACGCAAAATCGATTTCACCTTGCAAAATCACTAATTGAGCATAGGTGCCAACCTGAGTATTGTGGGGTTGTTTAAAAGCCGATGGAATGGTATCAGCTTGCCATTTTGGCAGTGTTTTATAACAGACTAATTGTGCTAACATAAGATTGACCTTTAAATGATGAATATCCTACTATTATAGTCAACTATTGTGAGCGATGCTATCACTTTTTAGTCAACTGATTTTACAGTCAGCCGATCGTTTTCGTCTTAGGTTTAAAAAATAGTGAGCTTATCCTATAACGTTGATTATTTTTTAACCCCTCCATGATAAAACGCATTTAGGCGATAAACGCAGTGGTATGACGCATTTTATTAGCAGCATGAGGAGAACAGTATATTCACGTTTGCAAGTAACTTGCTGTCATAAAAATATTACGATATTACTGATAGTTAACTAACACTATCAGTAATCGTGTGGATGTTTGTTCCAATTGACTATCATCGATTGACAAGGAGGCGTCATGAAACTAAAAGTAGGACAATTTATTGCAGCATGTCTTTTGTGTGGGCTCAGTTTTTGGAGTTCACTGTTATGGGCTCAAAGTGAGCCGGCGAGTAGCACAGCGCTGTTTCGTGTCACACTGCTCGGTACTGGTACACCCGTGCCGCAGATTAATCGTGCTGGTAATAGTACCTTGATTGAAGCGGGCAATCAGAAATTTATTTTTGATTTTGGCCGCAATGCGAGCGCACGTCTTTGGCAACTTGGTATTCCATTAGGGCGTATTGATGCTTTTTTTCTGACACACTTTCATTCTGATCACATCATCGGCTTTCCTGATTTTTGGCTAATTGGCTGGTTACAACCCGCTTACGGTAGCCGTAAATTACCTTTACAACTATATGGACCAACTGGTGTGAAAGCCTTTGCTACGGGATTGGAACAAGCTTACGCTAGCGATATTGCTACTCGTCAGCAAGATGAACAGACGCCACTTGATGGTGTGATGATTGATGCTCATGACTGCTTGCCAGGTTTAGTTTATGATAAGGACGGCGTAAAAATTTATAGTTTTAACAACGATCATGGTGATAAAATCAAACCTTCTTATGGCTACCGCATTGTTTATCGGGATCATGTGGTGGTCATTTCTGGTGATACTCGTTATAGCCCAGAAGTGGTCAAACAAGCGACCGGTGCTGATATCCTGATTCATTCTGTGTCAATGACTTCCCCAGAACTATTAAAAGCTAATCCTGGTTATAAAGCGATCGCCGCTCATCTCTCAGCGCCAGAGGATGCCGCACAAGTATTTAATCAAGCTAGACCTAAATTAGTGATATTGAGCCATATCGGCTTAAATGGTGACGTAACTGTCAGTAATATTGCCGGTATTGTGCAAAATCACTACAACGGTGCTTTTGTCATCGGTGAAGATTTAATGCGTTTTAATATTCCCACTCAGGATAGTCAGGGACAAATTTCAATGTGGATTGGTGCGGGTAAATAAGCGTACTCCAGTATTGATTGTGTGTAGTTAAAGTTTTGTGAATTGATATCAATCAAAAGTAGATTACCTTTAGCATAACGTGGCTATTTTTTATTGCGATAAGGCTGAAACTAGGTGAGGCGCACTGAACTGCGTCTCCTTCATTAAGCGATTTTTATCAGTAAAAGGACAGAGATAAGGGATTATCTTTTTCGCCTGAAAATGCGTTGTTCAACTAGTGTACCGATAATGCGGATGGACTGGTTTAAGCTACTCATGATTAAATAATCATTATTGAGCGGAATTAATTCAAATTGTATTTCGTTCTGCACATCAAATTCAAGTTCACGGTACTTTTTAAAGGTTGCTTCTCGCTCTCCGCTAACGGCTACAACGAATTCCCCCGGTTTGGGTGTGATCGC
The DNA here is from genome assembly GCA_036251705.1 of Orbaceae bacterium lpD01. Taxonomy (NCBI): domain Bacteria; kingdom Pseudomonadati; phylum Pseudomonadota; class Gammaproteobacteria; order Orbales; family Orbaceae; genus Utexia; species Utexia brackfieldae. The sequence goes on along the minus strand of CP133959.1, from coordinate 1,599,742 downwards.
CGGTTCAATGATAATCAGATCACCTTCTCTAAATTCTGGCGCCATGGAGTCACCGTTTATCTCCAGCGCAAAAGCACGATCTGATAATTCGAGTGAGGCTAGGATATAGTCATATTTGATTGATTCTTTTTGTATGTGATAGTCGGCCCATTGCAGGACTTGAGCATAATTAATTAATGGGATTTGGCAAGCTTTCAATGTAGCTGGTGTTAAATGCGGGAGTGTTTTACCGCTTAACAGCCAACTCATATCACATTTTAAAGCCAGTGATATTTCATATAAAAAACGGGGCTTTTTGGTTGCACCGGTTTCAATTGCTTGATATGACTGTTGTTTGATACCTACTTGTTTAGCGACTTCCTCTTGGGTTAACCCTAACTCTTCTCTTCTTGCTTTTATTCTATGGGCTAATTGACTCATACTGCACGACTCCTTTTTTCACGCGTTTATAATACAGGAAAACCTGTAGTTGACAAACAGTTAAAGCTGTTATCAAATACAGTTTTAACTGTATGGAAGTGGGCGGGATATGTTACTAGGAGATAGAATAAAACAAAAAAGATTAGCGCTTAATCTTAGTCAAGAAACATTAGCTAAGGCTACCGGTATGACTCAGCAGTCTATTTGTGATATTGAATCAGGTAGAATTCAAAAACCAAGAAGTTTGGTTGAACTCGCCAGAGCTTTAGATTGTTCCGCAGAGTGGCTATATGATGGTAAATAATAGGATACGGAGGATCTGGGTGTCTAATCATCAGCTCCTTTTAGGTTTATCCGGTATAGTGATTAATTAATATAAAAATAGCGTGATTAGCCAGATCGAGATAATGATATATCCTGGTGATTCAACGTATTTAAATTTAGGGGGATGCACATGGATGCGCACAATCAGAAAAAAATTGAATTTGATATTGGCAGAGACCGATTAACCACTCAAGAGATTAATCATTTTATCGCTCATCGTAATATTAATTATATCTTAGAGCGCTGGGGAGCTTACCACCGTGCTGGCTTAGATCATTTAGGTTATGCCTGTATTACCTTGCAATATCAAAAATTACAACAGCATAATAACTCTGTCAAACAGTGCAGTGAAGATGATGCTATCCTATTAGAGGCAATTTTGTTGAGACTAGAAAGAAGCCAGGATCCAGAAAAAAAAGCTATGAGCCAGATCATTAAAGATTATTATATTGGCATTGAAAATCGAGAGGTTGCCAATCCGGTACCATTAAAAAATATCAAGATGATAGGAAAACGAATTGGCTACGGAGCGACTAAAACGGCTAAATTAAAAGATGCGGCAGAGAACTACGTTTGTGGTTATCTTGATGCGATGGATAAAGTTTTAGACTGTGAACGATGGTGAAAATAAATGTTTGAAATTAATATTGACGGCACGCGCTCTAAATGTTAGTGTGAATATATAGCTACTAAAAGTATAAAAAAAGCCACGCTTCCAAAGCGTGGCTTTTTTTATACTCATTAAATAGATCAATTATCTTGATAATCGATCGTTATTCGATACCAAATTTCATATTCTCATCTTTTTGCTTTACATGATGACTCTAACCAGCAACGCTATGCTGGCTGATGTAATATTACTTGAATAATTGGATTGCTAATCGATACTGGAGGAAAAATGACACTAACTCAAAAACAGGCGACCTTTACCGTGATGATAGCCAAACTGATTCTTTGGGCTGATGGGCAAGGTTTACAACTCACCTTTGGTCAAGCTTACCAGACGCCGGCTCAAGTAGAAAACGATATGCAAGCAGGTAAAGGTATACGTAATCGTTTATATTCACTCCGTTTAGCGATTGATTTGAATTTATTTATTGACGGCGTCTATCAAACGGCAACCACGGCTTATAAACCGCTAGGCCAATATTGGCAGGCGATGGGTGGTGCTTGGGGGGGGGATTTTAAAGCGTGTCCTGATGGTAACCATTTTAGTTTATTATATTCAGGAATAAAATAATCTGCTGTCCTGATCACTGTGTTAAACTGTCAATTAACTGACATATATTAACTTAATAAGGCTGCTTCCCGCTTAGGAGCTATTTTTAAAACTTATCTGTATGATTGTCATTGATTAGAAAAGATAATCAAGACCGAACTTAATCGTTATACTCCTTGATTTTATAATGGTTAGGTTAAAGGTAAGTAAAAAAGTATATAATTTTCAACATTGATTGATCGAAAAAAAACGATCAATTGGTCGTGTATTGAGCTATATAAACGATTTTTAAAGCGTTGATAATTTTGCTATAAATAGTCAGGTGAACGCAGCACATTCCTTGTTAGCCCATTAACTTCTCATACATGGGCTTTTTTTTGATTAAATTTGATTTAGTTTCTCTTTTTAATAAACTCATAGATATCTTACCGAATACATCTACCTATCCGTTTTTTCACGCCACGCTCTTCATCTTTCATTATGCACTCTGCTAGCTATTTTACTTTTATATCCGGACTCAGGCCTTAATGACGGCGACATATTTTAAGCCATTGTTATAGTGCTTTAATGAGTGCAAAGCATCTGGAATATCCTAGAAGTTAACGGTCTTAATCGTCGGTAGTATGAGCGAGCTTGCTGCTACTTGGTAGAGTAACTGTTGTCCGTCACGGGTTAATTGAGCCCACTGTTGGTTGGTGCCAAATAGGTGGGTTGAGGCGAGCGCAATTTCATACAGCGAAATACTGGTGGTAAAGGGCGGCAGTGGTGCTTGTTCGAGGCGATCTTGGATAGATATCAGATAGCCATAAAAACCTAACAGACTCGCTAATTGAGCGGCACTATGCCCATTTACCGTATCAAAAATAGCCGATAACGACTGACTTCCTAAACGTTGTTTCAGCGCAGTTTACCAATCTGTTTGATGGTAATCAAAAGCTGCCACTACGCCTTGATTCAGGAGTTGTGGGTGGCGATGTTGGCTGGCTGTCACATAAACATTTGTACCCGCAGCAATTAACAGTTGGGTGATCATGCTGCCAATCGCACCGCCGGCTGCACGATTACTAAGCCCATCAGGTACGGCGATTAATGCTCGGCCATCAACCAGAGTGTGATAACTAAAGCTGCCGTTATAACGCAGGTCTGTGTGGTAGGCATAGCGTGCACCGAGAACGAAGATGCTGCATATTTTTACCGACCGCTACCAAGATGCACATACCATCCATCCCGGAAATTTGGCCTTTTTGTAACAGATTACCGAACCCATCAATCAATTTCCAGTTAACTGGATTAATGCCAATAGCATGGTTTTCAATCAGTACTTGATCGTCACCAACGGACGTTATGCGATGATTTTTTAAGTATAGATTATTTGCTGGTGTTGCTGCTTGCCAGTGCCATGCGGTGGTTTCTAATTGTATTTTATGATTGCCTTATGATGACTTGATGTGCAGGTGTTTATTATAAATGAGAATAACTAAGACTGACATAGCTTGATTATCTTTAGCGATAGCGAATAAAAGTACCATCAAAAAATTTGCGCTCATTGAAATCGCCATTTTTTAGTGGACAATTAATTGAAGGTTGCCACCCGTTCAGCCTGTTACGTCTTAAGTTTTTTATATATCATAGTGATTCACACATGATAAAACAGTCTTATCTCGATTAATCTAGTATCGAAATTCAATAAACAAGAGGGATTAGTCTTAGAGATAAAAAATATTGGTAAATTGCTGGTGAAAATAGTATATTTAAGTCCAAGTTATTTGATAAGGAAACATGATGGTCTCTGTTTATCAATTGAAAACGAAATTTCAGGCATTATTACGCCCGTTAGTGCAAAAAATATTCAATGCCGGTTTTACTGCCAATCAAGTCACAATCGCGACGTGTGTCGGTTCGTTTATCGTCGCATTGATCATTGTGCTTGGCGTCAATCACCACTGGATTTTTGCATTACTGCCGGTTTGGATGTTTATTCGTATGGCCCTTAATGCTGTTGATGGGATGCTGGCCCGTGAGTTTAATCAACAGTCAGTCCTTGGCGCTTATTTAAATGAGCTTTGTGATGTGATTGCTGATAGTGCACTCTTGTTAGTGTTTGCTTTTGTCTCAACCGTTAATCCTTTACTGCTCACCGTCGTCATTATTCTCTCTTTATTAACCGAATATGCGGGTGTCATGGGGCCGCTTGTTGGGGCATCACGCCGATATGATGGTCCGATGGGAAAAAGTGATCGCGCTTTAGTCATCGGCATCATGGCCGCGGCGATTGCAATCGATTTATTACCCGTTACCTGGATTAATACGTTACTTTGGATCATGGCGACTTTATTGGTTTACACCTTAATTAATCGCATCGTGCAGGGGTTAAAAGAGCTTTCACATCAACAAAAGGGTTGATAGTTTATACGACAAGAATAACAAAAAATATTTATCAGTCATGATGTTATTGCGCTATTTTATCGCCATGGGTCTGCCATCATCGAAAAACAGCCCGGGCAGGCGCCGGCAATTATCCTTTTTCATCGCGGTCATGAACATTCCGGTCGGATAGCGTATCTTGTTGAGGAATTAAATTTACTTGAGTATCAGTTTTTGCCGGAATGACAGAGGCAATGGATTATCGTCTGATGAAAGAGGTGATGTCGCCAATTTTGTCTGGCTGGTCAGAGATGCAGAGTATTTCGTTCAACATATTAAAACAACTTATCAGTCAGTCAGGATATCGCGGTTATTGGACACAGTGTTGGTGTGGTGATTGCCGCAACAGCAGCATTTAGCACAATGGTGGGAGAGATATCGTGCAGCAGAATATAAAACTGATGGATTTAAATGTTGAAATTAGTTTGTTAAAGCAATCGGCTAGAATAGATCGTTTCTCATTGGCAATGACAATGCTGTCTTTACTGTTATTGATGTTGCAATCTCTGTTTGCTGACAGTATTCCCGTTGCTATAGGCAGCCTGATCGTATTTGTGTTAGGTGTTGTGCAGTTCTATTTTGTGATACGCGTCGATTTCGATCGGCGCTTGTTTAAGTCTTTACAATCGGGTTCTGATAGCGAGATGTCAACTGCGTTAAAAGCGCTGGATCAATCTCACTTTGTCGCCTTGGTTTACTCAAGAAAGCAGATAATCCTTTGCGCAGTTTGGATAATCGAATGCAAGATGCGCTTTATTTAATGAGAAAACAGCTGTGTTGTTGTTGTGCGCTACAAATGCTGGTGTTCGTTTGTATTATGGTAATTGATCTTAATTTTGAGCATTTAGACGATAGTCAAATCAATGGAAAATGGAATTCAATCAGTCTTTTTTAAGGAGAACGCTGTTATGCTGGCAAAGATGGGTGCAGTCTTATTCATTGGGTTTACAAAGATCTTAACCGGAGCCCGCTTAGTCTGGCGAGGTTATCAGGTCGAGTCAAAACAACGCCTATTTGTACCTGTTTGGTTAGATAATTTAAAACGTACCATGCCAAAAGGGCATATGATTCGATTGCCGTTACTTTGCACCTTGGCGATCGGTAAACTTTTACCCGTAAATCAACAGCAAACCTGTCAGCGATTTGTGGAAAAAACGTGTCAGACTTTTATTGCGTTAGCAAAAGGAAAATAGATATGACCAGCAATGCTCAAGATATGTTTTATCTATTTTTAGGAATTGGTGTCACGCTTCTGGTCGCCTCGATAATTGGATTTATTCTGGAAAAAGTAAAAGGCAATAATGCGGTGATCAGTAACTTAAATGCCCGAATTAATGCTTGGTGGGTTATGGTTATCATCATTGGTGTGGCTTTCTGGTTAGGTAACGTTGCCGTCATTTTGTTATTCTTTTTGATCTCGGCTTGTGCATTACGTGAGTTTATGACAATGCTGCCAACAACCACTGATGACGATTATCCTTTAGTTTTTTCATTCTACATTGTGTTGCCGATTCAATATATACTGATTAGCTTAAATTGGTTTGAGATGTTTACTTTTTTTATTCCGATTTATGTCTTTTTATTGTTACCTATACTGATATCTTTAACCGGATCCACCAAGGATTTTTTGGCTCGCACCGCCAAACTACAGTGGGGCGTGATGATTTGCGTTTATTGTATTTCTTGTGTGCCGGCATTACTCAATTTAAATATCAAAGATGACGATCAGGATGGTCATTTTCTGTTGATTGTTTTTTTACTGCTCGTTGTACAAATATCAGATGTTTTTCAGTATGTGGTGGGTAAATTATTTGGTCGACATAAAATAGCGCCTATGTTGTCACCCTCTAAAACGATAGAAGGATTTTTAGGGGGCATTCTGTTTGCCAGTTTATTGGGGACGTGTTTGTATTGGATAACGCCATTTTCTTTGCTGCAAGCTGGATTGATTGCGCTTATCCTGACCTTATCCGGATTTATGGGGGGGTTAGTGATGTCGGCGATTAAACGTGATCGTGGCATTAAAGACTGGGGAAATATCATAAAAGGGCATGGCGGCATGTTGGATAGATTTGATTCAGTCTGTTTTGCGGCGCCTATATTCTTTTACATTGTACGTTATTGGTGGGGGTAAGTTATTTTGTATCATCAGCACCTTAATCATCCTATTTTGCAAATATCATTATGGTTGCAAATAAGTGACACGATTTATTTGCACAATGCTATCTAAGACTTAAACGTGTATTATAATTCGGTCTCAAAATACCGCTTTGGTGAGATGCCCATAATGGCTTTAAATGAAGCAATGTAAGCACTGGCATCACTGAAACCAACGGCATAGGCAATCTCATTAATAGATAGGTTTTGTGATAATTTTTCTAGTGATAGCATAATTCTGGCTAACTGTTTCCAGTCAGTAAAGGTCATACCGGTTTCTGCCATAAAATGACGACTTAAGCTACGCACACTGATGCCCACCCAACTTGCCCACTCCACTTGAGATAGTTTATTAGTCGGATCGGTTAAGATAGCCTGTGTGATCTTGATTAAACATAGATCGGTTGGAAGAGGTAACAGGAGTGAGGTGATTGGCTTACTCTGGCTTATTTCATCAATAAAAACACTGAATAATCGACTTTGTGCATCGGTTAAGGTATTGGTCTCTACAAAGCTGATAATGCGAGTCAGCAATGCAGAAATCAGCGGATTATTTTGCAATAAGCGGGCCTGGGTTGGTAATAGTCGATCGCATGACGCGGGTAAATTGACACGCCAGCCTGCTATTTTTCCCCAGCAAGTGGTTCTGTGCTGAGTCTGAGCCGGTATCCAACCAATACAATTGGGCGTGATGGTCCAGTACTTATCTTTTGCCTGACAACTAATCATACCCGATTCGAGGAAGAACAGTTGTCCCTGATGATGGCTATCGGCATCGGTTTGATGCAGTTTATCATGAGATAGATAATCAACCGAAAAATCGATGATCGCTTTATTTTTCATGTCTGGCCAGTCAGCAATATATGTTGTCCATTTTGATATATTACGTCAATTCATTCAGAAGTAAACTGATCAATAAGCAGATTGATTTAAATTTTAGGCACAAAGGTTGTCTGATAATGAATAATCGATTATTGGTTGAAACCGCTTTACAGGCAGGGATAGTGCTCTCTGCGGGGGAGCATAATAGACCAGATTATCCGCTATTTTAGTCCGGATTATCGCCAGACCGTGAATGGTCAAGTCTTGTTATAGGCGGATTTCGTCAAACATATTAGTCTACTGCATTAGCTATTACTGTCGATCATGGTATCGATCATCGCAATCGCTCAAGCTGGTGAGATTGTCTTTACTCATTATCAGGTGCATGCCTCCAATATGATGATAGCAGGTTACAAACGCAGGTGATCGCGCAATTTACTGTTCGAGAGAATAAAATCTTCTGTGTGATGAACTGACTTATCTTATTGCTAGCAGCGAGGAAGATCACCATTTAGGCTCGCGCCAAGTGTAACTCAATCTGAGAAAAGAGCAGTTGTCAGTCATCGCCGCTTTTCTCTAAAAAGATTAACTGATATGAACCAGACTATCTTTAAATCGCCATGATTGGGCGGAGATAACTGAATTATCATCGTTTCAAAATCATCGCCATCAGATAGGTTGGTGTGCCTACGCGTACATAAACTATGCTTCAGCTGGTTAAGGATTGAATCTAGTGAGCTTAATCCCTATTTCTGCTGACGTATGATGCGTCAAGTTGTGATATTAATCCTAAAAACGACGCTGAATATTTTGTGTTGCCATGATTTTAGCCGCGATCTCCTCGACTGACTGGCGCGTTGAATTGACAAACGGAATATGTTCGCGTTGAAACAGGGCTTCAGTCTCTTTGATTTCGAACTGGCACTGCGCGTAACTGGCGTAACGACTATTGGCCCGTCGCTCATTACGAATTTCCACTAAGCGATCAACATCGATGGTCAGACCAAACAGTTTGTTTTTGTAGTCTTTCAGTGGTGCCGGTAACTTCGTATACTCTAAGTCTTCCTCGGTAATCGGATAATTTGCCGCACGAATACCATATTGCATGGCCATATATAGGCTACTGGGGGTTTTACCACTGCGTGAGACGCCGACTAAAATAATATCGGCATGATCATAAAACTGGGTTCTGGCGCCATCATCATTATCTAAGGCAAAGTTGACCGCTTCGATACGGTCAACATAGTTATTTGAAATAGCATGACTTTTTCCTACATGTCCGGTTGCTTTTACCTTCAGTTCTGTCTCCAGCGCACCTAAAAAGGTCGAAAAGACATTCAGGAAAAAACCTTGACTCATTTTCAACGTTTGACTGACTGCGTGATCAACGATAGTTTCAAATATCAGCGGGGGAAGACCATCTTTTTCAGCAGCCTGATCGATTTGTAAAACGACCGCTTGCGCATGTGCAATCGAGTTGATATAAGGCCGGGTAATCATCTCTATTTCAATACCATCGAATTGAGACAACAGACTGTGTCCTATGGCTTCCGCGGTGATACCGGTCCCATCTGAGATAAAAAAAACCGTTCTTTTCATATCAACCTACCTAAAATTTGAACAATAATGATTTTAAGTCTGATATAGTAATATGGATCTTTTTGATAGGTAAGTTTTTATACAATCGTTTCATAAAAAATATAAATATTTGCATTTTTGTTGTTGAGATGATGAAGAAGTTTGTTCTCCACGTTTTTTCAAAAAAGCAAAATGGGGGTAGTACCTTGGCCATAAATACAAACTATGTCGTATCGTTAGCAACCGTTGGTGTTAATGATGTGGAAAAAGTCGGTGGTAAAAATGCCTCTCTTGGGGAGATGATCAGTCATTTAGCCGGCGCGGGAGTTTCTGTTCCTGGTGGCTTTGCCACCACGGCGGAGGCTTATTGGGCGTTTTTAGCGCAGAGCGGACTCAATGAGCGTATTCATCACATTCTGGATACGCTTAATGTTGATGATGTGAATGCGCTAGCAAAGGCAGGTAGTCAAATTCGTCAATGGATTATGGAGGCCGATTTCCCCGCACAATTAGATCAGGATATTCGCCACGCTTTTGCGCAATTAGCCAACGGACATGATATCGCGGTTGCTGTGCGCTCTTCTGCGACAGCCGAAGATCTGCCGGATGCTTCGTTTGCCGGTCAGCAAGAGACTTTTTTAAATATTAAAGGGGTAGATAACGTCATTTACGCGGCCAAAGAGGTGTTTGCTTCGCTGTTTAATGATCGTGCGATTGCGTATCGTGTTCATCAAGGTTTCGATCATAAATTGGTCGCTTTATCAGCTGGTGTGCAGCGGATGGTGCGTTCGGAAACCGCCTCTTCGGGAGTGATGTTCACACTTGATACTGAGTCTGGTTTTAGAGATGTGGTGTTTATTACCTCGGCCTATGGATTGGGTGAAACAGTGGTGCAGGGCGCGGTAAACCCAGATGAATTTTATGTTTACAAACCGACATTACTTGAAAACCGACCGGCTATTTTACGCCGTAATTTAGGCAGTAAAGCTATTAAAATGGTGTATGGTGATCAGTCTAAAGTGGGAGCTTCGGTGAAAACCGTCGAGGTGAGCCAAGCTGAGCGTCAGCGATTCTCGATTACTGATGCTGAGATCAATAATCTGGCTAAACAGGCCATGATTATTGAAAAACATTATGGCCGTCCGATGGATATCGAGTGGGCCAAAGATGGCGATGATGGCCAGCTGTATATTGTGCAATCACGTCCGGAAACCGTTAAAAGTCGTACCAATACGAGCATGATCGAGCGTTATCTGATGAAACAAAAAAGTCCGGTGCTAGTTGAGGGACGGGCAATTGGTCAGCGGATTGGTTCTGGCGTGGTCAGGATTGTCGCCAATGCTGCCGAAATGGATAAAGTCCAACCGGGTGACGTGCTGGTTTCTGATATCACCGATCCAGACTGGGAACCGGTGATGAAGCGGGCCAGTGCGATTGTCACTAATCGCGGCGGACGTACCTGCCATGCCGCGATTATTGCCCGAGAACTGGGTATTCCCGCGGTGGTTGGCTGCGCAAACGCAACCGAAAAACTGCAAGATGGTCAAAAAGTGACAGTGTCATGTGCTGAAGGCGATACCGGATTTATCTATGCGGGCAATTTGCAGTTTGATATTCGCAAAACCGCTGTTAATGAGATGCCGGCGCTCGATTTTAAGGTGATGATGAATGTCGGTAATCCCGATCGCGCTTTCGATTTTGCTATGATTCCTAATCAAGGTGTGGGACTGGCCCGCTTAGAATTTATTATTAACCGTATGATCGGTGTCCATCCTAAGGCGCTGCTTGATTTTGATGGTCTGCCGCTTGATATTAAAGCGGTTGTTGAAAAACGCATTGCCGGTTATCAAAGCCCGGTAGATTATTATATTGATCGGCTGGTTGAAGGGGTCAGTACCATTGCCGCGGCTTTTTATCCGAAGAAGGTGATTGTTCGGCTGTCTGATTTTAAATCCAATGAGTATGCGAATTTGATCGGTGGTCAGTTATACGAACCGGATGAAGAAAACCCGATGATCGGTTTTAGAGGTGCCTCACGCTACATCAGTGAGGCATTCCGTGATTGCTTTGAGCTGGAGTGCCGTGCGATGAAACGGGTGCGTGATGAAATGGGTTTTAGCAATGTTGAACTCATGATTCCGTTTGTCCGTACCGTCGATGAAGCTCGTCAGGTCATTGATCTGTTAGCGCAAAACGGCTTAAAACGGGGAGAGAATGCTTTACGTATTATTATGATGTGTGAATTGCCATCGAATGCACTATTGGCGCAAGAATTTCTGACCTATTTTGATGGTTTCTCTATTGGCTCTAATGATATGACGCAACTCTCGCTGGGTTTAGATAGAGACTCGGGGATTATTGCCCATCTATTCGATGAGCGTAATCCGGCGGTGAAAAAGCTATTTACGATGGCGATTGAAGCGTGTCGTGATGCCAATAAATATATCGGCATTTGTGGACAGGGTCCATCGGATCATCCGGATCTGGCACAGTGGTTGATGGAACAAGGGATTACCAGTGTTTCATTAAATCCAGACACCATGCTCGATACCTGGTTATTTTTAGCCGATAATCAATCATAGACTGATGCCCTTAGGATAAACTAAGGGTATTGATTGGGTGAGTGGATATCGATAGCTTATGATATGTATTAACCCAATCATTGTTCTTGAACGTTTCCATGCTGTTCATCGCATAAACACGGTCCATTTACGCCTGTAAATACGCTTGATCAAACTTCATCGCTTATATGAGACCAAGAGCGGATCATTTGATTTTATCTCTAAAGCGAAAATAGCCATCACAACAGATAGAATAGCGTAAATCCTGCCATTAAAATCAGCAGGTTGCTATTTTGTCATCATTTGGCTCGCATCGGTTTAAATTTTTATATTATCGTATAGCAGAAAAAATTATACTTGCGCCTCTCATCATCATTCAGGTTATAACAAGAAAGTGAATCAACTCAAACATGCTGAAACAGCTAATAAATCTATCAAAATAGTGTCAATTCTGGGGATTTTATTCATTGCCGCCAATTTGCGGGCGCCTTTTACTGCCTTACCGCCACTGCTCGAACCTATCATGGACGCTTTTTGGCTTAACTCGATTGAAACGGGTGCATTAACTACACTCCCTTTGTTGGCCTTTGCGATAATATCGCCATTGAGTGCACCTTTTTCAAGACGCTTCAGTTTTGAGAAAACGCTGTTTTTCGCTTTAATCACGATTGCGCTCGGTATTTTATGGCGCTCGCTGGGCGATATGTTTGGACTCTATGCCGGCACTTGTTTGATTGGGGTCGGGATTGCTTTTGGCAATGTGTTACTACCGAGCTTAATTAAGCGTGATTTTCCCCAGCATGTTACCTCATTGACCGGCGCTTATGCACTGATGATGGGCGCGGCGGCGGCGCTGGGGTCTGCGGTGGTGGTGCCTTTCACTACTCACCTTGATTATATTACCGTTTATTGCGCTGATAATATGGAGTATCCAACTCAAATCGGCCAAGATGTCTGTCATTACCGCGCCACTCCATCATCCCAATAGTCGGGTGTGGCGCTCTGCGCTGGCCTGGCAAATTACCCTGTATCTTGGCTTGAACTCGACCATTTATTATGTGATCATTGGCTGGTTACCGGCTATTTTAATGGATGCAGGTATCTCAGCAACTCAATCGGGCTCCCTGCACGGTATCATGCAGCTGGCAACCGGGATTCCGGGTTTAGTACTCGGTTTTATCTTACGTTGTTTACCCGATCAACGTATGCTGGCGGTGACAGTTTGTCTGTTTTCCATTGTTGGTCTGCTTGGCTTGTTGCTCGCACCACAGCTGGCGTTGATCTGGATGCTGCTATTTGGACTGGGCACCGGTGCGGGTATTATTATTGGTTTATCGATGGTTGGACTGCGGACTCATCATCCTCATCAGACCGCCATTTTATCCGGCATGTCACAATCGTTCGGCTATTTGCTAGCCGCTGTTGGGCCGATCGCGATGGGGGCACTCAATGGCTTATTTCATAGCTGGTCTCTAGTACTCTGGCTATGTGTGTTATTAGCCGCAGTCGGGGCTTCAATGGGGTTTTTAGCCGGTAGAAACCGCTATATTAGTTAATCTCGCTTCACCTAATTTGATTCAGGTATAAAAAAGCCCAGCAATCCGCCAGAACTGGGTTTTAATATGTTACCTGTTAATTGGTGTTTCATACTATTGGGTCTTGGTCACATAGAGCCGGACCTGCTCCCCCTCATTATCTTGCACCATGGTTAACCACTGCCAGCCACACTTTTCATAGAATGTCTGATGATCGGTAATCAGATATAGCTGTTTAAAGCCCATTTTCGCCATATCTGCGCGAATAAAATCGAGTAATTGCTTCGCGATGTGTTGCTGTCGGTAAGCGGTTTCAACATATAACGCGCATAAATTGGGGCTGAGATCGGTTCTTTCATGAAAGTCGTTGTCAATCACACCGGCACCGGCAATAATTTGATGATCTTGATTTAAGACCATATACCACTGTGGAACCGCCTTTGGCTGTGTTAACGAGATTTGCATGCTGTCTTGATAGCTCTCAGCGGGGATATGCCAATGAGATGAAAACCAATTGGCGGCAGTTTTAAAGTAGGCTGGATATTGAGTTAGTTTAACGATTCTCATGGATTATTTGCGCTTTGTTTATTAAGAGGATAGATGCTGATAGACCACTAAATGAGTGATAGTGGTGATATCGATAAAGCATCAATTAGTATAGCTAAAAATCATGTGATCGCTCAATAAATGTAATCATTATTGTTTAATACTTATCGAATGATGAATCAATATAATCCTATATTGCGACAAACTTTATTATTCACTGTGTAGTTAAAAGAGTGTTAGTTTAATGAATCAGTAAATAATTTAGTGACAATGTCACTTAAGTAAGCTGAATCTTCTTCATATTACGACCAATAACTTTTGAGTATAAAAAATAAACAAAATCATTTAATATAAATAACTTATTGATCTATAAAGTTTTATTTTTAAGGTCAAAAAGTAAGTTTATCTCTACATAAACCGCGACAGCTAAATCGTCAACTGAAGTGGTTTAGTCTGTCTTTTTAATCTTAAGGAGTTTGTATGAAGCTAAATTCAATATATTCTTTGTCTTTATTTCCATTGTACTTTATGACTTATTTTTGTTTTGCAAATCCGACTAATATCGAGGTTTCAGGCCATTATTGTGATACACCGTCGCGCTGTATTAATCCGATTGCGATTAATGGTATGGTGTCTTCGCCTAACTATTTAGCAACTCAGGCTGGCGTGAATATATTACAGCAGGGAGGCAATGCGATTGATGCGGCAATAGCCGTTGCGACGACATTAGCGGTGGTTTATCCGCAAGTGGTGACAATTTTTGGCTTATCTACAATGCGAATGACCAACAGATTGTTGGCTTAAATGGCAGCGGTCGCTCAGACCTGCATGCTACAGTCAATTTCTATACACAAAAGGGATTTTCAGTCATTCCTGCTCGCGGTTATTTATCTGTTAATACCGTGCCTGGGGCCGTATCGGGCTGGGATGCGGCCTATCAATATGCCACAAAAAATATGCCGCATAGCTTACCTTGGTCAGCACTGTTTACGTCGGCGATTCATTATACTAAATAGGGTTTCCCTGTTTCGCCAAGTTTGGCCTATAGATCGGCAATCAATCTCGATCCTCATGATAGCGAATTCCGCGATTTAAGTCGTTTTAAAGAGTTTTCTCGAGTATTTTTGACATCAGATCAGCAAGCTTACCAAGTTGGTGAGATTTTAAAACAACCTGATCTTGCTCATTCATTGACACTTATTGCCAAACAGGGCGCCGGTGAATTTTATCAAGGTAAGATTGCTGAAAAAATTGTTGCTAATCTACAAAAAATGGCGGATTACTGACGTTAGCTGATTTTGCCCGTCATAAAGCAAATTGGATGACCCCTATCTATGTCCAATACCGAGATTATACTGCCTATAATTTACCGCCCAATACCCAAGGTATGTCCTCATTAGCCATATTGAATATCTTAAATAATATTGATGTAAAATCATTAGGTGAAGGAACGCCAGCTTATTATCATGCTCTGATAGAAGCAACAAAAGTAGCTTTTATTGATTGCGATAACTATTTGACTGATCCTAATTTTAATTATATTCCTGTCGATTTCTTATTGTCTAAATCGCATGGACAAGCACAGGCTAAAAGTATTGATATGACTAAAGCTAAGCATGATTTAACGTTATTAAATCGTATGGTTTGGTATGGTCGATAAAGCTGGTAACGCAGTTTCAGTGATTCAAAGTATTTACTTTGATTTTGGGTCGGCCATTGTGGCTAAAGATACGGGAATTTTATTGCAAAATCGTGGCAGCTATTTTTCTCTCGATTCGCAACATGTCAATGTGTTAGCGCCCATAGCGCCCATAGCGCCCAATAAGCTAACTTTTCATACGTTAAATCCGGCTATGTTATTAAAGGATAATCGATCTTTTCTGATCTATGGCACGATGGGCGGAGAAGGGCAACCACAAACCCAAGCCACGTTGGTTATATGGCTGGACTTGGGTTGAAACCTCTAATGATATTAAAATTGAGTCGAGAGTCGGCGAAACGGTGATTGGCTCGTTACGAAAAAAGGATATTCAGTCAACGTTGAATCACCATTTACCGATGTGATGGGCCACGCCGGAGTGATACTGATTGATAATAAACAGCAACTTTTGTATGGCGCATCAGATCCACGAGATGATGGATTAGCCGCAGGATTTTAATCCTTATTTCTTAAAAATCCGATATTGTGAAAGCCATATCGGATAAAAAACATGACAAAGGCTGGCGTTTATAAGCAAAGCGTAATTGACGGATGACAATCGAATGTACCGATAAATGGATAATCAAATTAGCTTAGTAAAACAGCAATGTTCCTCTCTATTTAGCTTTGTCATAGCTAACATTAACCTATTAGCAATCTGAGGCACCTTTCTACCACAGCAATACCATATATTTTCATAGGCAACCTGTTTATCAACGTAAACTGACGCAATTATCTCGTTTATCATGATTGTTTAGCCTCACACGAGCCTTTTTCATGCTTTATTCAACCAGATTTAACTCATCTCAATAGTTTCTTATCTATCTATTACCTTACTAAACATTAATTTTGTCGATATCCATTGATGTCGAGAAAAAACATCTATATGGAAGTTTATTTCGATATAGGTACTGAAGTCTCAAATCAAGTAGTTCACTCATTTAAGGAGATCATTTATGAGCAGTAACCAATTAGATGTACTTGTTATAGGCGCTGGTTTTGCTGGTTTATCGGCAGCTTTGGCACTGAAGCAAAATGGCTTGAAAACCTGTATTCTAGAAGCGCGGGAAAGAGTTGGCGGGCGGGTGAAAACACGCTATACATCCGATGGCACACAGATCCCGCTGGGCGGGCAGTGGATTGGCCCTACGCAAGATTATATGTATGAGCTGGTTGAAAAATATCAAATTGAGGTTTTTGCCACCAAAACTGAGGGCAAAGATATTGTTAAATATAATGGTCACATCGTCGATAAAGCTCCCAAAGAGATCGATGATCTTTATGATAAATTAGATAAACTGGCAGAGACCGTTAACCTTGAACAGCCGTGGTTAACGCCAGATGCAAAGGTATTAGATGGGGAAACGTTTGCCAGCTGGTTGCAGCGTGAATCAGCCACGCCACAGGCTGCCAGTTTTGTGGCGAGAGTCTTAGCTGGAGGATTATTAGCCACCGATGCAGCAGAGTGCTCTGTATTACAGATGCTCTTTTATATTAAAAGTGGTCATGGGATAACTTCTCTTACGGGGGTACAAGGCGGGGCGCAGCAAGATAGAGTGATGGGCGGGCTGGAGTATATTGCGGATAAAATGGCCGAGGATTTTGGTGAAGAAAATATTTTATTCAGCCATCCAGTGAGACGCATTATTTATCATGATGATCATGTGGAAGTTGTCACCGATCGCGATCGATATTTTGCTAAAAGAGCTATCTTGGCCATTCCATTAGCCGTCATGAATCAGATAGAGTTTACCCCACAACTGCCGATCCTGAAACATAAAGTCTTGTCACATACATTAGCACCTGGTGCATTTAAAGTGCATTTGGTGTTCCAGAAACCGTTTTGGAATGATTTCGGCTTATCCGGTAACTCTACTTTCGGTTCGGGCTATATTTTCGAAGCGTATAACAACACGGTGGTAGATAATGGTACTGGCGTTTTGAGCTTCTTTAGCTATGGTAATGAAGCTGATGAATTGCGCGCGAAAACGATTGAAGAGAGAAAAGCTATCTTCTTAGGTGAACTAGAACCGATCTTTGGTAAAGGTATTCATGATTATCTCGAATATATTGAATATGACTGGAGTGAGCAACTTTATACTCGCGGCTGTTTTAGTAGTCACTTTTCCCCTAATGGCTGGTATACATTAGGCGAAGAGTTTAACAAAAATGTGGGGCCGCTATACTGGGCTGGTGCGGAATTTGCAATTCACTGGAATGGTTATGCTGATGGCGCAGTACGCTCGGGTAAAGAGGTAGCTCATCAGGTATTTAGAAGCATAAAATAGTCTATTTGTGAAAACTCAGGCTGAGTACGAGGTGATACTCAGCCTTTTTATGTAGGTTTCGTTATCGTGATTATATTGATGGGATTATTCACAAAAATGGCGCGGTATGAATTTTTAAAAATCAGTTGCTAACACGAAGAGATTCGATATGATGTTAAATCCTATTTTTAACCGCAAGGTAATGAGTTTAAGTTGCTGTGCTAACAATAACCCGATTAACCCACCAAGATACCTTAGCTCTAGATCAGATTAATCACCTTTATGATAGTGCTTTTCCGCTTCATGAACAAAGAAGCAATCAGGGACGGCAAACTATTATATTGTGCGAGGATTACTACTTATATCGTTTCACTGAGCAAGGCAAGTTTATCGGTTTCATCGGTAGCTGGCAGATGGGTAATTTTTTCTATGTTGAGCATTTTGCAATCTCAGCTGAATTAAGAGGGCAAGGTTATGGCCAGCAAGCCCTTAAATTATTCAGCCAACAGGCTAAACAGATTATTTTAGAAATTGATCCAGTCATTGATGTGGTGAGCCAGAAACGCTTACATTTTTATCAGCACTGTGGTTTTAAACATAATCCTTATCAACATTTTCATCCAAGCTATCATCCTGAATATAAGCCGCATCAGCTCGAGATTCTGAGCTTGCCAAACTTGATTGATCAGCGCACCTATCAGCAATTTAAAGCGCGATTATATGATCGGGTGATGCAGCCTGCTTTACTATAAGGATGCCGCTTTCGTCTGTTTACTCTTGATTACCGACATTGATCTACTCGATAACTTAATGATGCGTAGGCGTAACATCTGTGAATGATGATAAATCTTTGCCAGCATGGCGGGATGATTATCGGGTATTGCATAATCAAAAAGTCTCCGGTAGTATAATTATTGAACAACTATTCGGTCATTATTTATTTTAAGGAGATTTTAGATGAAAAGGATTGCTTCCCTACCTTTGTTTGCAATGTCATTATTATCCATCACAACATTATCCGCTGTAAATATCGCTTATGCAGATTTAAGTTCTTCTTCAGCTAAGCAATCAACCACCATGATTATCACTGATGCCAAGACGACAATAACCCCGCAGGAGTCAAAAAATATGCTGACGATGTTTAAACAGATTAAGGCTAACAATAATATGGCAGTACTTGATCTGATTAAAAATGATGCTTCATTA
Source organism: Orbaceae bacterium lpD01 (assembly GCA_036251705.1). Taxonomy (NCBI): domain Bacteria; kingdom Pseudomonadati; phylum Pseudomonadota; class Gammaproteobacteria; order Orbales; family Orbaceae; genus Utexia; species Utexia brackfieldae. Next base: position 1,580,984 of record CP133959.1, on the reverse strand, counting down.
TTAAAAGCACGTGATGCGCAGGGACAAACGCCATTAATGGCTGCGATTTATCAAGGCAATGAAGAACTCGCTAAACAACTCATCTTAGCGGGTGCTGATGTGAATGCACAAGATAATATCAGTAATAGTCCTTTCCTTTATGCGGGTGCTGAAGGTTATTATGAGACGCTAAAACTGGCTTTATCTCACGGCGCACAATTTGATATCTACAACCGTTATGGCGGTACCGCCTTAATTCCAGCGGCAGAAAAAGGCCATGTTGATAATGTCATGCTTTTAGCCAATACGCCGCATTTTCCTATCGATCATGTCAATAATCTGGGTTGGACGGCCTTAATGGAGGCGATTGTGCTTGGTGGCGATGACGCAAAGCATGTGCAAATTATTGATATCTTATTAAAAGCGGGCGCGAATCCTAATATTCCAGATAAAAAAGGAGTATCGGCGTTGACGCATGCTAAACAAAAAGGTTTCACTGAGATTGTCAAACTGCTGCAAGCGTATCATGCACAGTAACGATTGAAACAGTGAGGCACTAATCCTGATAAGATCAGTTTTTATTGAATCATCGCTTAATATCATCAAGGTATTTGATCAGTGAGTACAGAGAGGTAACGGCATGAATCCGATCGATGATGGCGATGTACTAGATAAAATCACGGCTTATTTATTGACCAGAACCAGTTTAACACTATGTTGTGTTGATCAGAATCAGCCTTATTGTTGTAACTGTTTCTATGTGTTGGATAAGTCACGGATGGTATTTTATGTGACCTCATCACTCAATACTCACCATGCCCGCATTATGCTGACCGCGCCACAGGTTGCCGGGACCATTAATGAGCAAGTGAACCATTTTTTGCAGATCAAAGGGGTGCAATATACTGGTCGAATTCGTTTGCTCGATGACGAGGAAGCCTTAGCCGCCAGAGATCTATTTTGCCAGTCCTATCCGATAGCGAAATTAAACATAGCGTCAATGTGGGAAATTACGCTCGATACCCTGAAAATGACTGATAACCGACTGGGATTTGGCAAAAAACGACTGTGGTGTCGGCATGATTAAATTAAAATTGCTCTATTTCTTTAAAATTGCGGTGGAAGAGGGGTCGATCTCTGCCGCCTCGGCTAGATTATTTATTGCTCAACCAGCACTGAGTAAAGCCTTACGTAATCTTGAGCAGTATTTTGATGTGCAACTATTTGAACGCTCAAGTAAAGGGGTGAAAATCACTCAGGTGGACCAATATCTCTATCAAAAAGCCTGCTATTTACTCAGTGAAGCCACCAAGCTTGATTAGGATATGCAGCTGTATGGTAAAGGGCTAAGGCAGGTGATTCGGATTAGTTCGCTCGCAATGGGATGGCCATTTATTCATACCCTTATCTAACAGACCAATCAACAAAATAGGCAATATGCTTTTTCATCCAGTTTATTCACGGCACAGGCTGCGGCTGAGATATCGGGTTCGGGCATGACCTGTTCGGTAATGTTGAGTAGTTGTCCCTTTTTCTCTAATTCAGTTAAAAAACTGCGTCAATCATAAAAAGGCATAGCGTTTGCTCCTTATGGTTGAAATCAGTCGAAAGGTGACTGTAAGATGAGATGCGTTAAGTCTGAATGTTGCTTTGTCAGGTTATCTGGTATTAATCGTGACCGATAACGTCTATGGACTATTCTTTAAGTTAATCGGCTACGCGCTATTATTGGTCGTTTTGCGGATGAAAGGAATAGGGCTATATCTTTTTGATATGGCTTCATAGATGATTAACCCGATTATTTGACGCGCAGTACTTCATCCCAGCGTGTGGTATAGCGCTGACTGAGCAGTTCACGTTTTATCTGCCAGGCGGCCTGTTTTCGGGTGCCGCCAAATTGAATCGTCTGCCGGCCCATTTTTTGATTAATCAGATCGATGGTCTGCATCAGTTGGCTATTTTTCTGTTTTAATCTGGTTGTCGCTTGATCGGCAAAAAGATCACACTGCGCATGGTGTGCTTTATGAGTAATATCGAGCAACATCACGCCAGCTTTCATAAATAAAAAGCCTTTTTTATAGATGGCCTTTAATCCTATTTGAGCAGCCTGAATAATCAAGCGTGAGTCATCGGTTGGCTCAGGCAGGGGAACGATGATAGTTGGCTGATACTGCTTTAAATCTTCACGAAAACGATTGGTTTTTAAGCCGACCTGCACCGCACAGGCGACGCAATCTTGTTGCCTGAGTTTCTCAGCGCCACGGCTAGCATGTACCCGAATCGCCTCTTGTAAATCATCAAGTTCGCCAGTCAGATGCCCAAAGCTACGCGAAGTCATGATATTTTGTTTCGGCTGTGATAGATCCGTTAACTCAATACAAGCCGTTCCTTGTAGTTCTAAGACAGTTCGTTCAAGGATGACTGAAAATTGTTGGCGGATCCGTTTGGGATTGGTTTGGCGTAATTGCCATGCGGTATCAATATTTAAAGCATGTAGTTGCGCCGCAATCCGGCGCCCCACGCCCCATACTTCTGCAACTGGGCACTGTTTTAACGCTTCAGCCAACGCAGGATTATCGGCCGATAAGCAACAAACCCCCTGATAGTCAGGCTGCTGTTTGGCTAAATGATTGGCCAGTTTGGCCAGCGTGTAGGTTGATGAGATGCCAATACTAACAGGAATACCGGTGTGACGCTTAATTTGTTCGCGTAGCTGTTGGCAATGCGCAACCGCATCATGCAGCCCTGATAATCGAATAAACGCTTCATCAATGGAGTAGATATCAATATCGGGCGTATGTTCATGGACAATATTAAATACGCGTCGACTCATATCACCGTAGAGCTCATAATTCGAACTGAATAGTTGAATCTGTTGACGAATCGCTGCAGGAATTTGGTAGGCCGGCATACCCATTGGTACCAACGGCTTTAACTCATTAGAACGCGCGATGACACAGCCATCATTATTAGATAAAATACCAATCGGCTGGCCTTCTAGCTTAGGATTAAATACCCGTTCACATGAGGCATAAAAGTTATTACAGTCGACTAAGCCTATCATGTACGAACCCGGCCCCGTAATGAATGGATGGTGTGAATCACCACGCCCCAGATATGGACCTCTTTACCGGTTAATATTATCGGTGGATAGGCGATATTGCCGGATAACAGATGGTGCTGGCCATTGAGAATACCTAAGCGCTTACAGGTTAATTCACCGTCAATAGCCGCAATTACAATATCATGAAGACGGGCTTCTAAAGCGCGATCAACCACCAGCAGATCGCCACTAAAAATGCCATAATCGATCATAGAGTCGCCCACTACCTGAATATAGAAAGTTGCATTCGGATGCTTGACTAAATGTTCGGTTAAATCGAGCGATTGTTCTAAATAATCGTTAGCGGGTGAGGGAAATCCGGCTCTTACCGGGGTATCAATCAGCGGTAAATCATAAATCGCAGTAACATCAACCTGGCCGAGCACAATACAACAGGATTGGTGCAAGACAATACTCCTAAAACGAACTCAACTAAAAACTCACGTTTATCTTTAGAAAATTATCGTGATAAAAAATTATATGTATAAATATACAGTATTAATAATGATTTTCAATAGATTTTATTGTAAAAAAAGTAAAAGCAGTTTTATATCATTTAATCGGGTTAATAATGGCGCTAATTCCGCGTTGTTATTAGAGTTTAGGCTATTACTAATCGAATACGACGATAATGAATAAGTGTTAAGCTTATTGAGCTTCGTTTATCTGGTAATAGGTTAATAAAAAATCTCAAATGACAATACTTTCGAATGGCTTTGGTTGCGATAATTGCTAAGATTAAAAATAGATAGATACCATGGAATATAATAGGTTAATCTGATTTTAACCTGTAAGAAAAGAGGTAGAAGATAGAACCACACAATAAAAAAGGCTAGCTAATGGGCAGCTAGCCTGATGTTTTTTAACATTTCATTAGAATTTATAACTAAGATTTAGCTGACCTTGGTAACTGTTATAGCTATTATGCCCCCATTGTCCTGCGACTTGTGCAGCAATACTCCACTGTGTGGTGATATTACCTTGAAGTCCGACTTTGGTTTCAAAACGGCTTCGGGCAAAGCCATCTTCATATGTACTGCCATTGAAGTCGAGTCGGTTTTTCGCCGTCGTATTTAACCAGTTAGTTTCAAGGAATGGTTCAATAATACTTTGACTGATACCGCGGGCATGGAAGCGGACACCAAGGCGAGTATCAAGTCCATTAGCATCATGATTACTCACAAAAAGCTGATTTTTATCTTGCTGGTCATCGGCATTATAGAGATTATAGGTAAGCTGTACTTGTGGTGTAACTAACCATTGGTAATCACCCGTACTGGCGAAGGGGATACCATAACCAACTTCGACAGCGTTACTCCAGACCGTACTATTGTATTTTTGCGTTTCGAGTTGCGCTTCTCCCGTAATCTGATTGCGGTACCAGCCCATTTGGCTCCAGACATCAACGTATAGACCAAGATTCATATCCAGATTAGCAAAGTAAGTCCCATACACACCGACGCTATAACCATCGATTTTACCTTCTGTTTGCGTACCTGTACTATCGGATTTGCTGGTATCTTTGAAATCACCATAACCGCCCATAATACCGAAATGGACATTGCCGCCGTTCTCAAGTGCCAATACATTCAGATCACCACCAATTTGCATGGTATAAGTGCGGGTACGGTTATACAGCCCGCGATGAATACTATCGTAATTCGTATAGTTCATTTTAGTTTTTAACCAAAACAGACTCGATGAGGCATCACTATTTTGACTATCAGAAGACAGCAGACGATCAACGAAGGTTTGTTGAAACATTTGTACTGCGGCAGTTTGGTTAGCCAGATAAGCCCCCATGGCTGGATTGTACTGGATCACACTCGAGTTATTTAATTTATAGCTGGAAAGATACCAGCTGTTATCAGTTTGTCCCTGATTAAGGGTATATTCATAAGCACCGGCAACGACGGAACGACCAAGCTTGAAAGCATCAGCAGAAGAGGTACCTTTAATATCAACGACTTTAATCCCATCTCCGGTCGTTAACTGGCCAAGATTAACCGAACTTGCAGTTGGTGTGATAAAGAGTTTAGTCGCGGCACTACCTGTTGTGACATTACCATTAATGATCAGCTGATCACTGGTACCTTGACCACCATTGCTTGATGCATCATCGAGCAGGGTATTTAAATAGACGCTGCCATCATTAGAAACATAATTGCCGTTAATGGTAAAAGTATCACCAACCAGATCATTGGCGCTGGTCGGATTTTTACCAGTAAGATCAATCACACCCGTATTATTAAAGGTACCGACATTAAATACCGCATTCGTGTTGGTACCATCGAAGTTTTTATCTGAAAAGAGAATCGTACCGTTATTATTATAAATGCCCGTTGTACCAAAATTATTGGTAATAGTTGACTTGGTCTCGGTGCCAGCAAAATTTTGTAGCACTATGTTGGCATTATTATTAAATATCACCGCACCTGCACCAGTAAAGTTGGTATAACCTGTGACGATATTATTGTTATCAATCGTGGTTGTGGCCTGACTACTACCGAAAATAGCCTGATCGTTTTTCGCACTAATATTTGCTGCTGAGGTTAGTTGTTGTGTGCCGGTGGTACTTGACATATAAACACCGCCGCCATTGGTATCTGATCCGCCAGTAATATTCGTATTTCCTAATGTAATGGTATTTGTCGCCGCTCTTGTTGTTGCACTAATGGCTTGTCCGTTACCATCAATCGTAATATTCCCGCTCACATCTAATATTTGTTGATCAGTTGTGATATTACTGGTTGAATTTAGCATGATGCCATTAGCATTGGTACCCGACACTGTGATATCACCAGCCGATTTGACTTTACTTGATCTTGACGCGATATTAATTGCAGTAGCATTACTGCCTGAAATTTGAATATTACCTGTGTTTGTAATATCGGCAGTGGCGCCAGCAACGCCAGAAATCGCTGTTTTAACACCGGTTGATTGACCCCCATTAATCGTAATGGATCCATTATTTTCTAGTGTTAAAAGATTATTACCACTTGAAGCCCGACCGTTAAGCAAAATTGCTGTCATAGAATTTGCCGATCTAGTTGAGTTGGTTAAGGTAATTTGGCTATTTTTATCTGTCGTAATATTAACAACACCGCCTGTTCCTGCAACGCCACGAATATTAGTTCCGGTATTAATATTAAGATTACTGCCATCTTGAAGATTAATATCAATCTTGCTGGTATCTGCTAAACTCAGATTCTCACCTAAGATACCAATGCTGTTTTCTGTCGTCGTTTGGCTGTTTGAATTCAGTGTGAGAGTACCTGCATTATTTATCGAAACAAGGCTGTCTGGCGTGTCAGTGCGTGCATAAAGGAGAGTCGCGACATCACTAGCTTGTCCTACGATACTGGAACTTTTATCTACTGATAGGCTTAAGTTGCCATAGTTCCAGTTTCCCACTAAGTTACCATTACTCCCCCCTAAACTGATTGCAGCAGGCCATCCGTTTTCAGCGGGTAGGTTCACATTCGTGTTTACCTGTGTATTGGTTAATACTAAATTCCTAACACTAGGCGATGCATTATCTGCTGCGATTATCGGCGCGTTAATAGTTTCATTTTGATAAGTGAGCGTACTATCGGTTATGGTTGCAGCATTGAGCTGTCCAACAAAAGTAAAAGGTGTGAGATAAATTAACGTTATTGTTGCCGTTATTTTATTTAGATGATACATAAAAAGCACTCCATAGCTTGCAAAATTAGAGTCAACCCGAATTAAAAATTGAGATGACAATAACAGACTGTTTTTTTTATTTATTTAATTTTGTAAAAATATCGTTAATTATATCAGTTTAAATTTCTGATTTATACAGATTTATATTTAAAAATAGTAAGTTCATTTAAAAGATAAAGATGTTTTTATCAAAAACGCAGGAAGCAGATGATTGTCACTTTCGCTATTATTGAAGCAAGCAGCGAGTTGTTAATAGAATTGCAGATTTAAGCATCGAATAAAATTGCTGAGGTAATCGAATTATTGGCATATTTCAAGTAATTAATCAATAAAATATGCATTATCTAATCATGTTTTGTAAAATATCGTAGGATAGTGAGAAAAATTTTGCAAGAGTTATATTGAAACTGATAGCGATTAAAAGTCAGCTATCAAAGTAGATGAGAAAGAAAACCCAAGGTTTATTATAGAATAACCTTGGGTTTTTATATCTCAATTAGAATTTGTAATTGAGATTTAGCTGACCCTGATAGCTGCTAAAGTCATGGTTACCCCATTGGCCGCCAACTTGAGCAGAAACACTCCATTGTTTAGTCAGGTTGCCTTGTAGTCCGATTTTGGTCTCAAAACGACTTTTGGCAAAGCCGTCCTGGAATGACTGACCATTAAAATCGAGCCTGTTTTTAGCGGTTGTATCTAACCAGTTAGCTTCTAAGAACGGTTCGACGAGATTTTCATTGATGCCTCTGGCGCTAAAACGAACCCCAACTCGAGTATCTAATCCATTCGCATTATGGTTGCTCACATAAAGTTTATTTTGGTCTTGTTGATCGTTCACATCATAGAGATTATAGGTGAGCTGTACTTGAGGTGTCGCTAACCATTGGTAGTCGCCAGTTACAGCAAAGGGAATACCATAACCGACTTCAACAGAGTTGCTCCAGACGGTGCTGTGATATTTTTGGGTCGCTAGCTGGGCTTCACCCGTGATTTGGTTTCGATACCAGCCCATTTGACTCCAGAGATCAACGTAGAGTCCCTGATTGATATCCTGTCCGGCAAAGTAGGTGCCATAAGCGCCGACGCTATAACCATTGATTTTGCCTTCGGTTTGCGTGCCGGTACTGTGTGATTTACTGGTATCTTTAAAGTGACCATAACCGCCCATGATACCAAGGTGGATATTACCGCCGTTATCGAGTGTCCAAACGTTAATATCTCCCCCTATTTGTAGGGTATAGCTATTGGCACGGTTAGACAGGCCGCCATTAAGACTATCATAACGTACATGGTTTATTTTGGTACTGAGCCAAAACAGACTTTTTGATGCATCATTACTGTTAGCGGCTGATGATGAGAGTAGACGATTATAGAATGTCTGTTGGAACATTTGCACCGCGGCTGTTTGATTAGCAAGGTAGGCGCCTATCGCAGGGTTGTACTGAATGGTATTACGCTTTTCGAAGCTGGAGAGAAACCAACCAAGATCGGTAAGCCCTTGATGAAGAGTATACTCATAGGCACCGGCAACGATGGCTCGACCTAGCTCAAAAGCATCGTTAACCGAGTTGCCGACGACATCGATCACTTTAATGCCTTCACCAGTGGTTAACTGACCGAGATTGGCGGTGTTTGCGGTTGGCGTAATAAAGACTTTGGTGGCACCTGAACCAGTTGTGACATTACCATTAATAATCAGTTTATCACTGATACCCTGACCACCATTACTGGTCGCATCATCAAGTACGGTATTGAGGTAAATACTACCACCGTTAGACACGTAGTTACCATTAATCGTTATGGTATCACCAACCAGATTATTGACACTCGTCGGATTTTTCGCAGTCAGATCAATGATACCGGCGTTATTGAATGTGTCGACATTAAATACAGCATTAGTATTCGTGCCATCCAGGTTTTTATCCGAAAAACCGATTGTACCATTATTGTTATAAATACCCGCAGTACCAAAATTATTGGTAATGGTTGATTTAGTCTCTGTATCAGCAAAATTTTGTAATGCCACATTGCCATTATTGTTGAACGTCACAGGACCACCACCAGTAAAGTTGGTATAACCAGTGACAGTATTGTTGTTATTGATCGTTGTTGCGGCCTGACTATTACCGAAAATAGCCTGATCGTTTTTAGCGCTTATATTGGCGGCAGAGGTGAGTTGTTGTGCACCTGTGATGCTTGACATATAAACGCCGCCGCCATTGATGCCACTGCCGCCAATAATATTTGTATTACCGAGGGTTAGGGTATTGGTCGCGTTCTGGGTAGTAGCACCAATGGCTTTTCCGTTGCCGTTAATGGTAATATTCCCCCCCACATTTAATATTTGCGTATCGGTAACCGCATCAGTCCCGGAATTGGTGATAATGCCATTCGCAGTATCACCGGTCACCGTAATATCACCGGTTGAGTTTAGATTGGTCGATTTTGATACGATATTAATGGCAGTAGCATTGTTGCCGGTGATTTGAATATTGCCGGTATTGACAATATCCGCATTCGCCCCTGCTACACCAGAAATACCGGTTTTTACGCCGGTTGATAGACCACCGTTAATGGTAATTGCGCCGTTATTTTCTAAGGCCAACGTATTATTACCGCTTGCGGCCCGGCCATTGAGAAAAATCCCGGTCATAGCGTTCGCTGATGTCGTGTTATTGGTCAGGGTGATTTGGCTATAAGCATCGGTGATAACATTGAGGTCAGCACCGGTCGCGGTCACACCTCGCACATTGGTCCCGGTTGTGAGATTAATATTGCTGCCATTTTGTAGGTTAATCTTTATCTTACTGGTATCAGCTTGGCTGAGGTTTTCCCCTAATATTCCCACTGAATTACTGGTTGCAGTATTACTGGATGAAGTCAGTGACAGGGTACCGGCATTATTGATAGTGACAAGGCTATCGGCCGTATCGGTACGTACATAAAGAATTGTACCCACCCCCTCGGACTGCGCTGCGATACTTGAATTAGCATTAACTGATAAAGTTAAATCACCATAATTCCAACCCGCACCAACCAAGTAACCATTACTACCGCCAAGACTGACCGCCGATGGCCAGCCGCTACCGTTGACTGGACTGACATTCGTGGTTACTTGGGTATTGTTTAAAACGACGTTTTTAATATTTTGAGTTTGGGCATCTGCGGCAATAATCGGTAAATTAATCGTTTCATTCTGATAGGTGAGGGTATTACCGGTTATGGTCGCCGCAGAAAGATGATTCATAAAAGCAAAAGGGGAGAGAGAAATCAGGGTGATCGTGGTTGTAAATCTATTTAAATTATACATACAAAAAACACTCCATTGCTTGCGAAATTAAAGACAAATTGATATTAAAGTTCCATTTTAAATATATCGGGTAAGTCTTAAGAGTAAGTATAGTGATAATTTTAGCTGTTTGAGCTTCTATTTTATACAGGTTTTTGCTAAAAGTTATAGAATTAGTTTATTAGAATTAATAACTTATTGTAAAAAAAATATCATTAAAACGATAATGGCTAGATCTATCGCGATTTAGACTTACTATTTTGAGTGAGGGAAAATATAGAGGATAACGCGTTGATTTTAAAAATAGATCAATGCATTAATCAGCGTGATTGGCTATTTGCTATAAATCAAATTAAAAATGCACTGCAGCTATCATTGCTTGTTTAGTCACTCTTATGCTTAAATTCTTGACGATATCTCATCGGTGAAATATTAAGATGAGTATTAAAATGGTTACGCAGGGATAATGCAGAATTAAAGCCAACCTCATTAGCAACCATTTCAATCGATTTATCTGTTGTTTCCAGCAGACGTTGTGCTAATGATAAGCGACTTTGTAAAAGCCATTGACCAAAAGTAGAACCGGTCTTTCGCTTAAAATGCCGCGTGAAGGTACTTCGGCCATTAAGCTTTTTTGGGCTATCCCATCTAAACAGTGGTATCGATCTAAATCGGATTGAACTTCGTTAAGGGCTTGAGAAAAGTAATCCAAGTTATTTTCTGGTCGTACTGGTTGTTGGATATATTGTGCTTGTCCGCCTGGACGATGGGGCGAAATGACTAATCGTTTGGCGACACGATTAGCGGCTTCTGAACCAGACAGTGTTCTGAGTAGATGTAGACAACAATCAATGCCAGCGGCTACACCAGCCGAAGTCAATATATCTCCTTCATCAACATATAAAAGTCAGGTTGTACAATTATATTGGGATAGCGAACTGTAAACTCATCAATCCAGCACCAGTGAGTTGTTGCTGTACGGCCCTCTAATAAATCGGCGGCCGCCAGTACAAAACTATCTAAGCACAGACCCACTATTTTCGTGCCTTTTTGATGGGCTTTGCGTAAGGCTGTAATTAAACGTTTGGTTGGCGACTCGTTTGGATCTCGCCAACCGGGTATGATAATCATATCTGCTTGCTCAAACACGCTTAAGTTGTGAATCCCTTTTAGTGAAAATCCGGCATTAGTGGTTATATCGCCACGTTCAGCAGAACAGACAATTAGTTCAAATTTATCTATATTACCATGCAGTTTATTATCACTAAAACGATACAAGGTATAGAAAGATGAAAGGGACTAATGTCCTTAAATACTAAGACCGCAATTGTTTTTTTTATCATCAATATTTTTTCGTACTAAAGCTGACCCGATTATATCTAAATATGAATTTAAGATCACTTTTTGATTTCTATTGCTGTGACATAATAACGATAAATAACTGCAATGATAAGAAACTAAAGGAAATTTACTATGTCAAAAACGATACGAAGAGCATTGATTGTGATTGATGTTCAAAACGACTATTTTAGTGGTAATTTACCGATTGAATATCCACCGGCTGAACAATCTCTAGCTAATATTGAAACTGTCATTGATACCGCAAAAGCTGCTTCAATTCCGTTTGTTGCGGTGCAAAACATATTATCAGCAGATTACATGACACAGAACTGTGTTTTTTCAACCGTCGTGTATGCCATGCATATGGGTTTTGATGTTGAATATTATCTGATGCAACAGGCTGCGTACCTTATATTAATAAAGCAGGTGCTGCATCGGCTGAGGAGATTCACCGAGCTTTTTCTATTGTTACTCAGTCTCGTTTTGGGGCCGTTGTTACCACACCGGAGTGGCTTGAGCTTTTAAAAACTGGCGAGCAGCCCGAACGCGACTCAATTTATAACTCTAATCAGAAAGCTCGTTTTGGTCATTAATTTAATCGATTTATTATCGAATAAAGCATCAGTCTGATTTAATTATCCGAATAAGATATATGACATTTATTTGATATAGATAAATGTCATATAGCTTATTCTTTTGAAAGTGTCCTATTTATTATCAACCAATATTGAGTATTGCTGATATGAAAGCGCTAGTTGCCAGATAGCACGATTAGTTATGATTTATTATCCAACCCCGATAGGCGATATTTTTAATGTTGGTAAAACCGCTGCAATGCTATTGAGTACACCTTTAATGTTGACATCAATCATTTCGTCGATTTTCATTGCTGAAAGTGGAGCCGCCACCAATTGCGAGTAAGTAATCAAGTTTTTCGGTGCGAACTAATTCAACCGCTTGTAACAGGGTTTCAACGTGGGGGATAGTTTAACGACAAATTTAACAAAGAGAATAGGCGAAGATATTATTTATAAGTAACTATGAATTTAAAATTGGAGCGGGAAACGAGACGCGAATTTTAATGATAACCTGCTGTAAATATTGTGTTTTTTTAGCTAATCCGAGTTAAGTGTACTGAAAAGTGTACTAATTTTTAAACGCTATTTAAAAACAATAGATTAGCGAAATTATTATGGCATAGTTTGATGGCAAGAGGTATATCCTTGACCGAAAAAACTATCAAATCTATTTCTAACTAGAATGTTATAAATAATAAAAATAATGTTATTCATTCAAGCAACTATTGTGATAATTTTTAAAACAGGTAAAATTTAGCTAAATTAGCTATTTTAGCTAAAATGGAGAAATTAAATGCCAACTAAAGTCTTAACTGCTTATGAAGTCAAAAACCGATTTGGAGAAGCCTTGCTCAGTGCGCAATCTTCACCCGTGACCGTTACTAAAAATGGAAAGCCTGTGCTAGTGATGATGTCAATGGATGAATATCAACTACTTGAAACGATGAAAAAGAACCACATTGATTCACAAATAAAACTCGGTTTAAAAGACATCGAAGAGGGTAGAATGGTTGATGCAGATACATTCTTTAATAACCTATTAAAGGACTAATCGTGCTATCAATAAAAATTACTCAACATGCTGCCAAACAGCTAAAAAACATTTATGAGTATTCTATAAAAAGTTAGGGCCAAGAGAAAGCGAAAGATTATCTTATAGGCGTGCATAAAACTATCTCTTTGCTTGCTCAGTCGCCAAGCATTGCCATGCAATATGAAAAGGATATTTGCTATTTTCCCAGTCAAAGCCATATTATTTACTTTATTCAAGATACAAAGAAAATGATCGTTTTGACCGTATTGCATAAGTCCTGTTTACCTAATAATGATCCGATATTACAAAAATAATTAAAGAAACTATCTGAGTTTTCTCTTTTTCATCTTATAATACTTATCAAAATTATTTATGGTGTTTAAATTTAATAATTAAGTTGTAATGTCATGAAAGATAGTGAATTAGATCCTTATTCAAATAATGATGCCTATAATGAATGGGTAGACAATAAATTAAAGCTATCAGATCAAAGTGATTCAAACGGTATACCGCATGATGAATTAATGGAGATCATAGAAGCAATCATTATTAAAATTGAAAGTTAGTAATCAATTTAAAATTTAGCACTAAAAATTGATTTGATGTTACTTATATAAACCATCTAACTGTGGTAGTTTTAAAAAATAAGATTCTTCAGATGTTTTAAATTTTCCACTTGAGTTTTGCCTAAGCTTAGCACTAATGAGAATACAGTAATTTTCAGCTCTTGTTATCCCCACATAATGAAGGTTTAGATCCTGTTGAAGCGCTGGGTATTCGGGGGTAAAACTATTTTGAATAAACTCTCTGTATGGAAAAGACCATTCCTCCAAATCTAGATGAAATACTATCTTGAATTCAAGCCCTTTAGATTTATGAAGTGTCATTACCTGTACTTCACTATCATCTAATGGCATAAATTGCTTAATTAAAATATCGTTAGATATTATTTCGATTAAAGCATTATCCTCTTTTTCCGTAAATTCTATGCCCAAAATGTTTGCGATTTCGTGAAATTTGTCGAGTAAATCTTCATTAGGTAAATTTTCTCTAATTATTTTCACTTTTTTCCTAAGTAATAATTGCATATTGTTATTTGTGATCATTCCATCATAAAGCATGTTAATCAATTCTTGAGCAGTGCTTATAGTTCCATGCTTATATGCTAAAAGATCTTTATATAAATCAGAGCAATCAGTATCACTTTCGTCTAGAGGTGTATCAACATAAAGTCTAAAATTTATATCTAATCCAGAGCATAACAAAGTTAATGAGTTTTCTTTTTTTGCTAATATTGCAATTTGTGCAGCTTTTTCTAATCCATCAACTTTATTAAGTAAGCATTCTGAAATCCATTTTGAAATCTCGGTTGCAATATCTTGATAGTTTCCATTCATTCTCATTCGATAGACTCTTATTTCATTAGTCGATTGCAAATGGTAGTTTGGGTCCAGTAATCTTGAAGCATAATTAACAATTGATGGATGACACCTATGATTAATATCTATTGCAAAATGTTTGAATGATTCAATATTATTAACCAATTCTAAAAGAAGTTTCGAGTCCCCACCTCTAAATTCATAAATTGATTGGCAAACATCACCTACAGCAATAGAACATAAACCAAGTTCATTTATTTTTAAAAACAGTTGATGCTGTGCTAAGGATGAATCTTGGTATTCATCAATAAATATATGACTATATCTCGATTTGATATATCGTCTAGCCGATGGTGAATCATTAAGCACTTTTAATGCTAAAGCAGCAAATGAACCCATCCATAATATTCCCTCATTATACAATCTTTTATATCCAGAATCTTCATTGATGTTAATGATTGAGGGCGTGCCAATAAATTTTTTTTCTATGAAGTTAACGTATGGAGGGGCTAGTTTCTTTAATACTTTGCATTTTGTTGGTATACCTCCCCATACTCTTGACAGGAAGGGAATAATTATTTCATTTAAACAAAAACTATCAATTGTGCCAAAAAAACTATGTTTTGTATCGTGAGCTTCTGCTTTACATCTACTTTCTAATTCAGAACTTGCTTTCCGTGTGAATGTAATTGCAATGACTCCTTTGTGCTCAGGAAGGTTGGAAGTGATGTTTCTAATTTTTTCTTTTATAACTGTTGTTTTACCGCTTCCAGGACATGCTGTAATTACCATGCTACCGGTATAGTCAATTGCTAATGTTTGCTGAGGTGTTGGTGAGAAAGAGCTCATTTCATTCACCTTTAATTGTTTTTACAAGATGGTTTAACGGTTTGACTAGATCGCCTGAAGTAAGTTTTTTAAGGTCTGCTTGTGTTATCTTTTGAAGAAGTATACGCATCCTTAATGCTTTTTTCTTTTGTAAATAATCGATTGCACTCTGATTATCCTTCTGATCTAAAGCTATTAATATTGGAGCGCTTAATTCTTCTAGTAAATCAGTTTCTAAATCGATTTTTGATAAAAATATCCCAGAGCTATTTATTTGATCAGATACGGATTCCCAGAGACCATTAGTGATTGTATCTGTAGATTCTATTTTTTGAACACTATGTTCAACCTTTTTCAAACCAGCAATATCTAAGCATCGATTGATACCTGCATATTGCCACTCATCTTTATTTTTTATCTTGGATATATCATTGTCAGTTCTCATAACCCATGGGATTTCTAGAGCATTAAGAATGGCCACATATATTTTAAATGAAATACCATCAACTGAAATTATAGAAATATTAAAATAGTCAAGGTCGATATCTAAGCTTTTTGCTAAATAATGATAGAATAAAATCTCGGATGGTCCTTCAACTAAAAATACACCGTTGGAAAAAAATGATTCAGCAGGCAAAATACTCATTCGATAGCTCATTTCTTCCCAGCCATCAGCAATACCTTTTGCACATCCTCCGCTTGCTGCTATAGTTTCGCTTGTTTTATTAAGTAATCTGATTACTGAATCAGGTTTAAAATTTACTGCAATTTGTGCTGAATGGGAAGATATGATCGTCTGACCTGGAAGTTCAGATATTAAATAATCAGCTAATTTTCTTTGTTGATGAGGATGTAAGTGTGCTTCAGGTTCTTCAATAACATAAAAAATAACTTCATTATCAATATCATGCTCCTTAATACTCTTTGCTTTCCATAATGCTAATAATATCTGATTGTTCCGTCCATCTCCGCCAAGCATGACATTAGAACCATTGGTATTAGCTCCGAGTTGTAGATTATCAATAAAATCATTTATTCCAATTGCGCCAGTATCAAGTTGAACGGAATATTCTGAGTAATGATACGCCAGTTTTTTTAGCTCATCATTAACATCCTTTGTAGCTCTTTCAACATATAAAAGCTGTGATATTTTATTATTAATTACTTGTAAATCTGAACTTATCTTTCCTAACAAATCGTCATCTTTTTCTCTTTCGTCTGAGTTTAACGATTGTTGCGCTATTTTTAAAAGTTGCCTTTTTTCTTTACGGATAAATCTCTCTAAATCTCGTTGCGATTGAATATATTTTAAATTAACAAACTTAAGATAATAGCGGGAGTTTATTTCTTGTAATGACCCTAAAGAATCTCCAATGAAAAGTTTGTAGCTAAGATCTAATTTTTTCGCGGAGTATTTAATGAAGGCTTCCCCTGAATCACTAACACTTCCTTTTAAAACTGAAAGTACTGCATCTTCATTTATTTCTTTAAAGTGGATAATGATTTCAAATTCGTCACACGATTTACCATTTTCCAAATGGAAATCGAGCTCATTAGGCTCAATCTCGGCCTCAGAGAGCGTTTTATCTAATAACATCCTAAGAGAATACAACATATTACTTTTGCCAACATCATTTGCGCCAATAATCAGTGTTTTAGCATTGAAATTGATATGAGCATCTTTAAAATTTCTAAAACCTTTAAGTGTTACGGATGAAATTTCCAACTTAAAACTCCTTAGCAGATTAAATAGTTTAATTATAATGTTGTAATGTAATACTCTAGAAACAACCTAATGACAAATTCACATACAGCTACCATTATAGGAGTTTATTCAATTTATCTGACGACACCCAACCCCATTTAATTGACTTTTACCGTTATTAAGAGGACTGACGTTTATTTGGGTATTAATTCGCTCTTTTAAGGTCGATACATGGGAAATAACCCCAATTAATTTGCCTTCTTGTTGTAATCCTGCTAAAGCTGATAATGCCATTTCTAAGGCGTCCTCATCTAAAGTACCAAACCCCTCATCGAGGAAAAGCGAATCAACTCGAACTTTTTGGCTGGACATTTTTGATAATCCAAGGGCTAACGCTAAACTAACAATAAAGCTTTCACCACCAGAGAGATTTTTTGTTGATCGAATTTCACCTGCTTGATAGTTATCAATCACACTCAGTTCAAGAGTTTGTTCTTTTGATGGAATTAATAAATAGCGATCAGTCATTTTTACGAGTTGTTGATTAGCATGAGAGACCATAACTTCAAATGTTAAACTTTGGGCAAAATTACGGTATTTTTTACCATCAGCAGAACCAATTAACCTATGTAATTTTAGCCACTTATGATATTCATTTTTCTGCTTATCAATTAACGCTTGTTTATCTTTTAATTTGTTCTTGATGTGTTCATTATCTAAAAGTTGTTGTTTAATTGCACCCAATGATTCAGTATATTCACTCAGTTTTACAATAAGTGTTTTATCTTCCTGTTCCAACGTTTCATAATCATTTTGTATCAGTGAGACTTGTTGTAAGGTTTCTGCGTAACGTTTTTCTCGGTCATTGATATTCGTTATTATTTCAGTTTTCCTACTTGCAAGTGATGTAGACTGATTAGCTAATGTTTCACGCTCTTGTTCAGAAAGTCGACAGGTTAAAAAATCAGCTTCACTGGTAAAAGATTTTTTGGCTAAGTGAGAAATAAAACTGTTTTCCTTGTTTTGCAATGCCTCAGATCTTTGTGTAATATTTGCAGATAAGGTCTGTATTTTTGTTTTAGCCTGAGTATCTTGTTCTTTTATTTCATCATAACGTTTTTGAATATTTTGTAATTGCTGTTCAGCATCACTCACCATTTTTCCTAATTTTTCTTCTTCTTCATCTGGTGATTTTTCACCATAGAGCGATGCTCGCTGTTGTTTATACTGCTCTTGTTGTTGTTTAAGTGAAGCCAACTGAACTTGTTTTTCACTCAATTGACTATCAAGCAAATGTTTAATACTATCGAGTTGTTGTCGTCCAGCTTCAATTTGTTTGCTTTGATCATGATATAAATTGCTTTCTTCCTGATATTTTGACCAGTTATCACGGCGAGTAGTTAGCTGTATCATAAGCTCCGTCGTATCATTATTTGTCGGTAGTTCAGAAATACCAAATATATTCAGTTGATTCAGTATTGTATTTTTTAATTGGGTATTACGTGAGCTCACTCCTTGATGTTGAGACTCTAACTCTTTTAAGTTTTGTTCTACACTAGTGATTTTAGTTGCCAGAACTTCAAGACTATTTTCTATTTTATCTTTTTGTACACTAATCAGTTGTATTTTTTCCTGAGCTTGCTGAATTTCAATTTCAATATCTTCAGCTTGTTTAATGAGTGTAGTTAATACTTGTATTTGCTTCTCTACTTCATCTATTTCAGGGATATTACCAACAGCAAAGGGATGTTCGAGTGCACCACATAATGGGCAAGGTGCACCATCTGTTAGTTTTTGACGCTCTTCTTCTAAGCTACTTATTTTTAACCTGAAAAGTTTTTCTTTTAGTAAAGACTCTTTATCACTACGATATTCTCTTAATAAACGACCACCTAATATTTCTGATAATACATTTTTCTTTTGTTCAAAGGTCTGTTGGTACTCCTTATATGTCTTTTTGACCTGCGTAAGTTGTTCATTACCATTTTTAGACTCATTGGAATATCCAATTAGGATTTTTGTTCTTTGCTCAATAGCTAATTGATTTTGTGAAAGATCATAAAGGCTTTGTTGAAAGCTGTTTAACTGTTCCTGAATACTGGCAAGTTTCTCGATTAATTGTTCATCCTGAGAATGAATCTTTAAATAATTTTGTACTTGTTGGTTTTTTTCAGCTATTTCAGTTTGTTTTTTTAAAGAGGATTGATAATCAATGCGATTTTTTTCTATCTTAGTAATAAGGTTATTTGACTCATCCTGAACTACCTTAAGTTGGTTTTGTTTTTCTGTTTGCTGTAAATCAAGCGCTCTAACTTTATTGATTATCGGAATAGCTTGTTTTTGTTTCTCTTTAATCTCAACCAGAGACGTTTTTCTCGCCTTTAATTGAGACTCTTCATCTTTAAGGCTATTGATAATGGCTGGTAATCTGTTTTCAAGCGCTAATAACTGTTCTTGCTCTGTTTTTTGCTCACAACGTAATGTTCTTAGGGTCGCGAACTCACCCTCTAATTCAGCTGCTTTCAGTGCTAGATTTAGTTTTTGTTGATAGGGCAAGAACTGTTCGATTTCATCTAAAATGAGTTTTTGTGATATTTTTAAAGTATCTAATTCAGATGATAATATTTTTAAATTGTTATGTTGACGTAGACTCTCTTGTATTGTCTTTTGTTGCTGAGTTAACAGCTCTATCTGCACTGATTTGTCAGTGTGCTGTTGCTTTAGACTATTTTCCTGAACTTCATCTAAAACTGCTATTCCACCCAATTCAGCTGATAAGATATCTAGTTTTTCTTTTTCAATTTTTTGTCTTTCATGAACTTTTTTAGAGATATCACTATAAATTTCAGTTCCTGTAATTTGCTCAAGAATAGGGGATCGTTCATCTGATGAGGCCTGTAAAAAAGCAGCAAAGCTTCCTTGAGCAAGTAAAATTGAGCGTGTAAAGCGCTCAAAGTTCATACCAGTCTTATCTTCAATGGCTAATTTAACATCCGTTTTTTTGGATTCTAAAACCTCGCCATTTAATCCATTTGAAATTTCATGTTTAGCATCCTGCAAAGCGCCATCAATTTTCTTTCTAGCTCGGCTTTGGCTCCAATGACAACGATATGTACCAGATGAAGAGATAAACGTGACTTCTGCATAACATTCTGCTGTTCTACGTGAGATGATCTCATTATTTTTAGCTGTAATTTTTCCTAATCGAGGTGTTTCACCATATAAAGCTAAACAAATTGCATCTAAAATTGTCGACTTCCCGGCACCTGTAGGACCCGTAATTGCAAAAATACCGTCAGTTAAATATTCTGGGCGAGTAAAATCAATATGCCATTCGCCATATAACGAATTTAAATTTTTAAAACGTAATTCAAGTATTTTCACAACGGATCCTTTTTATTCAGCACGAATATCATCTTCCTGCATAGTTCGAATAATTTCATTATAGATAAATTGTAATTCTTCTCTCTCTGCCTCAGGAATATCATTGGCATCTAAGCAACGTTCAAAGACTTCAGATTCATTTAGTTGTTCCAATTGCTCATCTTCAGTTGCCTGTCGTAATATCCGTTCTACCTGACGACGATTCCTTACTCTCAATATCTCTAATTGGGAACTTGAAATTGCTTCATTAAGCGCCTCTTGTAAATTAGGCGCTATTTCAGTACCGGTATAATCAATCTCGAGCCAAGCATTGCTATTATTGAGTTTTAATTCAGCTATTTTAGTGAGAATATCTTCAAAATTTCCTGAAATCCGAGCTAAGGATTGAAAACAAGGGATTGTGATTTCTTGGATTTGAGATACTTTTCCCTGAAAAGTAATGTTAATAACCTGCTTAGTCTGATTTGCTTCACCGTACCCCATTGCAATCGGTGAACCAGAATAACGAATTCGGTCTGATTTTCCAACTCGTTGAGGAATATGTAGATGTCCGAGAGCAACATAATCAAAGCTCTCAGGAAAGGCATCTTCACCGACTTGAGCTAATGACCCAACATAGAGTTCTCTTACGCCATCATTATCGGTTGTTTTTCCACCAGTGGCAAATAAGTGACCCATAGCAATAATTGGTACATCTTTACCTATTTCTTTTTGTTTTTTCTGCGCAATAATGCTAACTTTCTGATAATGATCATGAATCCCAGAAATTAATTTCAGATTTTTATCGGCTCCTGATTCGCCAGCCTCAACAGTACGAACATCCTTATCGCGAAGATAAGGAACGGCACAAATAATCGCCTCTGGATTGCTATTTGTATCAATTAACGTAATCACTTCATCTTCTAAATTATCGGTTATAGCACCCACCACATAAATATTCAAAGCCTCTAATAAAACTTTAGGTGCATTTAAAAAAGAGGGCGAATCATGATTACCGCCAGTAATAACGATATGGCGACAACAAGTTTTTGAGGCTTTATTTAAAAAACGATAATAAAGTGACTGAGCTCTATTACTTGGTGTGCTAGTATCAAAAATATCCCCAGCAATAAGTAATACATCAATCTCTTGTTGAATAATTGTTTCAACAAGCCAATCGAGAAAAGCCGCAAACTCATCATAGCGTTTGCGGTTATATAATGATCGACCTAAGTGCCAATCTGAGGTGTGAAGTAATTTCATTTATCGTACGTAATTATTCCTAACATGAGTTTGAATATAACTATTTAATCCATGACCTGATTGAGCTAATTGTTTCATTCTAGCAATGTGTGCAGTTCCAGCTGACTGATTTGAATACGTGTACACACTTCCAGAGGTAAATCTTACTTTGATATAATCAGAACCAATCTCAAATGCTGCGACACCTGATTTACCGCCTAAATTTTTATATTTTTCCCTAAAATTCACCCTATGTTGTTACATGTATTGGTTTAGAGATAAGTTAACTACTTTTTGTTCTTTAATAAATAGTTACTTTATCTAAGTAGAAAATAAATTCACTACCAAAACGAGTCATATAATTTTATTGCTTTTTAAGAGCTCCTCTTTATATTTATCAAATTTTTTAAAATAGTATTTTCTTCAAATCATTTTAGTCTTTTTTTTATTTTTCGGCTTCAATTTTATAACGACGTTTTTTAAACATAATATTCGCAGTATTTCTTATTAAAGATGTGAACCATTTAATAATCATAAAATCGCATAATTACTTATCATAAGGATAAAATAAAACGATTTTCATTTGACATAGTATATTGATAATTGCTTCTATTTTCTGTGATATTAACTAAATAACTAATAAATATTTCTTTAATAGAGGATATAGTTAATACTTAAATTTTTTATTAATTTATATAGCTAATATTCTAGATAATATAAAAATTTTATTGGGTAATTTATTTAAAGCAGAATATTAAAAATGAATACCTTAGCTATTTAATTACTGGAAAGATAGAACTTCTCCTGCAGACTAACTGCTAATACTTCATTACGTTACATGATTTTTGGTTATGCTTAATAATCATCCAAACTATTATTTCTTATTAAAAGGAATGATTTAACACATTAATTCATAGATTTTTTACATCTAAATTATCAAAGCTTGGAAATCGATTATATTTTGCCGTATAATTCATCTAACAAGACCCAAATACTATGAGTAATCCAAATTAAATCGTCCTTCTTTTCCCCACTGTTCAAGCAAATCAGCCCATTCCTGCATCATCCGCCCGCGTAATATTCACCATCGGCTTGTCATCCAACAACGGCAAAATATCCTGCTCAAAGGCTCGCTCGATCTGAATAACCGTCGTGCCACACCCCCATGCTTAAACTCACGAGAAGCCACCATATCTAACCGCTGCAACTTAAACGCCAACCAAGACCGTGCAAACGCACGAAAAAGCAGACAACCCGAAGCAGAGAAGCGCAATTGCCGTCGAAAAGCGCGCGGACCAATCCCTTTACCAAGCAACGCATGAGCCTGTTGACACAAAATTCTCGCCTCACTCAGACTTACCGAGGGAAACACCCCTAACGAAATCCGGCATTGTCTGCCTTGCCAAGAAAACCGAAAATGCCAACTCTTCCTACCATTACAAGCCGCATACAACGACAAACCCTGACCATCTGTCATCGAATAAGGCTTATAGGCAGGTTTAGCAAAACTCACCTCTAAATTCTTCAATGCAATCAATATTTACCAACGCACTCAGCACACCCAACAAAACACCACTATAGTCACACACAGGGGAAGAAGCAAGGGCACAAAGGTATTCACGTCCAAACAATCGATGTACTACCCATATTCAGAATGTACTAAATAGAGAGGGCTGTAATAGGAAAAATAGACAGAAATAGAAATAAAATGAATAAAAATATAAAGAAAAGCGTGAAGAAATTTCCCAGATTCAAATTTACGATCTAGCGTATTGAATATTAAAGAAAATATCACTTTAAAAGTAAAATTGGAGCGGAAAGCGTTCTCTAGTATTTAGCGCTAACCCTATGAAATCTCATGAGTTAAAAAACACACTACAGCAAGAATGTACCTATTAATGTACCACTTCTTACTAGATACCTATTTTAATAGTGATATAGTGGTAAGTATAACTCTGAGCTAGAGAGAGGAAAGTGTAGAGCGAACGGTTCTCTTAGTTGTATATGTAAGTTCAATAAATTGTCCATAAGTCATGACTTTTTCAAAATGTAAATTAACTTGATATCTTTACTTCGCAAGATGGTGGCATATCCCGTCAACAAATTGCTGAAACCTTGGTTAGAAGTTTGCAAACCGCTAATGCGATGAATCGCACCGTCTCGCTATTTTCGACCAAAGGCAAACGGACACAGGATTTTGATGCCTTATTTTTAAGTACATTATCTGACAAAAAACAGAATAATTTTGATGGCATAAATGATCCAAATAATTTGCCTATTGAACAAGAACCAGATCGTGTATTATTCGATTTGGATGCCGTTCGACAATAGAAGTGGAAGGTGAGTAATGAATCAACAATCACACTCTCTATGTCAATTTTTAAAAAGTGTAATAGTGACACTGTTACTGAGCGGAATCAACGTTCAGATTCATGCTCAAAATAGCAGTAAGCCTCTTGTTATTTATTTATCACAAACACACAACAATAAAGTATTAGTTGAATTTATTGCTCAAACTGTAGGTGGAGATTTAGTCGAGATTAAAACTCAGCAACCTTACCCAAAAGATTACCAGCAAATTTTTATTGTCTTTCCTACTTGGGCTATGCGATTGCCTCCACCGATAAAAACGTTTCTCTCAACTCATAATTTAAATGGCAAAATTATTATGCCACTCAACACCAATGCTGGTTATGGCGTAGGTTCTGGATTTGATGAAATAGAAAAGTTAGCATCAGGTGCAACGATGTATCAAGGTTTATCCATCAAAGGCAGTAATGAAAGAGAAGGCAATCTTTTTGTTATGCAAGGTAAAACGTTACAACAAGTAAAACTCAACATTCAAACATGGTTACAAGCAATGCCAAGCAAATCTAATTCCTATACAGCAAACACAGTCGTTCTCTTAACAGCAAAAAGTACGCTCGGAGATCTGCTTGAACACCCAAAGCTACGTTTGTTTGCCGATAAAATATTACCATGGGATGGTATGAAATATGATCGCACATTGCCTTTATCACGTATCAGTGAATTAATGCCATATCATCATAATTTTAATATCGATGATATGTTGAAGCCACTAAACACCATGATTCTCAGTAACGAACCTGTTTTTTATGATTATTATGGTGGTAATGTTCCTCACACGGGGCTGTTTTTTTACGAGGTCAAACTAATATGCCAACCGCTGTAATTGTAGCAGGGGGTGGTTTTCAGTATGTCGGATCTTTACATGAAGCTTTTCCATTAGCGCAAAAAATTATCGAAAAAGGATATAACTCCGTTGTCGTTAAATATCGCGGTGGTGTCAGTGACCAACCGGCTACTGAAGATTTAGCTCATGCGATTGGTTATCTATTTAATCATCAACAAAAATTAAAACTCGATATGAATCATTATTCGATATGGGGTGCTTCTGCTAGCACAAGAATGGCAGCTTATATTTGTTCTTATGGCGTACAGCGTTTTGGTGTGTATGATTCTAATATACCAAAACCTCAGGCCGTTATTATGCTCTATACGGGGTACTCTGATATTAGTAACAATGAAACACCAACTTTTGCAGCGATTGGAGAGAGTGACAATATTGCTTCACCAAATGTTATGGCTCGTCGAATTCAACGATTACAGCAACAAAATGTAAAAACTGAATTTCATCGATATCAAAATGTTGAACATGGTTTTAGATTGGGAACAGATACTGCAGCTGAAGGTTGGATTGATAACGCGGTGGATTTTTGGCAAAAAACGATGAAATAACTTAATAAATATAAACATTTCAAATCACGATTATTGATGAATAAATTTCACAAGCCCATGTCTTTTTACCTAGATTATCATCATTATCAATTGTTTTATAATAGCTGCATCTAATAAACAAGAGGAAGTTAATCATGAATAAAACAATAACATTAAATAACGGTGTTGAAATGCCTATTTTAGGCTTTGGCGTTTTTCAAATGACAGATTCAACAGAGTGCGAAAAAGCGGTCCATGACGCAATAGATTCAGGGTATCGTTTGATTGATACCGCAGCGAGTTACCAAAATGAAACCCAAGTAGGTAACGCCATTCAAACACACGGTGTTGATCGTCGAGAATTATTCATCACCACGAAATTATGGCTACAAGATACTAACTATGAAGGTGCAAAAGCGCAATTTGAACGTTCATTAAATCGTTTACAATTGGATTATGTTGATCTCTATTTAATCCATCAGCCTTATGGTGACATTCACGGCGCGTGGCGAGCAATGCAGGAGTTACACTTAGCTGGTAAAATTCGATCGATTGGCGTCAGCAATTTTCAGCCGGATCGTTTGGCGGATTTAATGGCATTTAATCAGATTCCACCAGCGGTTAATCAAATCGAAGTTAACCCTTTTCAACAACAGCTTGATGCTGTGCCTTACGTGCGAAAAGAGCATATTATACCACAAGCATGGGCACCTTTTGCAGAAGGCAAAAATGGACTGTTTACACATCCTATTTTAAGTCAAATTGGCGCTCAATATGGTAAGTCCGTAGGACAAGTAATATTGCGTTGGCTTGCACAACGTGGCGTTGCAAGTCTGGCTAAATCAGTTAATAAGGCGCGAATGGTTGAAAATCAAGCTATTTTTGACTTCGAACTTTCTCAATCTGACATGAAACAGATCGAAACATTAGATACGGCGACTAGCCAATTCTTTAGTCACCGCGATCCAGAAATGGTGAAATGGCTGACGGGTCGAAAATTAGACGTCTAATGTTTTAACCTTAAATTAAACCGTTATATCAATACCATAAATGATATATAACCAAGGATAATATAGTGAAAAAACTCGCGATGTTCACTGCACTGAGTTTAGCGATTTCTACCGCTTATGCTGCACCTCAAAATCCATTAACGATTGAGCAACAAGGTAGCTTCGCTATTGGTGGAGTAGTTAAAACCAGTGAAGGCAACTACAATTCACGTCCTGAAATTACGCAAAGTAAAACTAGCAATGATTTTATGGATGTGTATAAAGCCAATATGACTAATGGTGGGCAAACCTTGCACGGCGATCATACCACCGTTTCCTATCAAATTCCGAGCAATGCTAAGTCGTTACCGTTAGTTTTTTTACATGGCGCAGGGCAGTCGATGCGTACTTGGCAGACAACGCCAGATGGACGTGAAAGTTGGAATAACCCTTTTTACGTAAAAATTATGCTGTCTATTTAGTTGATCAACCTCGTCGTGGTTGGTCTGGTCGTTCAACGATTGACGATTCAATTCCTGCGATACCTGACGATCAATTTTGGTTTGCACAATTCCGGATGGGGGAATACCCGAATTTTTTCAAAGGTGTTGCCTTTCCTCAAGATGAAGCGAGTTTAGACCAGTTTTTCCGTCAAATAACATGTTTGATGCAGGTGTCATCTCTGACAGCCTAGAAGCACTATTTGATCGCATTGGCAATGGGATACTAATTACCCATTCTCAAGGTGGTAGCCCAGGTTGGTTGACGGGGATAAAAACACCCGAAAAAGTGAAAGGCATTGTTGCTATTGAACCAGGTAACTTTCCATTTCCTGAGGGCGAAGTCCCCCCCATTGTTGAAAGTGCTTATGGTAATATCACGCCTGATAGTGTGAAAAAAGCCGATTTTGATAAACTGACTAAAATGCCAATTATTATCTATTTTGGTGACAATATTGCTGATAAACCGTCTAAAATTCAAGGCGAAGATCAATGGCGGATTCGCTTAGCGTTAGCAAAAAAGTGGGCAGAGGTTGTCAACAAACATGGCGGTGATGTGCAAGTAGTCCATCTGCCTGAAGTCGGTATTAAAGGCAATACTCACTTTATGATGCAAGATTTAAACAATGGTGAAGTTGCAAAGTATTTGGCTGGATGGCTGAAAATAAAAGGATTATCTAATTAATTTAAATAGTATTTTGTAGTTGTAAATTTTAGATATGTTATAGTGTCCTGTTTTTCAAATCGGAACTCAGCTAAAACTATAAAGGTTTTAGCCGTACTGTCAAATTAACTTTTAACGCGAATTTAAATTTGATAGTATTCATTTTTGTCTTTACCTATTACAGTCGAATACTGTTTTTAGTATACCCATCTGCAAACACCTCTAGTAACCCTGTCAGAAATTCTAAAAGTATCTCTAGATATTTTTTCCACTTCCTATTACTAATAGTGGTAATGAAAATTTAGTAAATTCCAGCAAAATCAAAACAATCGATGTACTAAATAAACAAGGCTGTAACAGAAAAAGTAAAGAATAAAGATAAATAAAATAAATTAAAACAGTATGTTAAGCAAGAATAAAGTGAAATATTGAGTGACCTTTATAGACTCAAATTCATTGGATAACTTATTGAATATTATTGAAAATATAAGTTTTATAGTAAAATTGGAGCGGTAAACAAGACTCAAATTTTAATGATAACCTGCTGTAAATAATGTATATTTATTGCGTTGTAAAAATACATGTACTAAAAAATGTACTAAATAAACAACGCTGTAAAATGATAACAAATATAGATTAAAATACAAGATGTTTATCTTTTTCTCTTGTGACGCATAGCTTTTATAGGTTAGTTAGCTGATGTAAACGAGTCCTAACATGTGGTTTAATTATTATTTTCCACTAACAGATATAATCTCCAATTCGAGTTGCTCAACTATATTATTAATGTTGTTAATAGTGTTCCCCATTCTCGTTTCCCTTGACAGTATTGCTTCATGATTGAAATAGTTGTTTATTGAGAAATTACTATCTTCTTCGGCTTGTACTAGTTGTTGTAACGTCGGTTTAAAAAATGGAAGAAGAATATTGTCATTAATATTAAAAACACACGATGTGGCGGGGCATAAATCCATTATTTCAATTAAATCTTTATCGAAAGTTAATAGTGCTGAAAAAAAATAACGTTCACTATCAATTGGTTTTATCATTAATCGCTTTTCAAGAAGTCGAATATGAAATAAATCCCAAGCCATATTATTTAATATAGATTTCAAGTTTGACTTATTTTTTTGAATTTTTTTAAAAAATCGAAGTTTTTGGCCTTGTTTAAAATAGGTGTGTGCAATTACTGTTTCTCTTTGAGGAATAAATGCTAGTTCTAAATGGCAAAAATCCATAAACTCCATCATTTTTTTATCATATATTGATGCTTCTGATGATGGGTACTTAAGCTGTAAAAGAGACATTTTTAAAAGCAAACAATATAGTTGTAGATGTAATAAACTAAGATCATCTTTGGCTCTAGTGTTTAAGTTCATGTAGAGCCAAGACATTTGCTCTTGTGCGTCCTTTAATAATTCTGCTTCTTGTAACGTAGAGCGTATTTCCCCTCGGTTTTTTAGCCAGTCTATATCTAGTGTTTTTAGGACTGCGTATGCTTTTAAATTATCGTAGATTTTATCTACTTTGATTCCGTCTTCTAAGTTTTTTTGATTTTCATAGTAATAAGGTAACGGATCAATATTAACTTCATTGTAAGCAATAAACTCGAAAACTTCTTTAAAATCTAGTGGTATAGAGGCACCTTTTTTATTTGAAAGATAAGGAACAAGATAGCTTAAGGCTTGGGTATCGAATGCAATAGAGTAGTCAGCTTTATAACTTGAACTACCTGTTTTCATTTCTTCTCGTGTCTCTGGATCTAAAACCCAAATATTTTTTGTCTTAAAAATACTGCGAATTGCGCCTCCAGCAGTAAATGTTTTGTTGAATGCATATCCAGGAATACCACCGTCCTCCGATGCAAAAACGAATTTATAGTTTTTTATCAACGGTGAAAATTCATCATAAAGAAATAGCCTTTCTTTCTTCGTTTTTGCTTCACATATAAATAAAATAATATCTGAAATCATTCTTTGGGTATCAGGCATTAGGACTTCCTTTTTTATTTTTTATATGGTTTAAAATAATTATTTACATAGGTGTATTTTTCAACAATATTTGACAGCGTACGATTTATAATCAAAAAAGAAGACATTATAAACTGGGATTTATTCCACCAGCAGAATTTGAATACAATTTACTAAAAACTGCCTAAGAACGTCTCCAATTTTTGTTGACTGTTACAGCTTATATTTGCCTAAAAATGATATTTGGAATAAGTTAACTCAATGATATCGTTTTATTAAAAGGTAACAACATCATCGAAGCACTTAATATAATAAATATCGTCATGATAATAATCATCGTCCATGGTGAATCACTGGATAACCAAGCTAGCAGTAAAGACGAAATAATACCACTACCATACTGTAAAGAACCAATAAGCGCAGAGGCTGAACCGGCTATTTCTGGCACTTGATCTAGCGCTGCTGCAGTTGCACATGCGGCAATCATACCGTTCATCGAAAAAAATATAAAAATCATTATGATGATGCTGTAAACGCCGCCGATTTGCCAATAAAACAAGAGAACTAAAATCAGTAATGCACTCATAGCAATCAAGGTGGTTAAAAGTAATAATAAATCAAGAGAATAACGAGTGACCAGATAACGATTGAGTAAACTTAGTCCTACAACACCAACAATATTGATGGCAAATAGCCAACCATAATATTGTTCACCAATACCATAATATGAGATATACACAAATGGTGAATCGACAATAAACGCATAAGCTGCCACATAGAAAAGGGCGACACATAAGGTATAGCGCATAAATTGCCAATGACTTAATAGCGAATAGTAAGTTGAAAAAACGGTTCTAATGTCGAGATGTGTCCGTTTTTCTGGAATATGAGTTTCCGGTAACAAAAAGATGGAAATAAAAATGAGACTACCAATCACTGTTAATAACCAAAAAATAGCGTGCCAAGTACTGAATTTAATTAGTTGGCCGCCAATTAATGGTCCAGCAATCGGCGCTATTGCCATCACAATGGTCAATGTCGATAAAGCTTGAGCAGCTTTGGTTTGTGCATACAGATCGCGAACAATCGCTCTGGCAATCATCGGACCGGTACAAGCACCAAAAGCTTGAATAACACGCCAAAAGACGATTTGCCCAAGGTTTTGTGAAAGGGCGCAACCGACAGAGCCAATAACAAACAAGATCATGCCAATAAAGAGGGGTTTACGTCGACCGATTTGATCACTGATCGGTCCCCAAACTAATTGCGCTAAAGAGAAACCAATCAGAAATCCAGTAATGGTTAACGCTATATTGCCCACTAACTCATGCTGCATTTGCGGCATGGCTGGTAAGTAAATATCGACGGATAGTGAGGTCATGGCCATTAAAACGCCAAGAATGAGCATCAGTAGCCAATTAGCGATCGGCTTATTTGTTTTTGTTAATGTATTCATCATTATATTCAGAGATTTTAAATAAGTTAGCAATCTTGATAAGCGTCTTGATAAATGAGAATATTGCATCGTTAATCTGCATAAGCATCACGTTTATTCAAAGCGCTTAGATGATTGAGGTCATGGCGCTATTCTAGCTATAATCATTAATGCAATAAATAGGCAGTTTATTCATACTGTGATGAATTAAATTCACTAATAATGTGAATGATATTACTGCAGTGTAAGAACTCCGTTATTGACTTTCCTGCCAGCGCAATGATTCAATCAATGTAGTCATTGCTGGTGTTTTATGTCTATTTTTGGCGTAATAAAGATACATCGGCGGATACGTTATTTGAAGTTTAGGGAAAAGTGTGACTAACTGACCTGATTGGATTTCACTGTGCACCGACGTATAAGGTAGCCAAGTTATACCTAAGCCATCGATAGCTGCTTTTTTGACTAAATCCATTGAGTTAAAAATAATACTTTCCGGTACATCTATTTTATAAATTTGCTTTTGTTGCATAAATTCCCATTCATTTAGGCGATATTCAGGATTCAATGAGATGACTATGCAGCGGTGTAAAGTAAGATCTTGTAATTTATGGGGTAGACCAAATTGATTAATATAATGTGGCGAGACCACTAGTGTCATTGCATTTTCATCTGAGATTCGCACGGTGACCATGTCCTGAGCAACATCTTTACCCGAACGCACGCCAAAATCAAAACGTTCGGCAATGATATCAATATAAAGATTATTGATGAATATCTCTAATTTTACCGCAGGATTATCCACTAAAAATTTCCTAACTTTTGGGTAAATGATTTCAAATGCGGGACGTTCTGGACAATTTATTCGAATTTTACCACTCATTTTATCGGTATAATCAGACAGTGCGCCTAGTTCTTCTTGAATTGAAATAAACATTGGCAGGGTACGTTCAAGAAGCTGTTGACCAGCTTCGGTGGTTGAGACTGAGCGAGTGGTGCGATTTAATAGTTTAATATTTAAACGTTTTTCTAAATCATTCATCCGGTGACTTAGGGCCGATGGTTGCACATTTAACACCGATGCCGCCTGCGTAAAACTGCCTAATTTAGCCACCTGTACAAATGCGTAGAGATCATTGAACTGTTTGTTATCATTCATAGTCGTTCCTATTATTGAATTTAATTCACTAAGTCATTGTGATTATCCTATCTTATCAGCACAATAATATTAGCATACAGTATGGTAAATCACATCAAGATAGGAAGTAAACAATGAAACTTATCAAGACAACAGTATTAGCAACGATATTAGCTGCAATATTAGGAGGCAATGCTATGGCCACAGATTACAAAAATAACCCATTTACGTTAACTTACGATAATGCCATTACTCAAAATGAGAAAGGTAAAGTCAATATTCACCCCGTAAAATATACACAAAAACAGACTGGTATTGAAGTGGTTGCGAATGTGTATACTCCCGCC
The DNA here is from genome assembly GCA_036251705.1 of Orbaceae bacterium lpD01. Lineage (NCBI taxonomy): Bacteria > Pseudomonadati > Pseudomonadota > Gammaproteobacteria > Orbales > Orbaceae > Utexia > Utexia brackfieldae. The sequence continues at coordinate 1,548,676 of CP133959.1, read as the reverse complement.
AATTACGATCCGACAAAAAGCTATCCAGCTATTGTGGTGGCACATCCCAATGGTGGTGTCAAAGAACAAGTTGCTGGTTTGTATGCGCAAAATTTAGCTGAAAAAGGCTATATTACTATTGCTTTTGATGCGGCTTACCAAGGTGGAAGTGGTGGATCACCACGCTATACCGATAAACCGCAAAATCGTATTGAAGATATTCGTGCGGCCGCTGATTTTATCTCACAATATCCCGGTGTTGATGCCAAGCGATTAGGATTACTTGGCATTTGTGGTGGCGGTGGTTATTCCATTAAAGCGGCACAAACTGACAAACGATTTATCTCTATCGCAACGGTCAGTATGTTTAACACTGGTGATGCACGCCGTAACGGTTTTATGCGTAGCCAAAAAGAGACTATTCAACAACGTTTAGTCGATATTGCTAAAGTTCGTGCTTTAGAATCAGCAGGTGGTGAGATTCAATATTCGCCTTCATTTGGTCAAAATATGACGCCAGAACAAGTGGCAGCATTACCGTTTGAGATGTATCGCCAAGGCTATGAGTATTATGCGCAAACACATGCTCATCCCAATTCACAAACTAATAATACCATCGATAGCTTTCAGGATTTAATGGCATTCGATGTTAACACAAATGTGGATTTGATTAATCAACCATTACTGATGGTTGCGGGTGAAAAAGCCGATTCGCTCTATATGACGCAAGAAGTGTTTGCTAATGCAACAGGTACCGACAATAAAGCGTTGTTTCTAGTACCGAATGCTAGCCATATAGAGACCTATTGGAAACAGCCTTATGTACAACAAATTACCGATAAGTTAACGGCTTTTTATGGCAAAAACTTAAACCAATAAATCATAATCAGAAATCAATGCCTTCTAAAAAGAAATTAGAGGGCATTTGATGAGAGAGAAGAACAATGATTCAAATCAGCAAGATTTTTATTGTCCTTTCTTTTGCATTATTCACTCATTTAGCAATAGCAGATACCATGAATACCCAATTTACTTCAAAAGATACGTTAACCTTACAACCAGCAGATACTAATCATTTTAGTGGCGAGGCCGCTTTTACTTGTTTCCCAACCATGCCAAGTAATGGTGATGTCTCCCCGGCGATTGTTCATTTTGAACCCAATGGTTTTACTGATTGGCACTCTCATAGCCAAGGACAATATTTGATTATCACCGGGGGTACCGGACGTTTTCAGGAATGGGGTAAACCGATACAAATCATCACTCAAGGTGATGTTGTTTGGATTGAACCGAATCTGAAACATTGGCATGGCGCAGGCGAGTATACCGCGATGAGCCATATTGCCATTAGCCCCGCGCAAGGGAGTCAAGTGACGTGGATGGAGAAAGTCCAGCCTGAAAAAATGGAAAGTCCAGTAAAAATAGACAAAATCCAAGGCGATCAATTAACGGCTAAACAATTAGCGATTGTTCCTCTTGCCCTTGCAGTCACACAAGGTGATCTGAATGAAGCAAAAGCGGCGATTGAGCAAGGACTTAAAAATGGCTTAACCGTTAATGAGTTGAAAGAGGCAATCTCACATCAATTTTCCTATATTGGTGCGCCAAAAACACTTAACGGTTTGATAACATTAAAATCTGTAGTTGAAGAACGCGCTAAACAGGGCATTAACGATCCACAAGGTAAACTCGCGACTGACCTTGGCAAAATAGATTATTACCAGCTTGGGACACAAAAATTGGCTGCATTAACTCAGCGTCCAACGCAATCAGCAATTTTTGATTTTGCGCCAGCGATTGATTACGCCATAAAAGCACAGCTATTTGGTTATCAGTTTAGTCGGGATAATTTGGGGGATGTTGAGCGAGAACTTGCCACTGTGAGTAGTTTGGTGGGGTTAGGGGAGAGTGTTAATGCTCAGTTACGTTCTCATTTAACCGTATTAAAAAATCTGGGTTTGACGGAAAACAGTTTTAAGCAACTCACTGTTATCGTTGATTCAGAACAAGCTGAAAATATGCGTAAAGTGTGGGCAGTGATTAATAAATAGTCATTGCTTTTAACGGGAGTTTAATATGAATAACATTAACCGTGTTTTAATTGTTGGTGCAACCGGTAGTATTGGCCGTTTTGCGGTAGAAGAAGCATTAACACAAAAATATGACGTTTACGCCTTAGTTCGCGATGCGCACCGCGCAAACTTTGATGACAGGGTGCACGTTATTGAGGGTGATTTAACCAATTATCTCACTTTAGATGCCATGGATGCGGTAATATTTACCCAAGGTAGTTACGATAGCAATATGGCGGAATCAGTTGATTACAATGGTGTACGTAATGTTTTAAATGCTTTGAAAGGCGACTTAAAACGGATTGCATTAATGACGTCAATTTATTCCACCGCAGATCGAGAAAATAGCCACTGGAAACGCCGTGCTGAACGGCTAGTTCGCGCCAGCGGTATGACTTATACCATTGTCCGCCCAAGTTGGTTTGATAATAATCAACGTGATGAGTTAGCTTTAGTTCTGACCCAAAACAGTGATAAGCACTGTTATACTTTTACTGCAAAAGATGGTGGCGTATCGCGTCAACAAATAGCAGAAACATTGGTTTTAAGTTTGCAAACCGTTAATACGATGAATCGCACCATCTCGCTATTTTCGACCAAAGGTAAACGGACACAGGATTTTGAAGCCTTATTTGCAAGTACATTATCTGACAAAAAACAGAATAATTTTGATGGCATCAATGATCCAAATAATTTGCCTATTGAACAAGAACCAGAGCGTGTATTACTCGATTTGGATGCCGTTCGACAATAGAAGTGGAAGGTGAGTAATGAATCAACTATCACGCTCTCGACGTCAATTTTTAAAAGGTGCAATAGTGTTACTGTTATTGAGCGGAATTAACGTTAAGATTCATGCTCAAAATAGCAGTAAGCCGCTTGTCATTTATTTATCACGAACACACAACAATAAAGTATTAGCTAAATTTATTGCTCAAACTGTAGGTGGGGATTTAGTTGAGATTAAAACTCGGCAACCTTACCCAAAAGATTATCAGCTTATGCGTAGCCAAGTCTCGAATGAGCTTAACAATGAGGTACTTCCTCCGTTAGATCATTCACTTAATCTTGATCCTTATCAGCAAATTTTTATTGTCTTTCCTACTTGGGCTATGCGATTGCCACCACCGATAAAAACGTTTCTCTCAACTCATAATTTGAATGGCAAAATTATTATGCCGCTCAACACCAATGCTGGTTATGGCGTAGGTTCTGGATTTGATGAAATAGAAAAGTTAGCATCAGGTGCAATGGTGTATCAAGGTTTATCCATCAAAGGCGGTAATGAAAGAGAAGGCAATCTTTTTGTTATGCAAGGTAAAACGTTACAACAAGCAAAACTCAACATTCAAACATGGTTGCAAGCAATGCCAAGCAAATCCAATTCCAGTACAGCAAACAAAGTCGTACACTTAACAGCACAAAGTACGCTCGGTGATCTGCTTGAACACCCAAAGCTACGTCTGTTTGCCGATAAAATATTACCATGGGATGGTATGAAATATGATCGCACATTGCCTTTATCACGTATCAGTGAATTAATGCCATATCATCATTATTTTAATATCGATGATATATTGAAGCCACTAAACACCATGATTCTCAGTAACGAGCCGGTTTTTTATGATTATTATGGTGGTGATGTACCTTATACCGGACTGTTTCTGTTACGAGGTCAACCTAACATGCCAACTGCGGTAATTGTAGCAGGGGGTGGTTTTCAGTATGTCGGATCGTTACATGAAGCTTTTCCATTAGCGCAAAAAATTGTCGAAAAAGGATATAACGCCGTTGTCGTTAAATATCGCGGCGGTGTCAGTAGCCAACGGGCTACTGAAGATTTAGCTCATGCAATTGGCTATCTATTTAATCATCAACAAAAATTAAAAATAGATATGAATCATTATTCGGTATGGGGTGCTTCTGCTAGCGCAAGAATGGCAGCTTATATTGGTTCTTATGGCGTACAGCGTTTTGGTGTGTATGATTCTAATATACCAAAACCTCAGGCCGTTATTATGCTCTATACGGGACACTCTGATATTAGTAACAATGAAACACCAACTTTTGCAGCGATTGGAGAGAGTGACAATATTGCTTCACCAAATGTTATGGCTAGTCGAATTCAACGATTACTGCAACAAAATGTAAAAACTGAATTTCATCGCTATCCAAAAGTTGAGCATGGTTTTGGATTGGGAACAGGTACTGCAGCTGAAGGTTGGATTGATAACGCGGTGGATTTTTGGCAAAAAACGATGGAATAACTTAATAAATATAAACATTTCAAATCACGATTATTGATGAATAAATTTCACAAGCCCATGTCTTTTTACCTAGATTATCATCATTATCAATTGTTTTATAATAGCTGCATCTAATCAATAAGAGGAAGTTAATCATGAATAAAATAATAATATTAAATAACGGTGTTGAAATGCCTATTTTAGGCTTTGGCGTTTTTCAAATGACAGATTCAACAGAGTGCGAAAAAGCGGTCCATGACGCAATAGATTCAGGGTATCGTTTGATTGATACCGCAGCGAGTTACCAAAATGAAACCCAAGTAGGTAACGCCATTCAAACACACGGTGTTGATCGTCGAGAATTATTCATCACCACGAAATTATGGCTACAAGATACTAACTATGAAGGTGCAAAAGCGCAATTTGAACGTTCATTAAATCGTTTACAATTGGATTATGTTGATCTCTATTTAATCCATCAGCCTTATGGTGACATTCACGGCGCGTGGCGAGCAATGCAGGAGTTACACTTAGCTGGTAAAATTCGATCGATTGGCGTCAGCAATTTTCAGCCGGATCGTTTGGCGGATTTAATGGCATTTAATCAGATTCCACCAGCGGTTAATCAAATCGAAGTTAACCCTTTTCAACAACAGCTTGATGCTGTGCCTTACGTGCGAAAAGAGCATATTATACCGCAAGCATGGGCACCTTTTGCAGAAGGCAAAAATGGACTATTTACACATCCTATTTTAAGTCAAATTGGCGCTCAATATGGTAAGTCCGTAGGACAAGTAATATTGCGTTGGTTGGCACAACGTGGCGTTGCAAGTCTGGCTAAGTCAGTTAATAAGGCGCGAATGGTTGAAAATCAAGCTATTTTTGACTTCGAACTTTCTCAATCTGACATGAAGCAGATCGAAACATTAGATACGGCGACTAGCCAATTTTTTAGTCATCGCGATCCAGAAATGGTGAAATGGTTGACAGGTCGAAAATTAGAAGTTTAATTTCTGTGCAGTAAAAGAACAGATATAAACCTGAAATGCGTAACTTTTATGATGAAACATTTTTGAACCGTTATATTAATATCGTTAATGATATTATAACTAAGGATAATCTATGAAAAAGCTCGCAATATTTACCGTGCTGAGTTTAGCTGTTTCTACAGCTCACGCCGCACCTCAAAATCCGTTAATAATTGAGCAACAAGGCAGCTTTGCAATCGGCGGCATAGTGAAAACCAGTGAAGGCAAATACAATTCACGTCCTGAAATGACGCAAACTAAAACCAGCAATGAATTTATGGATGTGTATAAAGTCAATATAACCAATGGTGGACAAACTTTACACGGTGATCATGCAACTGTTTCCTATCAAATACCAAGTAATGTTAAGTCATTACCTTTAGTTTTTTTACATGGTGCAGGACAGTCGATGAGAACTTGGCAGACAACGCCAGATGGACGTGAAGGTTGGAATACCCTCTTTTTGCGTAAAAATTATGCTATCTATTTAGTTGATCAACCTCGTCGTGGTTGGTCTGGTCGTTCAACGGTTGACGGTTCAATCCCTGCGATACCTGATGATCAATTTTGGTTTGCACAATTCCGTATGGGGGAATATCCACATTTTTTCAAAGGTGTTGCCTTTCCTCAGGATGCCGCGAGTTTAGACCAGTTTTTCCGTCAAATGACACCCAATACCGGCCCATTTGATGCCAGTGTTATCTCCAACAGCCTAAAAGCGCTGTTTGATCGAATTGGTAATGGCGTATTGGTTACACATTCTCAAGGTGGAAGCCCTGGTTGGTTGACAGGGATAAAAGTGCCAGAAAAAGTGAAAGGCATTGTTGCTATTGAACCGGGTAACTTCCCTTTTCTTGAAGGTGAAGTCCCTCCAATTGTTGAAAGTGCTTATGGTAATATCACTGCCGATAGTGTGAAAAAAGCCGATTTTGATAAACTGACTAAAATGCCGATTATTATCTATTTTGGTGACAATATTGCTGAGGAACCCTCTAAAATTCAAGGTGAAGACCAATGGCGTATTCGCCTATTGCTAGCCAAAAAGTGGGCGGAAGTTGTCAACAAACATGGTGGTGATGTGCAAGTAGTTCACCTGCCTGATGTTGGTATTAAGGGAAATACTCACTTTATGATGCAAGATTTAAACAGTGCCGAGGTAGCAGAGCATTTGGACGGATGGTTGAAAGAAAAAGGTTTGTCTAATTAATTTAAATAGCATTTTTTAATTGTAAATTTTAGATATGCTTTGGTTATAGTGTTCTATACTATCAAATTAACTTTTAACATGAGTTTGAATTTGATAGTATCCATTTTTGTCTTTACCTATTACAGTCGAATACTGTTTTTAGTATCCCCATCTGCAATCACCTCTAGTAACCCTATCAAAAATTCTAAAATTACCTCTAGATATTTTTTCCACTTCCTATTACTAATAGTGGTAATGAAAATTTAGGAAATTCGAGAAAAATCAAAACAATCGATGTACTAAATAGACTAGGCTGTAACAGAAAAAGTAAAGAAGAAAGGTAAATATAATCAATTAAAACAAAATGTTAAGTAAGAATAAAGTAAAATGCTGAGTGACCTTTCTAGACTCAAACTCATTACCTAACTTATTGAATATATAAATTTTATAGTAAAAATGGAGCGGGAAACGAGGTTCGAACTCGCGACCTCAACCTTGGCAAGGTTGCGCTCTACCAACTGAGCTATTCCCGCATAGAGATAAGATAATTATTGGTGCCCGGGGCGAGACTTGAACTCGCACGACCCAAAGGTCGAGGGATTTTAAATCCCTTGTGTCTACCGATTTCACCACCCGGGCTCTTCACAATGATTGAGAATTCGTTCCGTTTTCTCATCGTCGTTTCGATGATGTGCATTATACTTATCTTTCTTTTGGAATCAACCCCCATTTTAAATTAATTGATTTGACTGCTTAATTTTGAATCATTCTGCTTCATCGTTGAGCAAATCTGGGTGTGAAGCCCATAAATATTGGCACATTGACCATAAAGTAAGCGCTGAAGCAATGTATAAAGCAATGATACCTGCACCAAAAATAAAATCATTTGGTCGCCATAATAACCAGGTTAATGCGGTCATTTGTGCCACCGTTTTAATTTTACCGATAATCGACACCGCAACACTTTTACGTTTTCCAATCTCGGCCATCCACTCTCTTAACGCGGAAATTAATATTTCACGTGAAATCATAATAATGGCCGGAATTGAGATCCACCAGGCATGATAATGTTCTGTAATCAGCACCAGCGCAATGGCCACCATCAACTTATCGGCCACCGGATCCAAAAATGCGCCAAAGCGCGTGGTCTGTTTTAAACGTCTGGCCAGATAACCATCAAACCAATCGGTTACGGCTGCAATCAGAAATATCAGGGCAGTTATAAATGGGGCATGGCGAGTAGGAAGATAGAATGCCAAAATAAAAAAGGGAATTAGAACAACCCGAAAAAGGGTCAGAATGATAGGTACATTTAGTCTCATGGCATTAGCTCTATCTGGTTAAAATGAAATAAAAAGTAAAAAAGTTGTTTTTTAATGGTTGAGTCAGATCTATTTTATGTATGTTGCCTGAAAAATAGCCTTTTTTCAATGCATAGTTGTGCTTAAAATCAGTATTGTAGGCTGGTATAGATTTTATCTGCTAAGGTTTTTGAGATACCCGGTACTTTGGCTATCTGTTCAACGCTGGCATTTTTTAGGCCTTGTAAACCACCAAAGTGTTTCAACAGTGCCTGACGTCTTTTGGCTCCGACGCCCTCGATGAGTTCGAGCGAGCTGTCCTGAACCATTTTTAACTGTTTTTTGCGCTGTCCAGTGATAGCATGATCGTGCGAAGCATTACGGATCTGCTGAACCAGTAACAGTGCAGGGGACTGCGCATCAAGATAGACTCCTTGACCATGAGATTGGAAAAATAGTGTCTCTAAGCCTTCTTTACGCTCAGAACCTTTGGCGACGCCAATGAGTATGGGTTTGTGCTTATCCCAATCAACTTGCAGTTCGGCAAACACCGTTAAGGCACGATCGAGTTGTCCTTTACCGCCATCAATAAAGATGACATCGGGTATTTTATCTTCTGGCAGTGTTTTCTTGTCATAGCGACGGCGTAACACTTGCCCCATCGCCGCATAATCATCACCCGGCGTGATGCCGCTAATATTGTAACGACGATATTCCGATTTGAGTGGGCCTTTTTCATCAAATACCACACAGGAAGCGACTGTGCTTTTACCGGTAAAATGGCTGATATCAAAACACTCCATGCGGGTTATTTTGGCGAGTTTTAAAAACTCCGCTAAGGCATCATAACGCTGCTTTAAGGTCGATTTCTGTAATAATTTATCGCTGACCTCTTTTTGCGCATTGACGGTGGCTAAATTGAGTAGTTTAGCGTTATCGCCCTTAGGATCGGTAACAATTTTAACCTGTCGTTTGGCAATCAGACCCAGTGACTGTTCCAGTGCCGCTTTATCTTGTAAATTGTAATCGAGAAAAATCTTTTTCGGCATATGACGGTGCGCATTACCTTGCAGATAAAACTGGCCTAAGAAGGTTTCAATCACCTCATCGAGCTCGGTATCGGGCGGAATTTTAGGAAAATAGGCCCGATGACCAAATGTGGCACCATTACGAATAAAGAAGACATAAATACAGGCAATACCCGCTTCAAAATGAAAACCAACCACATCCAGATTGTCATTATTACTGTTGAAGATCACCTGTTTTTCAGATATCTGTTTAATCGCTTGCAATTGATCGCGTAGCTGGGCGGCTTTTTCGAAATTTAAATCATCACTGGCTTGCTGCATATCCATGGTCAGCTGCGCAATCACTTTCTCGCCATGACCTTGTAAGAATAGACGGACATAATTGACTTGTTCATGATAGTCTTCATCACTGACTAAACCTTTTACACAAGGACCAAGGCAGCGTTTAATTTGATACTGAAGACAAGGGCGGGTGCGGTTTCGATAGACGGAATCTTCACACTGGCGAATCGGAAAGGTCTTTTGTAATAACGCTAAGATATGTTTAACTGAAATCGAGCTGGGATAGGGACCAAAGAACTCATCGTTTTTTTTATTAATGGTACCGCGAAAAATCGACACCCGTGGATGGACTTCTTTGCTTAATTTGATGAAAGGGTAGCTTTTATCATCTTTGAGTAAAACATTATAGCGTGGCTGATGTTTTTTGATATAAGTCTGTTCTAACAGCAGCGCCTCTATTTCCGTATTGGTGATCGTGTATTCGACGTGCTCAATATGGCTCACCAGCGTATCGGTTTTCAGCGTTTTTTTGGTCGCATTAAAATAACTTTTTAAGCGCTTATTGAGATCTTTCGCTTTACCCACATAAATAATCGTTTTCTCAGCATTGAACATCTGATAAACGCCCGGTTTATGTGGAACTTTGGCTAAAAACGCTTTAGCGTCAAAAGAGGTAGCTTGCATATTAGATGACTACATCGACTCCTTGTTGATTACTCTTCGAAAGTTAAGGCTTTTTTCTCAATCATTCTCATCATGAGACTTAATAAGCCATTTATCAAGAGGTAGATAGCCCCAGTTAGGATAAATATTGAAAATTCATAGTAGTTGCCCATCAGATACTGATTATATCCCATCACATCTAATAAGGTAATGGTTGAGGCGAGCGCGGTCCCTTTTACCACAAAAATCACTTCATTAGAATAAGTCGACAAAGCGCGCTTTAATGCATAAGGTAAAATGACTTTAAGGGTTTGTCTTTTATTCATACCCAATACGGCACAAGCTTGCCACTGTCCCTGTGGAATGGCTTTTAAGGCGCCATAAAAGATTTGTGTGGTATACGCGGCACTGTTTAACGTGAGTGCTAAAAATGCGCAAAACCAAGGATGTGATAGGAGTGACCATAATAGCGGTAACTGATCTTGCAGATGACTAAATTGAACTGGGCCATAGTAGATTAAAAATATTTGTACTAATAAAGGCGTACCGGTAAATAGCAGGATATAACCTTTAATCACACTGTTAAGTAGTCTATTTTTAAAGGTGAGTAATACCGTAAAGCCAATGGAGATTAAGCAAGCACAAATAATCGCTGAGAAACTTAAGGATAAGGTCACCGGTAAACCCTGGCATAAGGTTTTAAAATAAAACCATAATTGATCAGCCATGATGTGCTCCTTGTTCAAAATAAAGCGATTTCTGTTCTAATTTCTTCAGGATCTGTTGGCTGATGACCGAAATAATTAAATAGATACCGGCGGCAATCAGATACCAGGTAAAAGGCTCTCGGGTATAAGAGATAATACTGCGTGTTTGCATCATCACATCATTGACTGTGATTAAGGAAACCAGAGCGGTATCTTTCAAGAGAACCAGCCATTGATTACCCAGTCCCGGCAGAGCATGTCGCCACATTTGCGGGATGACAATGCGGGTGAGTGTCCGAAAACGACTTAATCCTAACACTTGTGCCGCTTGACGCTGGCCAATAGAGACGGCTTTAAAAGCGCCACGTAAAGTTTGCGAAGCATAGGCGCCATATAAAAGTGACAGTGCAACAATACCACATAAAATCGGACTGATATCAAAGTTCTCGATATCATGCTGAATTCTAAACTGCATGAAATATAAATTGAGAGTAAAACCATCATCAATGGCGCTGAGAATCATCGGAATACCATTATAGATGGCGATCACAACTAGAATCTCTGGCAATCCTCTTAACAACATAATCACGCCAGTAAAGGTGCGGCTTAGCCACTTGATTTTTACTGACTCTAAAGCGGCAAAAACAAAAGATAGCAATAAGCCAAATAGTAATGAAACCAAGGCTAAATATAATGTGACGCCAGCGGCTTTGAGTAATAAAAATAGATTACTATCGAAAAACCAATCTATCATAGACTTCGTATTCTCTTTTAATGATTCTCTAAAAACAGATAAACGCACTTTTTACTGTGCGTTTATATTGAGATGCTTGAAATAGCTGAAGGAGGGTTACTGCGCAAACCACTTATTGTGAATTTGTTGATAACTACCGTCTTTTTTCATTGCCGCTAAGGCTTCGTTAAATTGGGTTAATAGTTCAGTATTACCTTTACGTACCGCAATACCAAAACCTGAGCCAAAGTAATCCGGGTCAACCACTTTATCACCCACGATAGCTAGGTTATCCTCTTTCGCTAACCATTCGTCGCCGACGGCCGAGTCACTAAAGATTGCCGCAATTCGACCACTTTTAAGATCAAGTACAGCATTTTGATAGCTATCATAATTAACCAGTTTAATTTGTGGAAATTTTTCCATCAAAAACTTTTGATGAGTGGTGCCGTTTTGTACGCCAACCGTTTTACCACTTAATTGATTTATGCTACTGAATTTATCTTTTAGCGCGAAAAATTCGGCGGCATTATCATAATAAGGCTGGGTAAAATCAACTTGCTTCGCTCGGTCAGGGGTAATATCAATCCCGGCAATTGCCGCATCAATTCGACGCGTTCTTAAACTTGGAATAAGACTATCATACGCTTGGTTGGTAAATTCACAGGTCAGCTGTTTAATTTCACAAATTTTATGGGCAATATCGATATCAAAACCAATCATCTGATTAGCTTCATTATAATATTCAAATGGCGCATAAGTGGCTTCAGTACCAAAAGTGATGTTTTTTGCCCATACAGAAAAACAGAGACTACTGAGCGTAAGCGTTAATAGAACTTTTTTCATCTTGTTCTCCTTTAATGAGATAAATAGGCTTTAAGTTGCGCTGTTTTCGGTGATGATAAACAACTCGCATCGCCTTGTTCAATAATATGACCATTTTCCATATAAATCACTTTTGAGGCGACTTTTTTAGCAAAGTCGACCTCATGGGTGACAATAATCTGTGTTATACCGCTAACCGAAAGCTCGTTAATGATATCCGCAACTTGCGAGGTGATCTCTGGATCTAAAGCCGCTGTTGGCTCATCAAATAACAGTATTTGCGGTTCCATCATCAGTGCTCTGGCAATTGCGACACGTTGCTGTTGTCCGCCAGATAGATGTAATGGAAAACGATCATCGAAACCACTTAAATGAAGTCGTGCCAGCAAACCCGCTGCCTTTTGTTTGGCAATGGTTTTTTGCATGCCCAGCACCTGACAAGGTGCTTCAATTAAGTTTTCCATCACAGTCAGATGCGGCCATAAATTATAGTTCTGAAATACCATACCGACATTTTTTCTTAAACGACTGATTTTGTCATCAGCAATTGGTTGAGTAAAATCATACGTCGTATTCGCGATAGTCATCTTGCCTGAAGTGGGTTTTTCAAGCAGGTTAAACACTTTTAAGAGTGAACTTTTTCCTGCACCACTAGGGCCAAGCAAAACAATCGTTTCACTGGTATCATAACTGACATTAATATCAAACAGTGCCTGATGTTGACCATAAAAACAGTTAATCTGGTTTAACGCTATATTCATGTATCTTTAATTACCAAAAAATATTTGATTAAATATTATATTTTATTGCATAGTAATGCAATAAGACTTTTAGTGCTATTCTCTATCGTTGCTATTATTTATGGTGATAACACGTTGTTTTCATTTTCTTTGGGGAGCTGAATAATGGGAATAACCGGGCCGAGAAATTTAGGTTCTTTGTGTAACAGATAAAGATCTAAAAAGGTATTAATACGGGCAAATAGCTCTCGTACCCTGACCATCGTCATATTTTCAGGCGAGGGCACGGCAAAGCACTGTGCAGAAATACCTTGGTATTGAGCAATAAAGAGGGCGCGTTCGCAGTGAAATTGTTGGGTTATAATGGTAAACTCTTGCGCATCAAAAACCCGATTAGCCCGAACCACTGAATCTAGGGTACGAAATCCGGCGTAGTCAAGTACGATAGCTGAACTGGGAATACCGGCTTTGAGCAGATCCTTACGCATCGTTATCGGCTCATTGTAACTGAGCAAGGCATTATCACCACTCACCAGCAAATAGCGAATCTTATCTTGACGATAGAGCTCAATCGCGCCTAAGATGCGCTGCTTATAAAATTCATTATAGCCGCCGCCACGAATATATTTAGAGGTGCCGAGTACGACACCGATAGGTCTGGTGGGTAGCGCTGCAATATTGGTGTAGATATAAGGCGAGGTTTTATAGCTGATCCAGCTATCAATGCCCAGCATCAGGCAAATCAGCATGATCAGTAAATAAAAAACTTTTCTCAATATCGCTTTTAATCTCATTATTTATTTAAAACCAGCCATGAATCATCAAGATGATTGGAAAGAGCAGCGGTGCCATCAGTGAAGTAATAATACCACAAAGTACTAAAGCTAACGAACTATAAGCGCCTTCCTGATAATCGACTTCAATGCAGCGAGCTGTGCCGACGGCGTGTGAAATAGTGCCTATCGCCAGTCCACGTGCGGCTGGCATTTTGATTTTAAACAGGTCAAGCAGTTTATGGCCAAATAGCGCACCCGAAAGCCCAACTAACAACACACAAAATGCCGAAATAGAGGGAATTCCATGCTGATCTTTGGCGATAGTCACGGCAATCGGTGTTGTCACTGATTTGGGTAAAATCGTGGCGGCCAGTTCAGGCGTCGCCCCTAACCAAAAGGCGATAAAGACACCCGTTAACATCGCAAACACTGAACCGATAAAAGTAATAAAAATAATTGAACGCCAGCGCTCTTTAATTTGTGGCAATAACTCATATAAAGGATAGGCCAGGGCAACCACTGAACAGGCGAGTAGATGATTAAGAATATTCACATTGGCAACATATTCAGTATAACTTGTTTTGGTCAATAGCATAATTGGAATTAAGACTAACACTGAAATCAGCAGTGGATTACATAAAGGTGACTGAATTTTTAACGCTATTCGTCTGACCGCAAAAAAGATTAACAGGGTTACGGGTAACATCCACCACATTATTTGATCACCTTATTACTGTTACGCCGATGCAAATACTGGGTAAGATAACCTATTAGTAATAGTACAATAATGGTACTTGCCAGACATCCGATCACAATCGGTAAAAAGTTATCAAAGAGTAAGGTGTAGGTATCCATGATGCCCATACCGGCAGGAATAAACAGAACCGTCATATAACGCATAAATAAGTTACAACCCTCTTTTATCCAGTGTGAGGGAATGAGTTGAAAACTCAACAGAAAAAATAGTATCAATAGTCCTAATATACTACCGGGTATCATAATCGGTAGCAGGGTGGAGACAAAGCTACCGGCCCACAAGCACAGAATAATAATTAGTAACGCGCGGGCATAACAAAATAGCGCACGACAATAGGTTGCCCAAGGTATTGGCTGAGATAAAAAAGGCTTCATGATTAACAACAGATCAATCTAACAATAAGATATTATCATACGCCAATTATTTTAGATCTGCTAATCCTCGCATGAATATTTTTTAATTGATAGATATAGACAATGGCGATTAATGTTACGTGACAATGTCACGCTGATAAACGAAATGATCTGTCGCCTGACAAACCGATATCAATATCACCCGTTTTATCGATGATGTGTAACCATTTAAACGGTAGTTAAATAGTAGCAATAATCATAAAGTGATTTTAACAGTGCCAATTTGTCTGGTGACTGTTGATGCTGTTGAGCCAGTAGCTCCAGATTGATCAGATAATCTTGTATGATTTTATCGGTTAATTTGTCACGGCGGTAGTCTAACCATTGGCGGGATTCTTTTTCCGTCAATATATCGGGATAGTTGCGGGCCTTATAACGAAAATAGAGTGTTTTTAAACGGCTATCTTCAAAGGTCGGCGTGAGTGTGGAGAGTAATGCGGGGACTGAGCTCCTGATGGCATCACAAATGGTTTTATCATGCGAGTTTAAGAAACCTTGATAGAGCTGACCATCGACATCGTTTACTGGTACATAATGATCAGATAACGAATAAAGGGCCATCAGTTTTTCTTGAATATGCGCCTGATGCTGCTTTAAACGCTGCAAATTATCCAGACAATGTTTACGATCTATATTTAAGCGCTGAGCATTTTCGGGCAGTAAAGTTTTAGCCGGCGCGATAACTGGACACTTATTCACATGCATAAGTTTGAGCGGGATACGGTTTTGTCCCTCGGAAAGATCTTCCTTTTTGGTATATAACCGCTCTTTTAACGCTTCCGCACTACATTCAATTAGGCTGTCAATATCTCCCATTAAATCACAGACAATCACCGCGTTGGGTTGCAGGGGATGCCAGATAATGGGGGCAATCCAGGTGGTATTACCGCGGTAGGCACCCAACATACCAGAGACATGTACCAGTGGCGCCATCTCCATCACATCGATTAAATCAATGACTTGCTTTTTATTACGTAATGAAAAGAGATACTCAAATAATTTAGGTTGATGTGTTTTAACTAATTTGGCTATCGCGATCGTCGCATAAACATCAGACATTGCATCATGGGCATGGGTATGTTCAATATGATTAGCTTTGGTTAAATGTTCTAAACGAAAACTCGGTAAGCCATCTTCGTTCGTTGGCCATTGAATCCCTTCTGGTCTGAGCGCATAACAGGCTCTGACCACATCCAGAAGATCCCAACGCGAGTTACCATTTTGCCAGCTATAAGCATAAGGATCATAAAAGTTACGATATAAGGTGTGGCGGGTAACTTCATCATCAAAACGAATATTGTTATAACCTAAAATACAGGTATTGGCTTGACTGAACGCTTCATGAATTGACTGGATAAATCGAGCCTCATTAACGCCTTTTTGTAAAGCAATCTGTGGGGTAATACCGGTAATTAACACGGCTTGTGGATCGGGAAGATAATCATTGGCAGGTTTACAATAAATAACCAGAGGATCTTCGATAATATTCAGATCTTTATCTGTTCTGATGCCGGCGAACTGCGATGGTCTGTCATAAGCAGGACTGATGCCAAAGGTTTCATAGTCATGAAAGTAAAAAGTAAACATAGAAGAAGGTTTCGTCGCCATATCGTTAATCTAAATAAGCTCAAAATTCAATAAATGTCAGTATAGCAGCTTGTTATTAGCCAGACTACTGCCAGTTTATTGCACCAATATCCGTGAATTACGGTGTTAACTCGAGCGCTAAGTGATTGATTACATTGTCGCTATTACTTTTTAACCACTTTGTGAGTAATTAATTATCAAGATATTTTGGTGTTTCTATTTTAGAATCCTTAAAATTATGTTATCTTTACGATTAAGTTTCATGATTTTTAATTTCTTAACATTATTTTAATATAAATCAAAAAAACAAATGGGTTTTGGTAATTTATAATGAATTCATGATGTTATAATCTCATGAAATAAATAACTTGATAAAGATTGATTAGTTAGAGCTATCGTTATAATACCATTAAATAGACTACACTTATTTATTTAAAGGCATAATATAGAAACATGATAAAAATAGACATTAAGCTAGTAATAATGATTTTTAAATTAATGTCTGGATAAACTTTTCTAAAGAGAGAATGAGTTGATTGATTGACTGAATTTTCAATTATTGGGGAATGTATGAGAAAAGTTGTATGGTTGATTCTGTTATCAATTGTATTGGTTGGCTGCATGCCTAACCGGCTTTCTCATAATCTTAATAATTTAATCTCTAATCCCGAAACTGAGCGTTGCGAGTATGACAAATTAACCGGGAGTGAATTTGTTCTGGGTCCTTTAAGCCAATATGACCAAAGTCGATATGGCTATTTCCACTTTTATGAAGAAGCGAATTTGGATAGTCCAAGACTCTCCTATGAAGCGAATGTCAATCGTCATGGCCGCTTAACCAGTGATATTATTTTTAATAATAATGCCGCTTTTCGCAAAGCGATTTTAAGCAATTGTCAGGTCGTCTATATCTATGTGAAACGAGATGCACCTTATCAACTCGACCAAATAGAAAAATCGGGTGTCTATTTTATAAGTACTGAGATGAGATTAAGCAATATCAGGGCTAATTTAGAACAGTATATTGATAAAAATATTTATGCTAAAGCGCCAATTGGTTATCTCTATCTTTATGATGATAATGGGCAGAAAGTCGCTATTCTACATGGTGCTGAACTATTGGTTAAAAAAGTGGTGATGGACTTAAATAGTCGCACGGTATACATCATGGTGAAATATGACGAGGATTATCTTCGCTTACCGTACAATGAGGGATATTATCTGGAAAAACCCTCTTATGTTAATTTAAAAACTGATTTATTAGATAAATTCCAGATGCTGACACTATTTAGTAGTTTAGTCAAAAATCAAGTGAGTGGCTCGTTTGATGCGACTAAAAATATCTCTTATCGCGAAATTAGTTCTTTCTATTTCCCAACCAACAGCAATATGTATTTATATACCAAAAACATCGATTAAATCACTTTGATTATTGAGGCAACGTTCACCCAATAAGGTGAACGTTTTTTATCTAATAAGATTAGTATAAACCGGTGAGCGATTGATCCCTTTAGCAACGAAGGCATTGGGTAAATTTAAGGCTGTTTTGGCCGCTAAAGCAGAAGTTTCATCCTGAAATTCAGCAAAAACACAGGCACCAGTGCCGGTCAATCTTGTTGGTGCGAAAGCTGACATCCTTTTAATCACTGAATCGACTTCAGGATAAAGATATCTGACTAGGGGTTCACAATCATTGCTGAAAGCTGAATTTAATAATGTGGTTAAATCCCTTACTGGTGTATCACGTATAAGTGCGGGATGATTAAAAATTTTTGCCGTAGAAATTTCAATACCTGGCTGAACAACTAAAAAATAATTTTCGGGCAGTTCAATCGACTCAAGTTGATCGCCAATACCTTGTGCAAATGCACTATGGCCGTAGATAAAAATCGGTACATCAGCCCCAATCTGACGGCTAATTTCTATTAACTGTTCGGTTGATAACTTGAGCTGCCAAAGCTGGTTTAGTGCGACTAAAACAGTAGCTGCATCTGAAGAGGCACCACCTAAGCCGCCGCCCATCGGTAATGTCTTATCGATACCAATATCCACGCCTAACATCTGATCGCGCGGTATGCCTGATTGCAGCGCAACAGTGCGTAATAATTTTGCAGCAATCATGATTAAATTCGATTCATCCGGCACATTAGAGATAGAATTAACCAGCTTAATCCTATCATCTTGACGTAACTGAAAAGTTAAACTATCGCCATAATCTAAAAACTGAAATAGCGTTTGTAGATTATGGTAGCCATCTGCAGGTCTTTGTCCGGTGATGTAGAGAAATAAATTTAATTTTGCAGGAGCAGGCCAACAAATCATTCCAGCACCCAGTTATTGATTCTAAGTCTAATCACATCATCTTTATGGGTAAGTTGTAACTGAGCTGGCAGCGCAATCGCTTCTTTAGTGTTATAAGACTGAATATTTAATTGCCACATTTCACTATTTTGACTAAATTCAGCCTCTTTTAAGTAACCATCTTGATTAATTTTATCTTGTACAGGATTATTCGATAAACCTAACAGCCAGTTATGGATCGATTTCAGTGGAATATTCATGTTGGTTAACTCAAGCAGTAGGTCTTCGACATCGGTACCTTGATATTTCTCACCATTGCGATCGGTCAACTCGACAAAATTGGGTTTAACCATTAGTTCCATCACGGTGCCGCCAACTGGTGTGGTTAATTTTAATTGATAATGCGTTGACGAGATCTGATTGAAGAAGAAGCGTGCATAATGTTTGGTTTTATTCGAAAAATAGGCCAGACTACCGTTGGCTTTAAAACTGACAATTTTACTGAGTGCTCGTTGATGCTGTTGCCATAAATGTTCTGGCGTTATAATAGGTTGTTGTTTCTCTTCAACTACAGGTGTAATAACCGGTTCTGGTATCTTGCTTGTACAGGCCATCAAACTCACGGTCATCGCCACGCATATCATCGACTTTAATTTTAGCTTCGCTATATTCATCTGTTGCATAATCATCCACATATTAAGAACACTTATTTACTGAGTAATTATACTCGAAAAGCAATAGAATTGATAAGTGAATATAAAAATATGCTATACTAAAAAAATGTGTAGATAACTATCGAACTCAACGAGTTTTAGTTGAGCATCGGTTAAAATACCACGCGGTGACTTTCATTTCATTGGTTTGTCTTGAAATGGATACTTTTATAATAAAAATCTAATGTCTGTGTAAAATAAATTTATGTCGATAGCTATTTTGGGCGTGAATCATAAAACCGCGCCACTCGCATTACGTGAAAAAATGGCCTTTCCACCCGATAAAATGGAAAGTGCCTTATACAGTTTACATCAGCATCCATTAATTACTGGATGTGTGATATTGTCGACATGTAATCGAACCGAGCTCTATTTAAGTCTGGAACAACACTCTGATTTACATCATGTCAAATCCGCTGTTGAAAAATGGTTGTGTCTTTTTCATGATATTCGGTTTGATGACTTTCGTCATTCGCTGTATTGGTACGCTAACGATGAAGCGGTGGTTCACCTGATGCGTGTGGCTTGCGGGATTGATTCGCTGGTGATTGGCGAACCGCAAATTTTGGGGCAGGTAAAACAGGCTTACCATCAGGCATACCAGCAGCAGACGATTTACACGACATTAGATAAGCTTTTTCAACGCGTGTTTCATGTGGCAAAACGAGTCCGTACAGAAACGCAAATTGGTTCAAATACCGCATCGGTGGCTTATGCCGCTTGTTTAGTGACGCGAGAGTTATTCACTCAGTCTGAAGATTTGACAGTTTTGCTGGTGGGTGCCGGCGAGACGATTGAACTGATTTCTCGCTATTTAAAACAGCACCATTTTGGCAAAATATTGGTTGCTAACCGAACCAGAGAAAAAGCGCTTAAATTAGCCATGAATATCAACGCAGAGATCATCGCGTTACCTGATATTGCGAAGCGTTTAAAAGAAGCTGATATCATTATTAGTTCAACCGCTAGCCCATTACCCATTATTGGTAAAGGGTTAGTTGAGAGAAGCCTTGCTGCACGCAACCAGAAAGCGATGTTATTTATTGATCTGGCGGTGCCGCGTGATGTTGAAGCTGAAGTAGCTGATTTGGCGAATGTATCGACTTATACCATTGACGATTTACACGGTATTGTGAATGCGAATTTAGAGCAGCGTTTGATCGCTGCAAATGAGGCTGAGCATATCATTCAGGCTGAAGCCGCTTTATTTATGGATTGGTTACGTTCGCGCTTGGCGGTTGATCTGATTAAAATTTATCGTCAACAAGCGGAAGTGATCAAAAACGACTTAGTCGTTAAAGCGATCAGTGCAATTAAGCATGGTGCTGAGGTTGATCAGGTGATTACGTTATTGACGCATCGTCTTACTAATCGTTTGCTTCATGCGCCAACACAATCATTGCTGACTGCTGCGACCAATGATAATGATTATTTAAAAATTTTGAGTGAGAGTCTTGGACTTAAAGCGCCTTAGTATTTATCATCGTACGCAAATGTTTTTTAAGACCATTCAACAGATTAGAGTTTAGGCAAAATATTACATGAAACCATCTATTATAGTAAAATTAGAAACATTAAAAGAGCGTTATGAAGAGGTTCAAGCGCTGTTATCTGATCCCAGTATTATTTCCGATCAAAATCGTTTTCGTGCGCTTTCAAAAGAGTATGCACAATTAACCGATGTCGTAAAATGTTTTAGTGACTGGAAACAGACTCAAGAAGATATTGAAACTGCGCAGATGATGCTGGCCGACCCTGAGATGAGCGAAATGGCGCAGGAAGAGCTTGAACAAGCTAAATCAGCTGAACTTGAATTAGCCAATAACTTACAGTTGTTGCTCTTACCAAAAGATCCTAATGATGATCGTAACTGTTTTCTGGAAATTAGAGCCGGAACCGGCGGGGATGAGGCGGCCATTTTTGCCGGTGACTTATTTCGTATGTACTCTCGTTATGCGGAAGGTAAACGCTGGCGAGTTGAGGTGATCAGTGCCAGTGATGGTGAACACGGTGGTTATAAAGAGATCATTATATTGGTATCTGGCGAGGGTGCTTATGGCCATTTGAAATTTGAATCTGGTGGACATCGTGTGCAGCGTGTTCCCGATACTGAGTCACAAGGACGTATCCATACTTCCGCGTGTACGATAGCTATACTACCTGAAATTCCGGAAGCTGAATTGCCGGAGATTAATCCTGCTGATTTACGTATCGATACATTCCGCTCTTCGGGCGCGGGTGGTCAGCATGTTAATACAACCGATTCAGCGATTCGAATTACGCATATTCCAACTGGCATTGTGGTTGAGTGTCAGGACGAACGTTCACAACATAAAAACAAAGCGAAAGCCATGTCGGTGCTAGCTGCGCGTATTCAGGATGCGGAGAAACAAAAACGTCAACAACAAGAAGCTTCTGAGCGTCGTAATTTATTAGGTTCAGGCGATCGTTCCGATCGTATTCGTACGTATAACTATCCGCAGGGTCGAGTCACTGATCATCGTATCAATCTGACTATATATCGTCTTGATGAAGTGATGGAAGGTAAATTAGAGATGTTAATTGATCCAATCATTCAAGAGTATCAAGCTGATCAACTTGCCGCTTTATCGGAACAAGATGAATGACCTATTTAGAATGGCTTAAAGCGGCGACGTTATACCTAAAAGGACACGACAGTCCCAAGCGGGATGCTGAAATTATTCTCGGGTTTATTACGCAGAAAACACGAACTTTTTTAATGGCATTTAGTGAAACCGTGTTGACCGATGAAGAAGTCATTCGTTTGAATGCGTGTTTAGAACGCCGTAAAAATGGCGAACCTATCGCTTATATTACCGGGGTAAAAGAGTTCTGGTCTTTACCGTTAGATGTGGGTTTTTCGACCTTAATTCCTCGGCCAGATACTGAAAAACTGGTCGAACTGGCGTTAGATCATTTACCGAAAGAGCCTTGTGAAATTCTCGATTTGGGTACCGGCACGGGGGCTATCGCTATCGCTTTAGCCACTGAGCGGCCAGACTGTTTACTTACCGCCATTGATTATAATGTTGATGCGGTTAAACTGGCTCAATCCAATGCCAGTCGCTTTAGTATTGAAAATATCTATTTTCTACAAGGTGACTGGTTTAAACCAGTTAAAAATAGAACCTTTACCATGATTGTCAGCAATCCGCCTTATATTGATCCAGCCGATCCTCATTTATCCATGGGTGATGTCAGATTTGAGCCGTTAAGTGCCCTGATTGCTGCCGATAATGGTCTTTCAGATATCAAGCAGATTATTCAACAAGCCCCCAAGCATCTTAAACAGTACGGCTGGCTGATTATTGAACATGGCTGGCAACAAGGTGAAGCGGTCAGAACGATTTTTAAACAGCAGGGGTTCCAGCTGGTCAATACTTATACCGATTATAGTGGTAATGATAGGGTGACATTAGGTCGTTGGTTTAAACCCTAGTCAAGATTAATCCATTATCAATCAATATGAATCAATAATACCGAACAACAAATCAACAAAGGCGGTGAGCTTTATGAAACAAAAAGTGGTTAAAATAGGTGATATTCAAGTAGCAAATGACTTACCATTTGTCCTGTTTGCTGGCATTAATGTGCTTGAATCTCGCGACTTAGCGATGCGAGCTTGTGAACAGTATGTCAAAGTAACAGACAAATTAGCCATTCCTTATGTATTTAAAGCCTCTTTTGATAAAGCTAATCGTTCTTCTGTACACTCTTATCGTGGTCCTGGTCTGGAAGAGGGATTAAAGATTTTTCAAGAGTTGAAAAATATCTTTGGGGTCAAAATTATTACGGATGTGCATACCGAAGAGCAGGTTAAACCTGCAGCTGAAGTGGTCGATGTGATTCAGTTGCCAGCCTTTTTAGCCAGACAGACCGATTTAGTGGTCGCAATGGCTAAATCGGGCGCGGTTATCAATGTGAAAAAACCGCAGTTTATCAGTCCAGCTCAAATGGGTAATATTGTTGAAAAATTTAAAGAGGCTGGCAACGATCAGATTATTCTCTGTGAACGTGGTAGCTGCTTTGGTTATGATAATCTGGTTGTGGATATGCTTGGCATCAATGTGATGAAACAGGCAAGCCAAGGTTCACCGGTGATTTTTGATGTGACACACGCTTTACAATGCCGGGATCCGATGGGCGCAGCATCTGGCGGACGTCGTTCACAAGTAGCTGAATTAGCACGCGCCGGTATGGCAGTTGGGATTGCTGGACTGTTTTTAGAATCTCATCCTAATCCAGCTGAAGCCAAATGTGATGGTCCATCGGCTTTACCTTTAGATAAACTTGAACCATTTTTAGTACAAATGAAAGCGATTGATGATCTGATTAAAAGTTTTAGTCACTTAGATACACACTAATATTAGCTTTAATAAAAAAGGTCCCGTTTGAGTTAATAACGAGACCTTTTTTGTATAAAAGCGGCATTCAAGCAGTGATTGAAACTTTTTATGTGACGCTGTCACATATGGCGAATAAAATAACTTGCAGCAGATGCCTCTGTTTAATTCATCACAATCACAGATTAGTGCAGCACCTCATCTTCTTCAAAATCTTCTTCTTCTTCGTCACCTTCAAAGTAGGTTCCCCAACCATCATAAGTTGCCTGGTATTTTTCAGCTAACTCAATAATTTGTGCGATCTGTTGATTAATGAGATCGGCATCAAGTGGAATTTCTGATACAATGTCGCAGGTCAGAATCATATTTTCGTCATCATCGAGAAACTCTTCGGGATCGGTTGCTTCATAGCCCAGTTTAAAAGCATCAATGGCTAATTTCTCTAATGCATCAAAGTCAGTTGATGAGAGGTGATGTTCGATGAGATAAAGTGCATCAGGATCACTACCATCAGCCAGTAATTCTTCGATAACTTCAATGGTCTCTGCTTGCGCTAGCGTAATTTTGTTATTCATAAGGTCCCTAATTATTGATAATGAATATTATGTGTTATATTACACGTTCGTGTGCTAAAACATAAGCACAAATATTGAAATAAATATTATTATGATAAGAGAGTTGTTTTATCGATGCTTCAAAATCCGCAATGTTATGATCTGCACAGCCATACAACCGCCTCAGATGGTTTATTAAGTCCTACGCAACTTGTTCAGCGAGCTGTTGCCAATGGTGTCGATGTTTTAGCCATTACGGATCATGATAGTATTAATGGTATTGAGGAAGCACGAGCCGCGATAAGTCATTTTCAGTTACCTTTAACATTGATTAATGGTGTCGAAATATCGACCAATTGGCGAAACTATGATATCCATATTGTTGGCTTGAATATTGATACCACGCATGATGGATTAACGAATTTTTTAAATAACCAAGCCCAGCTTAGAGTGCAAAGAGCGATTGAAATATCTGATAAGCTGGCTAAGATCGGCATTGCAAATGTTTATGAACATGCTTTGCAATACGCGCAGGGTGATATTGTCTCCAGAGCCCATCTAGCGCGCTATTTAGTGGATATCGGCCTGGTCAAAGATATCGGTAAAGCATTTAAACAGTATTTAGGTAAGGGTAAGAAAGCTTATATCGCACCCGGTTGGCAAAGTATCGAGGCCGCGATTGCGATCATTCATGCTGCTGGCGGTCAAGCGGTTCTGGCACATCCGGCCAGATATGATATGACCAACACGAAATTAAAAAAGCTTCTCACAGAATTTAAATTGGCCGGCGGTGATGCGATTGAAGTTTCGCAAAGTCGGCAGTCAGCTGATGAGTTTTACATGCTGGCTAAATATGCCATAGAGTATGGTTTTTTAGCTTCACGAGGATCTGATTTTCATGCTATTGAAGGTTACTTAGATCTGGGCCGAACCATGCCGTTAAGTGAAAATGTGATGCCGATTTGGCATAACTGGTCATAACGTTTGTTGTAGAGCAGGTATTATAATGAGTCAGATATTTTATATACATCCAGATAATCCACAACCGAGATTACTTGAACAGGTTGTCGGCATTTTAAAACGTGGTGGTGTTATCGCTTTCCCTACCGATTCAGGTTACTCTTTAGGTTGTTTGCTTGACAATAAAAGTGGATTCGAGACCATTTGTCGGATTAGAAACTTAGATAAAAATCATCATTTAACCTTAATGTGCCGGGATTTATCAGAATTATCTCAATATGCACATGTCAGCAATACGACCTTTCGTTTGATAAAAAATAATACACCTGGTTGTTATGTTTTTATTTTAGAAGCCTCCAAAGAGGTGCCTCGCCGTTTAATGAATGAAAAGCGGAAAACGATCGGACTACGTATACCGAATAATAAAATTGACTTGGATTTATTAGCTTCGCTCAATGAACCGTTGATGACGGCTACATTGATTTTGTCGGGCGATGAATTTGCGCAATCAGATCCTGAAGCGATCTTAGATAGTATTGGTCATCAATTAGATGTCATCATTCATGGCGGTTATATTGGACAGCAACCGACATCAGTGATTGATTTAACCGGTGATTATCCCGTGGTCATTCGCCGTGGAAGCGGAGATACCACGCCATTTGACTAAATCATCTTATTGATTGAGTTTAGCGTAAAATAGTTGATACCTGTGAAGGTAACGAGAGGATATATGAATAAAGTAAATACCGAAAAGTTGCAAAAAGTTTTAGCCAATTTAGGTCATGGTTCACGTCGTGAACTCGAGACAGTGATTGAGGCTGGCCGTGTGAGTGTCGATGGTAAGATTGCCAAATTAGGCGATCGCATCGATGTTAATCTTCAGCCGAAGATTCGAATCGATGGTCATGTTATTCAATTAAGAAGCAAAGAAAAAGAGATCTGTCGGGTTCTGGCTTACTATAAACCAGAAGGTGAAATTTGTACGCGCAATGATCCTGAAGGACGTGCCACGGTTTTCGATCGCTTACCAAAATTGAAAAACTCGCGTTGGATCAATATTGGCCGTTTAGATATTAATACCTCTGGCCTACTGCTGTTTACAACAGATGGTGAACTGGCTAATCGTTTAATGCATCCAAGACATGAGATTGAACGTGAATATTCAGTCCGGGTATTTGGTCAAGTCAGTGATGCCCAGCTATTTGAATTACAAAATGGGGTTCAGTTAGAAGATGGCTGGGCCGCTTTCAAATCCATTAAAGCGCAGGGCGGTGAAGGGATTAATCAGTGGTTTAATGTGGTGTTAACCGAAGGTCGTAACCGCGAAGTTCGCCGTATGTGGGAAGCGATAGATGTTCAGGTGAGTCGTCTTATTCGTATCCGCTATGGCAATATTTTGCTACCGAAAAATCTGCCGAGGGGCGGCTGGATAGAACTCGATTTGACTTCAGTCAATTATCTGCTTGGCTTAGTCCAGTTATCTCAAGAAGAGAAGAGTAAAGTTAAAGTGGTTAAGAATCCTAAGCAGCACGCCAGAGCCGTCAAATCAACCGATGTCAAACGTGCCAGTAAGCGCCGTAGTTAGTTATACTTAATGATTATCGTCAAGATCTTAACTGACCAGGAAGATCTTGACGCGATAAAACGGCATATTTTAGATTAAAAAATCATCGAGCGAGCGATGCTGTTGGTCAATCGCGATTTTTATCGGTTTGGGCATTCGACCTTGGCCTGTCCAGGTCTTATGCTGATTATTTTCATCCATATAGCGATATTTAGCTGCTCGTTTGGCGCGGGTTTTTCGCTGTTTTCGAAAAGGCGTCACACCGGCAAATCTTTTGACCAGATCAGTTGGTTCAATCCCATCTGCATTTAACATCGAAATATATTCTTCGACTTTTTTATTATGTTCTATAATGGCTTGTATTGCTTTTCTTTCATCTTCATATCGTTTTTCGAGTAACACTTGCAATTTTTTTGAGAATTCAACAAGGGTATCGGTTGAAATCATTTTTGCTTGTGATCGTAATTGACGAAGATTATATGAGAATATTGATTTATTCACCATGTATAACGACCTTAATATCAAGAAGGCGACTCATCACCGATGACCACTGAGAGTTGCCAATCATCCATTTGCCCCCAAAAAAGCTGTTCTTGTTTTAAATCTAAAGCGATCAGCTGATTAGTTTCTGCGACTTGTTGGCTTATCACTAAAGCTGACTGTTTTAGTTTATCTTTATCAACGTGGATAGTAAAGGCGTCTAAAGGTAAATCTAATTGCCGCTGATTATTAATCAGCACCGCGAGCCTGAGTAATTGAATAGCGGTCATGACCTGTTCACGATTAAACA
Organism: Orbaceae bacterium lpD01; assembly: GCA_036251705.1. Taxonomy (NCBI): domain Bacteria; kingdom Pseudomonadati; phylum Pseudomonadota; class Gammaproteobacteria; order Orbales; family Orbaceae; genus Utexia; species Utexia brackfieldae. Next base: position 1,521,107 of record CP133959.1, on the reverse strand, counting down.
GATTGAAATCGGGGATATTCTCATGCTTCACTGATTTTCGATGATTTCTGACTAACGTAGCTAACAACAGTTGCTGTTCCTGGTTAAAACCAGGTAAATTACTATTCATCAAAATATAAGCTGAATGCTTATGGATAGCCGAGTAGTTAATTGTTAAACCGACCTCATGTAACATCGCCGCCCAATATAGTATCGGTTCGATTGTTTCATCGATAGTGGCGGCTTGTGCTTGCCACTGCTTAAAAAAATGCTGGGTCATTTTGAGGACTTTTCGGGCATGAATTTTATCGACATGGTACTGCTCTGATAACGAAATTGCCGTATGCTGACGGACATCGCGGAAACGAAAATGTTCCAGCATCTCATAAAGCACACCTTCCCGTAAGGCATAACCACTATAGTGTATCTCACTAATGGCTAGCGTATTAAATAGAGCATTTAAAATTGCCAGACCGGCCACAATCAGCGCTTTACGTTGCTGCGAAATAGCGTTGAAATCAAAATCGTGAATCGATTTGTAGCTGAGAATTTTTTTCGTCAGCAGTTTTAATCTTTGCGGAGTAATAATGCCATCGAGTTCACCCATTTCGATCAGCAGCTGATGAACCGCTTTTATCGTTCCAGAAGTGCCAAAAGCAATGTCGGCTGATAACGAGTTGACCGTTGGCGTCAGTTTTTCTAACTCTTGTGCCGCAGTTAACTGAGCCAGACGAAAAACTGACTCACGGATCTCACCATGCGGGAAAAAACGTTCGGTATAGGTCACGCAACCCATCGGTCGACTATCCACAAATTGGGTTTCAAAACCTTTTCCTATCGCAATTTCAGTTGAACCGCCGCCAATATCGATCACCAGTTTAGTCTCTTTTCTGGCGATGTTGTGTGTTACCCCTAAATAGATAAGACGCGCTTCCTCTTTACCGGAGATAATCTCAATCGGATAGGGCAATATACTGGCGGCTTGATTGAGCAGTTCACGATAATTTTTGGCGCGACGCATGGCATAAGTCGCCACGATACGAACATTTTTCTTGGGGAAATGTTTGATGCGTTCGGAGAACAGGGCTAAACACTGAATTGCTCTTTCAATACTAGCTTTATCGAGTTGATTATCTCGTCCCAATCCCGTTGCTAAGCGAACATGATGTTTTAATTCATAAATGATTTGTAAGGTTTGATTGACTTCTCGGGCCACAATAAGATGGAAGCTATTTGAGCCCATATCGATAATGGCATATTCATTAAATGAGGTTGGGCTTTGATTACTCGAAAGCGTCATGAGTCTTTTCCTGTTACGACGAAATTATAAATGTTCAAGCTGTTTTAAATAATCATAGATCGCGCTCTGTGATCGCACTTTTTTACGATTGCTACGCTGCACATAGTTGTTATTTAATTCTTTATCAATAATACGTGCTTTGACATTATCGCTGGTCTGAATATTAAAAATATCACGGATGGTTTTTTTAATCTGTGGATCGAGAATTTTAACGCCAACTTCGATACGATTATTGATATTTCTCGGCATCCAATCGGCCGATGAGATATAAGTATCTTGCTGTCCCATATTTTCAAACATATAAACGCGCGCATGTTCTAAAAAGCGATCAACGATACTGGTCACATAAATATTATCACTCATACCGGGCATATTGGGAATCAAGGTGCAGATACCGCGAATGATCAATCTGATTTTCACGCCGGAGCAGGAGGCTTCATAGAGTTTATTGATCAGCTCCTCATCGGTGAGATTATTTAGTTTAAGATTAATCGCCGCTTTTAAGCCTAAATTGGCATTGTCGATCTCTTGCTGAATAAACTGATAGAGTTTATTGCGGGTATTTTGCGGAGAAACCAACAGATAATTAAAGCTGACTGGTTTATATGGCTCTTCGATAAAGCTAAATACGCGTCTGACTTCATCGGTAATTTTCTTATCGGCGGTTAACAGTGAAAAGTCAGTATAAACACGGGCGGTTTTTTCATTAAAGTTACCTGAGCCAATATGGGCGTAGCGTACAATCTGATCATTTTCGAGACGATCAATCAAAAAGAGCTTAGCATGAATTTTTAGGCGCGGTGGTGAGAAGATCACTTTAACACCAGACTCAGTCAATCGTTTGGCCCAATGAATATTGGCCTCTTCATCGAAACGAGCTTGTAATTCAACGACCACCGTGACTTTTTTACCATTATTAGCGGCATTAATCATCGAGTTAATGATGCGAGAATCTTTTGCTACGCGATAGATATTAATTCTGATTGTCGTGACGTTAGGATCGAAAGAGGCCTGACGCATGATCTCTAAAACATGCTCAAAAGAGTAATATGGATAGTAGAGTAAGATATCTTTTTCGCGAATTGCATCAAATGCATTACGATAACTCTTAAACCCTTGATAAGTTAAGCTGGGCAGTGATTTATTAATTAAATTACTGCGGCCAATACAGGGAAAGTACATCAGATCTTTAAAATTCGGATAACGACCTCCGGATACCGCATCACGTTCTGAAATCATCAGTTTTGACATCAGTAAGGCTTTTAATTCACGTGGCATATCTTTTTGATACAAAAATCTCACCGGCACAGCGGTTAGGCGCTGTTTTAAGCCCAACGACATGACATCTAACATACTGGCATCGAGTTCGTAAGTGATATCATACTCCGAGTCTCGGGTAATTTTGATCGAGTAGGCATTTAAATTGGTCGTATCAAAAAAGACTTTAAAAATATCGCTTAAACAGTATCGCAAAATGTTATCTAAAAAGATTATCGACTTATTCTTAGTTGAGACCTCTGAAGGTAGTAAGACAAAACGAGACACTTTATCGGTCGGCACTTCCAGTAAGGCATATTTAGTGTCATTATTATTGATAATTTCAACCGCCAGATAAGTATGGTCATCTTTTAAGAACTGGATCAGATCGGTATAACTATCTAATAGAATAGGGGTGATATATTGACGAAGATTTTTTTTGAAGTACTGCTTAATCCACTGCTCCTGATAAGAGGTCAGCTGCCTTTCATTGACTAAAAAAATCTGATTTCGCGCCATCTCTAACAGCAATTCGTTATATAACGAATCAAACTGGAGTTCGGCTTGTAATACTTTTTGATGTACCTGCTTAAGCAGCTGGCTCGAGTTTGTCGAACTTGCGCCACTGGCATTGCGTTGTTCTTGTTCAATGATCACCGTCCTTTTCAGATTGGCGAACTGAACTTTGTAAAACTCATCTAAATTACTTGCGTAAATACCCAAAAAACGGACTCTTTCGATCAGCGGATTAAGTTTATCAGCTGCTTCTTGTAAGACTCGCTCATTAAAAGCGAGCCAGCTTAATTCCTTTCTCAGGTAAATATTATCGGTATTCATTGTTTTATTCACCTTGTCTATTATTATTTATAAGACCATCAGTATACCGAATTTATCTGATCTTTAAATAAAAAAACCAGCAGAATCTGCTGGTTTTTGTCCGGTAAATAATAAAATAATTATAAACGGTGAACTGAGGTGGTGTTAGTTGTGCCGCTTGGGACTAATGCACCAGAAACCATCACAACGATATCACCAGTTTCCGCTAAACCTTTCTCTAACGCAAACTCTTTACCTAAACGGTAGAAATCATCAGTTGATTGAATTTCACCAATCAGGCAAGGTTCAACGCCTTTAGTTAAGATTAACTGATTCGCTGTTTTTGGATTCGAGGTTAAAGCGATCACTTTAGCGGTTGGGAAGTAACGACGAACTTCACGCGCTGATTTACCGCTGCGCGTTGCAACGATGATTAATTTTGCATTCAAACGCTCAGAAATTTCTACTGCGCCACAACAAACCGCAGCGGTAATACGCAATTTCTCGAAAGTATGCAAATCTAATGAAGCGGGTAAAACCACATCAGTACGTTTACAGATAGTTGCCATCACGGTAACGGCTTCTAACGGATATTTACCTTTAGCACTTTCGCCTGATAACATTACCGCATCCGTACCATCTAAAATCGCATTGGCAACGTCACCGGCTTCAGCACGAGTAGGGCGTGGATTTTTGATCATGGAATCAAGCATCTGTGTTGCCGTAATGACGGGTTTTGAAACACGATTACATTTTTTGATCATCATTTTTTGGGCAAAAATAACTTCTTCAACCGGGATTTCAACACCAAGATCGCCACGAGCAACCATGATACCGTCTGATGCTTCTAAAATTTCATCGAAGTTATCTAAACCTTCCTGATTTTCGATTTTAGAGATAATTTGAATGTTTTCACCGCCATGTGCTTTTAAGTGAGCACGAATTTGTTCAACATCAGAACGCTTGCGAATAAATGATGCCGCAATAAAATCAAGGCCTTGTTCACATCCAAAGATCAGATCTTGTTTATCTTTTTCGGCTAAAGCAGGTAACTGAATTGATACGCCAGGTAAGTTGATACCTTTATTCTCACCAAGATCACCGTTGTTTAATACGGTACAAACCACTTCATGTTCTTTAACCTCTTTGACTTCCATGGCAATTAAGCCATCATCGACTAGTACGCGATTACCCGGTTTAAGATCTTTCGCAAAACCAGCATAAGTTACTGCGACGCGATCGTGATTACCGACAACAGAGGTATCGGTTGTAAAAGTAAAGGTTTGACCAGCAACAAGCGCAACGTCATTACCACCTTCTAATTTGATAGTACGGATTTCAGGGCCTTTGGTATCGAGTAAAATGGCCGCTTTTCTGCCCGTTTCTTGCATCACTTCGCGAAGGTTTTTAATACGTTGGCCATGCTCGGCATAATCGCCATGAGAGAAGTTCAAACGCATGACATTCATGCCTGCTTCAAGTAATTTGGCTAATACTTCTTTCGATTCAGTTTTTGGACCAATGGTACAAACAATTTTAGTCTTTTTCATAATGATATCTACTTTAATAAGTTAATGGATTTAAAGTTAAAAAATAAACCTGATATAAAAAGCAAAAAACCAATGCGATTAGGCATTGGTTATAAGTAAGTAGGGTGAGTTTTGTTGACAATACGCCTAAAAAGACGCTTGCCGCCTTTGTCGTGATCTTAGCTAAAACGGGCATGATGTTTTTAGTCAACGCAACCAACCTGAACTATTGTTATTACAAAGTTTAATTGGCTGCATTATAGTATTATCCATCGACAAAATAAAGATATTTTATTCATCTAAAGGGGGAATTTCGTGCCAAAGTTGTTATTAATGATAACGTTAACATAATGAAAAGGGCAATCAGATAACAAATAAAGTTGATCAGTAATTTGGTTTGAATCAAAATCTTCGCTTAACAAAATTGATTATTTTTCTATAACAAGTCAGTATAACGAGTCATTTAACATCAAGTGATATAGCCATTTTACATGATGAACACGAATGATTGAGCCTTTTCTGAAAAGTGTATTTAGGCGCTGATGATTGCCTCAAAACCCAGAATATCATCAGGGAGATAAAAGTCGGTAATTCATGAACACCGCAATACACTGGCTTTTAGCTGCGATAATTTATAGGAAGAAATAAAATATATCCAGATTAAGTCTGGTTAACTTTTTATTTTTTTTAACGATTCTGATTGGCTATTTGTATACTAAGGATACAATTTTACTGAAAAACAACCAGAAATAGTCAGTTAAACAGACAATAGTTCAGGTGTTGAGCTTTATTGACGATTGAAAATAACGGATTTTTTTCATTTACACGCATTATAATTTGAAGGTCCCGAATTTAGCCTTAATTATGCATACCAGTTCGCATAATGTATATTATGTTAAATAATATCTGTAATTAAATTATTGCGTTGGTGTTATCTCTGCTTTTAGTAAATACTTACTTAACCAATGCTGCCCTTTGCCTGTTTATCGTTAAGATTAATTCGTCGATTGAAAAAATAATTTTTATTGCTTGATTTGTGTTACTGACAAAAATAAACTGCGTAGGCTTTTAACTGGTCGATGTATATCGATCCTTATTCGAACTTATGTTTAATATAATCTTTATTAAATAATGATATTGGATTTGTATGCAAAACATTTATACACCGAGTTACTCTGTCCCTTGTGAATTATGTAGTATAGGATCAATCTGCCTCTCTATATTTAAAGACGACTATAGTTGTGCCATTCTGAATCGAAAACGCCTATTTGAAAAAAATGATATCATTGCGCAAGCTGGCGAACCGTTGAATAACCTGCTTGTTATCCACTCGGGGTGTTTGAAAAGTTACGCGGTCACTAGCTCTGGTGCTGAGCAAATTACTGGTTTTTATCTCCCGGGCGACATCCTCGGCTTTGAGGCAATCAGTTCGAAAAAGCACTACAACAGTATTCAGGCTTTAACCAAAACCTCAGTGTGTGAAGTCAGGCATGAAGAGTTTATGTCTTTAATGGCAAATTGTGGGCAAGTCAGAGATGTCATGGTTAATCTGATGAGTCAAGAGATTCTCAATCAGCAAAAATTGATTTTAATGCTATCACAAAAAAATGCCGAAGAGCGTTTAGCCAGCTTCATCTATTTGCTTTACACGCGTTATGCACTGCGTGGCCATGTCTCATTGAATATCAAGTTATCGGTTTGTCGCAGTGATATTGCCAATTATTTAGGCTTGACGATCGAAACGATTAGTCGCATTTTCACGCGTTTACAACAACTCAATATCTTAGCGGTAAAAGGTAAACATATTTTAATAAAAAATCTACCTGAACTGATTAAGTTTTCCGGTGAATTAGAGTAATATAATTTGTTGAATGTCGTTAAATAGAGTCATTTTTGATGATTGGCTCGCTTATAATAAGGTTAATTTGATATGGTCAGTCTAAAAAAAACAATGATTACTGTAGGTTTACTCTCAATTTTATCTTCAGCTCCCCTATTCGCTGCAACAGAACTTACCCAGCAGCAGGCAAATCAACTGCAGCCTTTTAAAGAGATTTCGATTCAAGGTCACTATTATAGTTTCGCACAAGCTGCGCGTGATATTAGTCGCTTAGCTGATAAACAAGGTGCGACTGGCTTTTATATTAAAAGTATGAATTCACACTCCAGTAATGAGATGCTGAGCATCGTTTATGCGGACTTATATAAAGCGGATGCGCCAGAAAAACCGAGTGAAGATAGTGTGAGCAGCTTCGAACAATTTGAAGGCGTTTATGTCTATCCCAAAAAAGTGGCCATTGGTTTTGAACCGTTTGATATTCTTAAATTAAGAGGCTCTTATCTCAATCAACGTGCTGTGGATACCTCCGTGGCTAAAGCCGCGGCAGAGAAAGGCGCTTATGCTTTTTATATTGATAGACAAATTGAAGTCAAAGGTAGTAATACCGAGATAACCGCTTACTTGTTCAAAAAAGATGCCGCGGTACGTCAGATTCAACCGGAAGACGCTATCCCTTATGATTCCGAAGCCGGCCGTCAGGCCTTAGCACAAGGCGGCGCAGCGGCACTACAAGTTGAAAAACCGGGTTATTACTCCTCTTCAGCCTTTAATGAAGAGGCGTATACTGAAAAATTTGCTCAAAATAATACTGCACTATCGACTTCTGCAACAATAACGACTGCTGGCGTTGAACCAACCTCTGAGACCAACTCTGGTCAAGTGGTCGCATCAGCAGATGCTCCGGCAGTAGTAAGGCCAGCGGCACCACAAACAACTGCAGTGGTACCCGCACCAAGTAGTTCTCGTTACAGCGTCACTGTATCAGATGGCCGTAAGATTGATGAGTTAAATAATGCTACTGCAGCCAAAATGGTGCCATTTGATTCGATTAAGTTCAGAGGTAACTTTAACTCTGATCGTGAAATCACACGGCAAGCCGCACAGCGTGCCGTTGATAAAGGGGCGAAATATTACCATATAACCCGTATCGCACAGGCAACGAAAGGTTCAATGCGAACCGTCTATGTCGATCTGTTTAAATAATTGATTGACCAGATTAGTCGAAAAGAAAAAGGCGTGTTGTCACGCCTTTTTTTATTATTGTGCTTCGAGTATTTTGGTCAGATTATCGATTTGTTGAACAATACGTTTATCTGAAATCGGATAAGGGGTGCCTAGCTGCTGAGCAAAAAGATTTACCCGCAACTCTTCAATCATCCAGCCGATATCATTGACCTCTTTTAATTGACGTTTTTCGTCAGGTAGTTTCACCATAAATTGCTGATAAGCTTGTTGAACTTGCTCAATTTTATGTATATGCGCCCTATCCTTATTGGGATCAATTGCCAGCTTATCTAACCGTTTTTCAATCGCCTGCAGATAACGGTAGATATCGCCCAATCGGCTATAGCCCACTTTGGTGACAAACCCTTTATAGACTAAATGACTGAGCTGCGCCTTGATATCCGATAAGGCAAAGGCTAACGATAAGTCTATTCGACCTTTTAGCTTCTTGTTAATATTGAAGTTTAGCGTTAATATTTTTTCGACTTGCTGGGCAATCTCAACCACCAGCGGATTGAGATTGGCTTTAACAAAATCGAGTAAACGTGCAAAGTCCTGCTGATTCCAGACCAGACCGCCCTGTTCAATGATCAGATGATCAATCGCACAAGCAATACAGTCATCAATCAGTTCAGGAATGTTACCAAAGGGATTAAAATAGAGGCCCAGTTTTGATTTATTGGGTAGTTTTTCATGTAAATACTTAATTGGCGAAGGACTGTTTAACAGCAATAAACGACGTATTCCCACTAAGGTCAGACGCTGCTGCTCCTCTATAGTATCAACAAGTTTGATACTGACGGATTGTTGATTATCCACTAAAGCAGGATAAGCTTTGACCGTATATTGACCTTTTTTATCTTGAAACACCGTCGGTAAAGTGCCAAAATGCCAGTCAACTAAATCACGTTGCGCCAGTTTTTCATCCTGCACGACACTGGATAAAGTTTGCTGAACCTGCTGTTTTAAGGACTGCTTCAAATGCGTGAGATCTTTGCTTTCAGCTAAGATTTTTCCCTGCAAATCAATCACCCGGAAGGTGATTTTTAAGTAATCAGGCACTTGCGTCCACTGCCAGCTCTCTCGGTCAATCGTCAGACCACTCATACGCCGAAACTCTTTTTCTAAGGCTTCCAGTAGCGGTAAGCTGAGAGCGGTAACTCTTTCCAGAAAGGCCTGTGCATAATCAGGAGCGGGAACAAAGTTACGACGGATCGGCTTGGGTAACGATTTAATCAACGCGATAATTAGATCTTTGCGTAAGCCCGGTATCTGCCACTCAAAGCCCTGTTCACTCAACTGGTTTAATACCGCTAAAGGTACCTGCACCGTAACACCATCCGCCTGGCTACCCGGTTCAAATTGATAGGATAGTGGTAGTTTTAAATTGCCTTGTTGCCAATAATCAGGATAATCCAGACGGCTAATTTGATTGGCCGACTCATTGATCAACATAATTTTTTCAAAGTTAAGCAAATCTGGCTGCTGTGACTTTAGACTGTTCCACCAGGTATCAAAATGTCTAGAGGAAACAATATTCGCTGGAAGACGCTCATCATAAAAAGCATACAGCGTATGATCATCGACTAATATATCTTTACGTCGTGATTTATGTTCTAAGGTCTCCACATCATGAATCAAACTGAGATTCTTTTTATAAAAAGCATGTTTGGTCTGCCAGTCGCCCTCAACCAGCGCATGCCGGATAAACAGCTCACGACTTAATACTGGATCGATTTGACTATAATTGACCTGTCTTTGATTGACAATCGGTAAGCCAAACAAGGTGACCTTCTCATTGGCCATAGTGGTCCCTTGCGCTTTCGACCAGTGCGGTTCACTATAACTGCGTTTTATTAAGTGCTGCGCGAGCGGCTCTATCCATTCCGGTTCAATTTTAGCCGCAATCCGTCCCCATAAGCGGGTTGTTTCAACTAATTCAGCCACTAAACACCATTTCGGTGGTTTTTTAAAGATCCCTGAGTTGGGAAAGATCGAAAATTTGATATTGCGCGCACCAATAAACTCATGTTTATCAACCTCTTTCATCCCAACATGGGAAAGTAAGCCACTGAGAAGAGCCAGATGAATCGACGTGTAATCCCCCTCCTGACTATTAATCGCAAACTTAAGCTCTTTCACCGTTTGACGCAGCTGAGTATAGATATCCTGCCACTCTCTGACCCGCAAATAGTTAAGATACTCTTGCTTACACAGTTTTCGAAATTGGTTACTCGAGAGCTCTGCTTGCTGCGTTTGCAGATAACGCCATAAATTAATCAAGCTCATAAAATCAGAATCTTTATCACTAAACCGACGATGCTTTTCATCGGAAGCTTGCTGCTTATCGAGTGGTCTTTCACGTGGATCTTGAATAGATAAAGCGGCGGTAACAATCATCAGCTCTTTCACACAACCATATTTTTTAGCTTCAACAATCATCCGGCCTAAGCGCGGATCAACCGGTAGCTGAGCCAGAGCTTTACCCACTTCAGTTAATTGATAATGCTGACGCTTAAACTCAACCGCATTCAGCTCTTCTAATAATCGGATACCATCTTGAATATGTCTTTTATCCGGCGCCTCAACAAAGGGAAAAGCAGCGATATCCCCTAAACCTAACGCCGTCATTTGTAAAATGACCGAAGCTAAATTGGTTCTGAGAATTTCTGGCTGCGTAAATTCAGGACGCGATAAGAAGTCCTGCTCATCATAAAGCCGAATACAGATCCCATCCGACGTTCGACCACAGCGTCCAGCCCGTTGATTAGCCGAGGCTTGTGAAATGGGTTCGATGGGTAACCGCTGCACTTTGGTTCGCACACTATAGCGGCTAATACGCGCCTGTCCGGTATCGATGACATATTTAATGCCAGGCACGGTCAATGAGGTTTCCGCCACATTAGTAGCTAAGATAATATGCCGGCCGTTATGGGGCTGAAAAATACGGTTCTGTTCACCGGCGGATAAGCGCGCATACAGCGGCAGAATCTCGGTATGACGTAAATTGAGTTTGGTGAGCGCATCAGCCACATCGCGAATCTCTCGTTCACCAGTTAAGAAAATTAAAATATCATCGGCAGATTCGAAAGAGAGCTCATCAACCGCATTAATAATGGCTTGTAACTGATCATTATCGGTACTCTCTTGATCGGTTACATCGCTTACCGCGCGATAACGAATCTCAACCGGATAGGTTCGTCCAGAGACCTCAATAATCGGCGCATCATTAAAATGTTGCGAGAATCTTTCTGGATCAATAGTTGCTGAGGTGATGATGACCTTCAAATCTGGTCTTTTCGGTAAAATTTGTTTCAGATAGCCGAGAATAAAATCGATATTCAGACTACGCTCATGTGCTTCATCGATAATTATGGTATCGTACTGGCGCAACAATTTATCTTGTTGGATTTCCGCCAGCAAGACCCCATCAGTCATTAACTTAATCAGGGCATTCTCGCCAACTTGATCGTGAAAACGGACTTTATAACCGACGACCGCACCCAGCTCACTGTTAAGTTCTTCCGCGATTCGGCTGGCAACGGATCTGGCGGCTAGCCGGCGTGGCTGAGTATGGCCGATATAGCCTTTTATCCCCCGCCCTAACTCAAGACAAATTTTCGGGATTTGGGTTGTTTTCCCTGAGCCTGTTTCACCAGCAATAATCACGACTTGATGGTCCTTGATAGCCTGATAGATTTGCGCTTTTTTATCAACAACCGGTAAGCCTTGCGGATAAGTGATATTCGGACAGTTGGCTGCCCGCTGCTGATAGCGTTGCTGAGCTGCCGAAAATTGCTGTTCAAAGGCTTGCCATTGAAGGGAATCAATGACCGTTTGTTTGGCAAACAGATTAAGTCTGTTTTTTAATTTGATTTTTTCAATCAGCCCAACAGTGTCAAGCTTTGCAAAAAATGGTTGTAATTGGTTTTGATGTGGCATAGGATTAGTCGTTTCAAAAATATAAATAGATGAATCATCTGTTGTATTTTACCATTATAGCAAATTTATCCCTATTCGGAGGTTTTATGAAAAAACTTATAGTATTTATTGCTGCCGCAACCCTTCTTGCAGGATGCAACACTGATAAAACAGTGAAACCTGATGCACTATTGCATCATCGCTTTGAATTAGTTCAGGCTAATGGTAACGCCGTTGATGTGGGTGAAAGTGGCTTAAGACCTTACATCGAATTTGGTGAAAACTTTGCGATTAACGGAAAAATGTGTAATTCGTTTGTCGGTCAGGCAACCTATAAAGAGGGTGAACTCACCAGCCCTGGTTTAGCTTCAACCAAAATGCTCTGTGCTGACGAGCAGCTCAATCAGCTTGATAATGTGATTGGTCAAGTACTGGTAAATGGTGCGAAAGTATCGATGGAGGGGGATAAGTTAACCCTGAAATCAAGCGATAATACCTTAGTGTATGAGCTAAAAGATGTGATGAATTAATCTCAATATGCATCGACATAGTAAACCGGCCTAGCGCCGGTTTTTTTATGTTATGCTTGACGAATGCGCGAAGACGGAAAAATCAGACAAAAAAGCGATCCTTTACCTTCGACACTTTGAATCTCTAAACGGCCATCATGTCTGAGCATGATATGTTTGACAATCGATAAACCTAAACCGGTGCCGCCAGTTTCTCGGGAGCGACTTTTATCCAGACGATAGAAACGCTGAGTCAAATTTTTTATCTTTTCTGCCGGAATACCCGGCCCGGTATCTTTTACAGAAAAAATACCTTCCTCCTGTCGAAGCTCAAATTGAATGGTAATCTCTCCGCCGCTATCGGTATAACGAATCGCATTCACCACGATATTGGCCATGGCACTGACGATTTCCGATTCAACACCGGCAATCCAGCCATCTTGCATCAGGCTGAGTGTAATCTGATGGCGTCCCGCTGACAGCTCTTTAATCATATTTTGCAGTTGTTCAAAAATAATATTCACATTCACCCACTGCTCGGTAGGGGGCAGCGGGCTATCTTCAAGTCGAGCCAGGGTTAACAAGTCGGTGACCAGCGCCAGCATCCGATCGCTTTGCTGTTTCATTAAATAGAGATAGTGATTACGCTTTTCTTCATTTAAGGGAAGGGTTTGCATCGTTTCAACAAAACCACTTAATACGGTCAGGGGGGTTCTGATTTCGTGAGAAACATCTGCCACGAAATTACGCCGCATACGCTCAGTGTTATCAATTTGGGTAATATCATTGACCAGCAGCAGTAAGCGCCCCTGATTATAAGGGTGAATCTCAATCCTTAATACCGGCCGATTGTGTCCTTGCACCAGTTTCAGTGGCGTCTGATAGCGGTTTTGATCTAAATAAGCGACAAACTCAGGAAAACGGATCAAATTAGTAATATGCTGTTTGAGATCTAACTCTGCACCGAGCTGGAAAAAATCGGCGGCGGCGTGATTACACCACTCAATACGGTGCTCTTTATCTAATAGCAACACACCATCCGGCGAAACCTGAATCGCATCGAGTAACTGATTAAGCTGCTCGGTACTTTGCTGATTTTCGCGCGCTTTCTGTTTCAATAGTCGCACAACATAGTCGGCAATATCGCGCCAGACATCGGTTAAATGGGGTTTTTGATTCGGATCAGCGCCCTGCTTTAGCCATAACACCAGCTGTTTAAACTGTTTTTTAGCCAAATAGATGATAACAATCAGCAACATAAACAGACCGATTAAAGCAATAATCGAAGTGGTTAAATATTTCCCCCAGATCATTTCAATGGTCACCGTCATCACAATATAAAACAGTATACCTAACATCAGTTTATACAAAATGGCTATTCCTTCTCTGGATGAGCGGCAATTTTTGAGATAGTAAACCGGTATCCCGCGCCGCGCACTGTATCAATTAAATGCGCGGCTTCGACAACCGATAGTGCTTCACGTAAACGCTTAATATGCACATCAACCGTGCGCTCTTCAATAAACACATGCTCTCCCCAAACTTTATTGAGTAACTGGGTACGGCTGTGGACTTTATTCGCATGCTGCATTAAATAGTTGAGTAGCTTAAATTCGGTGGGGCCGAGTTTAATTTCCTGATCATGATAAGTGACCTGCCATAGGGCCGGATCAATCGTTAAACCAGCAAGCGAGATTGATCTGTCACTGGCCTCCGGCAATTTACGTCGTAATAATGCCCGAATCCGAGCCAATAGCTCTTGAGTCGAGAAGGGTTTTACTACATAATCATCGGCACCGGCATCGAGCCCTTTTACTTTATCAAACTCTTCACTGCGAGCGGTCAGCATAATAATCGGTACCTGTCTGGTACGAGTATGACTGCGCCAGTGTTTAGCCAGTGCAATCCCACTTAATCCCGGTAACATCCAGTCGAGCAACACCAGATCGGGTAACATCAAATCTATCTCTTGTTGCGCTTTATCGGCATTATCGACCAGCACATAGTCAAACCCGGCATGGGCTAAATTAACCGCCAGTAGTTCACCGATTGCGCTTTCGTCTTCGACAATTAAAATTCGTGCCATCCTCTTTCCTATCAATCATGTTCCTGTCTATCAAGTTACTGTTTATCTTTTGATTACGGTGACTAGCAATTTTTGGTAATCGATTCAATCTCTTCGATGGTTGAATGTCTGACATCTTCGCCTTTGACGATATAGATCACCAGCTCTGCGATATTCTTAGTATGATCGCCGATGCGTTCCAGTGCTTTAGCGATAAACAACAGATCCAGACACGGCGAAATAGTACGGGGATCTTCCATCATGTAGGTCATTAATTTGCGGGTGAAACCATTAAATTCCGCGTCCAGATCGTTATCTACCCGCATGATTTGAATGGAAGCTTCAATATCTAAACGAGCAAAGGCGTCGAGCACTTTATGTAGCAGATCTAAGGCTAAATTGGACATAAAACGCAGTTCGGCACCAATCAGATTTCTGGCCGTGCCTTGTTCTATAATGGCACTGGCCATGCGAGCGATTTTCGTCGCCTCATCACCAACCCGCTCCAGATTATTGGCGGTTTTTGAGATCGCCATCAATAATCTTAAGTCGCGCGCGGTCGGTTGACGACGCGCAATCATCGAGACTAAATTACGGTCAACACAGATCTCCAGTGCATTGACTTTTTTCTCCAGTTCAAACACCTTCGCTGACATGTCACTATCAAAATGGGTTAATACCAGCGTAATAAAGTGCATTTGTGATTCCACGATGCCGCCTAATTCCATAATCTGGGCGGAAATCGCGTTAAGTTCGTTGTCAAATTGAGATGAAAGATGTTTTGCCATAAAAATAGTCCTGAATTAGCCAAATCGACCGGTAATATAATCTTCGGTTGCTTGTTGGGTCGGCTTTAAGAATAACTGTTCGGTTTCGCCCACTTCAATCAGCTCCCCCAAATACATATAAGCGGTATAGTCAGAGCAGCGTGCTGCCTGCTGCATATTATGGGTCACCATTGCAATAGTATGATCCTGCTTTAATTCATTAATCAGCTCTTCGATTTTACCGGTTGAAATCGGATCCAGCGCTGAACAAGGTTCATCTAAGAGTAAGATCTCTGGCTGAATAGCAATCCCTCTGGCGATACAAAGGCGCTGCTGCTGACCACCCGACAGACTGGCACCACTTTGGTTGAGTTTATTTTTGACTTCATCCCATAAAGCGGCCTTCTTAAGCGCCCACTCTACCCGCTCATCTATCTCTGCATTGGAGAGCTTTTCGAACAGTTTAATACCAAAGGAGACATTATTATATATCGACATCGGAAACGGGGTTGGCTTCTGAAATACCATACCTATTCGGGCGCGGATCAGGGCGACATCCTCTTGACTGGTAAGAATATTTTCGCCATCGATCAATATTTCACCTTCAGCACGCTGCTCGGGATAGAGCTCATACATCCGATTAAAGGTCCGTAACAAGGTCGACTTACCACAACCAGACGGACCAATAAAGGCCGTCACTTTGTTCTTGGCAATATCCAGATTGATATTTTTCAAGGCATGAAACTGACCATAGTAGAAGTTTAACTGACGAATCGATAATTTACTGCTATGACGGATATCATTGCTATTATTATTGACATTATGCGCTGAATTAAGCATCAATCATTAACCTTTTTTCTTAAATAAAATACGTGCGATGATATTGAGGATCAAAATACCAAACGTGATGATAAATACGCCGGCCCAGGCCAGTTTCTGCCAGTTTTCAAAAGGACTCATGGCGAATTTAAAGATGGTGACCGGTAAACTGGCCATCGGCTGAGATAGATCACTGTTCCAGAACTGATTTGATAACGCCGTAAACAGTAATGGCGCGGTTTCACCGGCAATACGTGCAATCGCTAATAATACGCCGGTAATAATGCCGGCTTTGGCTGATCGCAGACTGATCATCAGTACCACTTTCCATTTTGGCGTACCTAATGCATAGGCGGCTTCACGTAGCGCATCAGGGATCAGTGCCAGCATATTTTCGGTCGTTCTGACGACAATCGGGATAACGATCAGA
Source organism: Orbaceae bacterium lpD01 (assembly GCA_036251705.1). NCBI lineage: Bacteria > Pseudomonadati > Pseudomonadota > Gammaproteobacteria > Orbales > Orbaceae > Utexia > Utexia brackfieldae. The sequence continues at coordinate 1,504,651 of CP133959.1, read as the reverse complement.
ATCAAGGCAAACACCCCAGCCCAACCAGAAAATCCGCGAAATGGAATCACAATCAGCGAGTAGACAAATAGACCAATAATAATCGAAGGCGCTGATAACAAAATATCATTAATAAAACGGGTACAGGCGGCGAATATACTCTGGCGACCGTACTCAGTTAAATAGATACCGGTCATCATACCAATTGGTGTACCAATCAAGGTGGCCATTAATACCATCAGTAAACTGCCCCATATGGCATTGGCTAAACCACCAATATCAGTATTTGGCGGTGGGGTCATTTCAGTAAAAATTGATAAATGTAGGCCATCAATGCCTAAAAAGACCGTTTCGAATAAAATCCAGGCTAACCAGAACAGGCCAAACAGCATGGCCAATAAGGACAATGTTAACGCCAGATGATTTTTCCATTTACGGCGACGATGTAATTTAGCTTTGGCTAAGGCCAGCTGACTCATGTGCGGCCCCCTTCATTTTTCTGTAATCTCATCAATAATATTTTCGAACAAGACAGCACTAAAAAAGTGATAAAAAACAGAATTAAGCCTAAATAGATTAATGACGATTGATGCAGACCGGGACTGGCCTCAGCAAATTCATTGGCTAATACAGAGGTAATACTATTGGCGGCTTCAAACAGTGAGATAGAGTCCAGCTGATTCATATTACCAATCATAAAGGTCACCGCCATGGTTTCGCCAAGCGCGCGGCCAAGGCCGAGCATGATGCCACCAATCACACCACTTTTGGTATGCGGTAACACAATATAGCGAATCACTTCCCAGGTGGTCGAACCTAAGCCATAGGCAGACTCTTTTAATAAGGTCGGCGTGACTTCAAAGACATCGCGCATCACCGACGCAATAAAAGGAATGATCATAATGGCTAAGATAACGCCCGCTGGAAAGATACCAATCCCGACCGGATAACCTGATACTAACGCCCCCAAATAAGGGACATCGACTAATAGCGTTTGTAATGGCACCTGCACATACTCGGCCAGTAACGGACCAAAAACCAGCAGCCCCCACATCCCATAAACAATTGAGGGAATGGCGGCGAGTAATTCAATCGCGGTACCTAACGGTTGTTTCAGCCATTTGGGCGCCAGTTCGGTTAAAAAGATGGCAATACCAAAGCTCACCGGAATTGCGATAAGCAGTGCAATAATGGATGTCGCCATCGTCCCATAAATCATGACCAGTGCGCCATATTTGTCCTGCACCGGATCCCAGTCATTGGTCCAGATAAAACTCAAACCAAAGGCTTTAAACGCTGGTATTGCCCCAACAATCAGTGAAATAATAATGCCGAGCATCATCATCAGGGTTAAAATAGTCGCACCGCGAAATAACCCGGCAAAAAGCGCATCCCCAAAGCGAGAATGCTTGCGTGCTCGATAAGATTGCATAACGGTATTTCTCTTCCTTCAATATAACGTGATTACTGATAATGGATCATCTGACCTTGGTCATTAGTAATGATTTGCCAGCTTTGGCGAATAATCTGTTTGACCGTATCGGGGAATGGCACATAATCTAAATCTATAGCTGCTTTATCACCTTGCGCCAATGCCCAGTTAAAGAAAGCCAGCGTCGCCTGCGTTTTGAGTGGTGAATCCGTTTTTTGATAGAGGAGAATATAGGTTGCTGTGGAGAGTGGCCAGGCATTAGCACCGGCAGCATTGGTCATATCCTGAGCAAAGGTTTTTTGCCAGTCAATACCGGCAGCGGCTGCCTGAAAAGTCTGGTCACTCGGCGAAACAAATTGTCCCGCAGCATTTTTTAACTGTACATGAGCCAGATTATTCTGTTTGGCATAAGCATACTCAACATAACCAATTGAGTTAGGTAAACGCATCACATAAGCCGATACCCCTTCATTGCCTTTACCGCCGACGCCAACTGGCCATTTTACCGCTGAACCCACGCCAACACTATTTTTCCAGACTTCACTGACTTTGGTTAAATAAGAGGTAAATACAAAACTGGTGCCGGAACCATCCGCTCGACGCACCACAGTAATTTTCGCATCAGGTAAATTGAGGGTTGGATTGAGCTGCTTAATCGCCTCATCCTGCCAGTTGGTAATGTTACCTAAATAGATATCAGCCAGCACTTCACCGGTTAATTTAACCACATCTGACGGGATACCTTTAATATTGATAACCGGTACCACGCCACCAATAATGGTGGGGAACTGGATCAAGCCGTCTTTAGTTAACGCTTGTTCGGTTAACGGTGCATCTGAAGCACCAAAATCAACGGTCTTAGCCAGAATCTGTTTCACTCCGGCGCTGGAACCAATCGATTGATAATTAACCCGGTTACCCGTCTCTTTATAGTAACTATCGGCCCATTTTGCGTAAACTGGCGCGGGGAAAGAGGCGCCAGCACCGGTAATATCTTCCGCCTGAACCGTTGTCGCGGTGAATGTCGTCGTGAAGAGTGAGATAAGACAAATTGATTTCAACAAAGAACGTGTACGCATACCATTAACCTCTCGTGAGTAAGTTCCAAAGCATTATGGCAAAAGTTTGTGACAGTTTGATGACATCCAGAAAAATACTGAGATGGAAAGGCGAATTGCTGAGCCATTTAACGTTTGTCCTCTTTTCCCCCCTCAATTTCATCATGAAGATGAATTACAAGAAGGTCTGGTGATTTGATTATGTACGTAGAAATAAAAAAACGATAAGATAATTTCATTTATTAAATCAATCAGATGGTATTCAAATGACAGAGATTAACACGAATCTAGGACCCGCCCCCACGAACGTTTTTCCGCTGCCAGCGTTTAAGCAGGTCTGCTATATTAACAATATTAACAATATTATCAATGATCCCAATATTATCGTGGGCGATTACAGTTATTACGATGATCCGGACGGTGCCCAGCTATTTACCAATAATGTCTTATATCACTATCCGTTTATTGGCGATAAACTGATTATCGGTAAATTTTGTGCCATTGCCCGTGGGGTTAAATTTATCATGAATGGCGCCAATCATAAGCTGTCTGGTTTCTCGACCTATCCATTTCAAATTTTCGGCCATGGCTGGGAAAGCGTGCAACCGACTGCCGATGAGCTGCCGTTTAAAGGTGATATGGTGATTGGTCATGATGTCTGGATAGGTTACAACGTCACTATGATGCCCGGTGTACGTGTTGGCAACGGCGCGATCATTGCCGCCCAATCGGTGGTAGTCGATGACGTACCGGCTTACAGTATTGTCGGCGGCAATCCAGCTAAAGTACTCAAACGACGTTTTGCCCCTGAGATCATTGCTGCATTGGAGCAGATTGCCTGGTGGGACTGGCCAATCGCCCATATTACTCGGCACTTAACAGAGATTGTTGGACAGGATATTGAGGCGCTCAAACAGGCGGCAAAAGTGATCAAAGCAGAAACCGAGATGGTATTTCCTTTCCGTGATTAGGATGACCATGGATAAGCGAGTATGCTCAGCCCCGCTATCCGCTTTAGATCACCGCATTGAGCAGTGAACGTGCGTAAGGATGCTTAACCCGAGCTAAATCCTGCGTCAGGCAGGACTCGACAATCTGTTTATCTTGAAAAAATAGCACCCGTTCACAGAAATAGCAGACAGTTTGAATATCATGGGTAATAAACAGATAGCTTAATTTGAATTCGGCTTTTAATTTTTCCAGCAGATCTAAGATTTTGACCTGGGTCGGCACATCAAGCGAGCTGACCGGTTCATCGAGGATAATGAGTGAGGGATTTGTAGCCAAGGCCCGGCTAATACAAACTCGCTGCGCTTGGCCACCGGAGAGTTCATGAACATAGCGATGCATTAAACTAGGCGACAAACCAACCCGATCGAGCAGCGCCGCCACTTCGACCTGCAGCTGTGCACTAGGGATATAACCGTTGAGTAACAGCGACTCAGCAATCACCTGTTTCACATTCATGGTAGGGTTGATTGAGGTGGTATAATCCTGAAATACAATACTGATATGATGTTTGCGATGCGGTTTCTCGGTGCAGGGTTTACCGTTGATGAGGATTTGGCCACTATCGGGTTTTTCGATGCCGCAAATCAGATTAGCCAGGGTACTTTTGCCACTCCCGCTCTCTCCGACCAAGCCGACACTTTCGCCTTTGGCAATCTGAAATGAGACATCGTCAATAATCTGATGTTGATGGCTGGGGAAAAAAGTATGGCTGTGACTAAATGATTTACTAATATGTTCAACACTTAATAACATCGGTTTTCCCCATAATCTGATCAAATCGCTTAGTCAGCTTCTGTCGGCTGGCTAATAGACTTTTGGTATAGGCCTGCTGTGGTGATGACAATAAACGGGCTTTATCATTCAACTCAACAATCTGGCCGGCTTTCATCACGGCAATATCATCAGCAATATCCTTTACTAAACCCAGGTCATGAGTAATAAAAATCAGCGTCGTCTGATGATGCTGGGTTAAGGCTTTAAACGCTTGCATCACATCATATTGCGTGATGGCATCGAGCGCGGTGGTTGGTTCATCAGCGATAATGATATCCGGCTCCAGCGCTAAGGCAATGGCGATCATTACCCGCTGCAGCTGGCCACCACTTAACTGATGCGGATAACTATTGACTAAGTTATGTACCCCAAGCAAGTTGACTTGACTTAAGTTCTTATTGATGCGGCTCTTCAATTGTGCGGCAGTCAGATTAAAATGACACTGTAGCGTTTCGGCAAATTGGTCGCCAATGGTCATTAAGGGATCAAATGCCGCCATCGCATTTTGTACAATCAGGCTGATGCGTTTACCGCGCATCGCTTGCCACTGCTTAAGTGTTTGCTGAAACAGCGCAGTTTGCTGAAAATAGATCTGGCCATCGGCCTGTAGTGACGTGGGCAGTAATCCCATGATAGCTTTAGCTAATAAACTTTTACCACTCCCACTTTCGCCCACTATCGCCAGTACCCGATGTGGATAAATTGACAAAGATAGATCGTCAATCAGCGGCTGCGCCGTTAAGCGGTCAGTCACCTTTAAATCGTTAATTTCTAAAATCGGTTTAGGCGTCATAGCGGTTTTTCACTAACAGTGTCTGATCAAATCGATTCATCGGATCAAATAGATCACGTAAAAAATCACCCAAGCCATTACAGGCAATCACCACTACTGTTATCGCGATCCCAGCCGGTAACATTTGGGTCGGATGGGTTAACATCACCTGTTTGGCCATGCTTAGCATACTGCCCCATTCAGCGGTCGGTGGCTGAATGCCTAAACCTAAAAAGGATAACGCAGAAATGGTTAAAATAATCGTACCAATATTGGTTGAGGCTAGTATCATCATATCTGCCGCGGTCATCGGCAGTAAATGACGACGTAGAATATAACTATCTTTAGCGCCAATCACCTGCGCATAGCGAATATAATTTTGATGGGTATATTGGCGCACCGCACCACGAATCATGCGCGCATACCAGGCCCATTTTACCACCACAATCGCCAGCACAATATTCTCAATACTGGGACCTAAAACGCCAACAATCGCCAGAATCATCACCACATCAGGAAACGATAACATCATGTCACAGAGCCGCATGATAATACTGTCGACTTTACCGCGATAGAAACCAGCAATCAGCCCTAATATCGCACCCAATATCATGGTTAACATCATCGCCAGCAACGAATAAAATAAGGTGGTTCTAATCCCATAAATTAAACGTGAGAAGACACAGCGACCTAAATAGTCAGTGCCAAGTGGATAATCAAGGCTGATCGGTAGATATTTCAGGCGCGACGCGGTTAAGTTGGGATCGTGAGGCGTAATCCAGGGTGCGAATATACCGGCTAACAGTACCACCAGCAGTATCAAAAAGCACATCTGGGCAAAGCGATCTTTTTTTAGCTGCAACCAAAATCGTGAAGATATCATCAGTGATGCCTTAATCTGGGGTCTAATTTCATTTGGAGTAAATCAATCAGACAGTTAAAGACTAAAAATAGTAAGGCAATCAGCAGGATATAAGCTTGAATCATCGGTAAATCGCGTCCCATAATCGCACTAATACAGAGCCGGCCAATGCCCGGCCAGGCAAAGATATTTTCAATCACAACGGTTCCGGCAATCAAAGCTGGAATACTCATACCGATACTAACTAAAGTAGTCGGTAAGGCATTGCGTAATACATGACGACGAATAATTTGCCATGATGACAGACCGCGCGCTTTGGCATAAAAGACATAAGGTTGCTGCATTTGCGTCAACATAGCGCCACGAATCAGCCGCAGATACAGGCCAATATAGCTGAGTGATAATGTTATAGCTGGTAAAAAGACCGCTCCGCTTTCTTGCAGACCGCTCACCGGAAACAGATCCAGTTGTACAGCAAAAAACCAAATAAACAGTAAGGCCAGCCAGTAATTAGGTAAAGCCATTAATAGAAAGATAACCCCACGGACTAATTGATCAATCCAGGGCGTTTTGGTCATCAGACAGATCAGGGCGAGCGAGAAAGCGCACACCAGACTGATAACAAACGTGACAAAAGCCAGATAAAGCGTGGCCGGTAATGCTGCCGCCAGCTCACCAAGTACTGGCGTTCTAAGTACAAAAGATTGCCCAAAATCTAAGTGTAACACTTGCCACAGCCAGCTTAAGTAACGTAGTAAAAAGGGTTTATCCAGACCTAACTCATGGCGCATCAAAGCGATAGCCTCATCGGTTGGCACAATATTACTGACACGTAAAGCGACCTCAGCGGGATCGGATGGCACTAAATTAAGCATAAAAAAGGCAATAAATGAGATCATCAGCATCAGCGGAATCATCATCAATAAACGCTGCATCAGGTAACGTTTCATCATTTATTGCCCCATTTCACTCATTGGTTATTGTACTTTTCATGATCTATGGTCGAAAAGACATCTTTTCAAAAGGTATCTCATATTGAGAGACATTAAACCCGACCCCGGTGACCTGACGATCGTAAATCACTTTCGTACGTGAATAAGATAGCGGAATATAGATAGCCTCATCGGCTAATAGCTCAAAGAGTTCGCGATAGTCGGCTTGTCTTGCTATCTCATCAGTTGAGATCAACAGATCATCAATCAGTTTGTAGATATAGGCTCGACTGGCTAAACCGAGTTGAGCTTGGTAGTCAGCATGTGCCGGTACTCGAAATGAGGAGACAAAGGAAGCCGGATCGTACGGTTTACCCCAAGAGAGTGAATATTGTAAATCAAAATCACCGCGTTTTTGGCGATCTAAAAACGCCTGTTTCTCTTCACCAATAATGCTCAGCTCAACACCGATCTGTTTAAAGTTATCCTGGATTAACTCAGCAATCTCCTTTTCCGCTGCATTATTGGTATCGTAGGAGAGTAACAGGGTTAAGCGTTCATCCTCTTTCACTCGAACGGTTTGCCCTGCCGGTAATAACCAACCCGCTTGCGTCAATAGTGCACGGGCTTTATCAGGATTATAGTGATAAGTTTTGACCTTCACATCACTATAAGGCGCTGAGGGCGACATTAAGGTCCCCGCTAAGGTTTCGCTATCATTAAGGACCCCAGTGACAATATCCGCTTTATTGACGGCATATTCTAAAGCCTGACGCACGAAAATATCGTGCGTAATGGGACGATTACTATTGAGGACAATTGCTCGTGAGGCAATCGGGGCACTCATCAGGGTGGCAAACTGCCCTTTGCTTGAGAAGGCCTGATAGGCTTCCATATCAGTCATATCACCATCAGCACCGAAGATCATCTGGATATCGCCTTTTTGCAGAGCCAATAACAAGGTCTGTCTATCGGGAATCACATGCCAGACCACACTATTGAGGGCCGGTTTTTTGCCCCAATAATGGGGATTGACGACAAAACGGGCATACTGATTTTTTTTGTGTTCAGCCAACATCCAGGGACCAGTACCGGCATAATCTTTGACGCCATCCTTGGTTTGACCATGGATAAAGGATTTTGGCGAGATAAACCGAAATGGTCGCGTCACGCCTAATTCAGTTAGGGTTGGATAGTAAGGATGATATAAGGTCAGTTCGACGGTATCAGCATCGATCACATTCACCTGATTGATTTCGTTGATCAGGCCCATCCAGGCATGGCGGGCTTTATTAGCTAACACCGCATCGATATTGAGCTTAACCGCTTGCGCATTAAATTTTTCACCATCGTTAAAGTAGACATCATCACGCAAGTAAAAACGGTAACTTTTACCATCGGCAGAGACTTCCCAGCGTTTGGCTAAAAAGGGACTGACGCCACCATCTTCACGATTAAGTACCAGCGGCTCAAAGACCATATTTTGTGCCGCCATCTCGCCCAGATAGAGATGGGGATTAATATCCATGATGTCTTTGGTGCTGGCATAATCCAGTTCATTATTTTCCCGCTTCGCATTTACCGATAAACTCAGTAACATCAATAATATGGCGAATAACCCAACGACCTTTTTCATGCCAGCCCCTTTGTCAGCATCCATGTTATTTTTGCGCCGCAATCACAAACATTGGCGTAGAACCGTAGTTAATTTTCTCTTCATGATCCCAAACCTGCTCACCGACTTTGGTATCGAGCAAACATTGTGAAAAACCAATATCAAGCAGAACCGGAATATCCCATTGTGGCCTTTGTACTTGGCTTAAAGGGAGTTGACGGGCAATCGCTGCCATCGCACGGGTATCGGTATTGACATAGTGATCGTTGACTTGCTCAAGTTGGGTATTCTCACGATCTTGCTTAAAGCCTTGCATATAAGCGTCGTCAAACAGATGTAGATACCAGTTGGCATCAAATACCACCAGTCGACCACCCGGCTTTAATACCCGATACCACTCCTGATAAGCCTGCACCGGATCTTGTAAATTCCAGGTGACATTGCGACAGACAATCAGATCAAATTGCTCATCAATAAATGGTAAATGATGCACATCCGACTGGACAAATTCGATATTAGCCTGCTGTTGTAACGCATTAGTGCGGGCTTGTTCCAGCATGGCCGTGGTCGCATCAACGGCGGTGACGCGATGGCCAGCTAGCGCCAAAATGATGGCAAAAAAGCCCGGACCAGTGCCGATATCAAGCACATTTAAGTGTGGGTCTTGCGGGGCCAGACTTAAGATAGCATTTAACCAAATCTGACGTTTATCACTATTGAGTTCAGCGATATTTGATTCACTGTAGCCTTGTGCGCGGTTATGCCAATAATCGGTGACCGAGTCCAGAATATCATCCTGTTGATTATTAAACGTTAAAGCCATCGAGCCCCTCCTGAGTCATTGTTATTAACCGAATTGTTATTGATAATAGTATTTATTGACGATCTTGTGGCATCAAATCTTTATTGGGTACCAGGAATAACCAGGTCGCCAATACAAATGGCATGGTTAAGGTTGGAATACCAATAGGTGCTAAGGCCGTATCTAAAGCGCCCTGCACAAATACCGTAAAAATCACGCCAATCACGGTATAGATAGCGACGCGCAAGCTCGGCTTATTAAAAGTTGAGCCTAAAGCAATCGCGGTTAACACCGCACTAAACGAATACAAGCCAGTATGAATATTAACAAAATCAGCCTGTAAAAGTGACGCGGTCATATAAGCTAGCAGTGAACCAAAGATAGCAAACAGCGCCGCCCAGATTGAGCTGACGGCTAAACCGGCGACAAAAATAATCCCCACCGCGACACTGCTAAATAAAAACACTTCGGAAATGCCGCGAAAGATATCTGGCGTGAATTGCTGCAAATAATCTACAGATTGGCTTGAGGCATCAATATACTGCTGCGATAAATCAGCTTTAGGCAGTGCAATCCCTTTGATCGCAAAGAAAGCGTAACTGGCGAGTAATATCGTCCAAGTTACCAGCACAAAAGGCGCCGTTAGCGCTGCCACTTTCCAGCTTTTGAGAAAATCGGCTAAAGAGAGGGTGGCAATCACGGACACAATACTGCCCAGCGCAATGGTAAACCACAATAATGGCGTATTATCTAAAAACGTCGGCAGTGCGACGCCGACTAAACAAGCATTATAGCCATATAAACCCGATCGCAATGAGGCTAAATCAATTTTACTGATATACGCCGTTAATGTGGCAATCACGGTGGCAAATAAACAGGCGAAACCAATATAGGGTAAATTTTCTAAATAGCCACCGAGAAAAATCGCCATAAAGAACAGTAATCCGGTGAGTGGATTATTCTGAAACATGACCTGAGCGCATCCCCGTAAGGTCACATCAATAAACTGCATAACGATATTGCGCTCAATCAGATTGTGCCAACCCTGCTTGATGCTCGAGGCTGATGACATAACTTCTCTCCTAATCAATCTTTAATCATAAAAATCACACTACAGCAATCTTTTCATGGCTCAGGTTTATTTCCATAAAAACGGTTTTTGCAGTGAAATCCCCAGTATCTCTTCACGGGCAATTTGCCAAAAATAGCGAATTGCCACTTTGGTTTTTGGACTATCAACGCCGAGCGCTTTAAAAATAATGCCACTTTTATTCGGCAACTGCGTCGCGCCATAAGCGATCTGATTTTCAACATCATATTTAGCCTCTAAACGACTTAATATGGCTTCGTGATATTGTTGTGGTGTCAACAATATCGCATTACCGAATACATCAAAAGACTCCATTACACCAATTGCACGTAAATCGTCTTGCTGTGGCGCTAGGACATATTTTTCCACAAACAGCTCTTTTTCATGAAGCTCGTCTCCTACTTCAGTTTGATACTGCGCCCGAATACGGGATGAAAAAATATCAAAACCAAATAACTCATCTTGATGGTGATGTTTACGTCCAGATTGTAAGATTTCGGTATAAATCACCGTGGCACTCGGATGCAGTTTAATCAAGGTATCAGTAATAAAACGCGCATCACGATGTGGAATAATGGGATCAGGGATCAGTTCCAGATAACCATTTTCGGCCACACTGATGTCTTGTACCTGTGCAGCGTAATTGGCATTCATCATGTGAATTTTCGTCGCTGATTGGGTTGTAACATGCGCACAGGCGTCTTTTTCAACAATGATATCGAGCGCCTGACGATCGCCCTGTAGCAGACAACCGGAGGTGGATATCATGGTGACACAAGGTAGCTGTGGCATCTCCTCATCCCAGTAGAGTGCTTTTTGCACTAAAGAAGGCACCCTGCGCTCCATCTCCACCAGCTCGCTACGCTGCTCACCTTTAGCAAAGCGCAGTTTTAAGTAACCACTCTTACCGACTGCGCCACTTTGCATCTGCACCGGTTCATCCTGATAATTGGCCATTTCCTGCGCAGTTTGACCTAAAGTATGAGCATAAACACGGCTGGGCGTATTTTTGATCTCTTCCCTTAGATGACTCATGCCTGAGATCCTTGTGTTTGATGGGTAAACAGGAATTTATCCATGATCATATCAACCAGCTCATTCACCCCTTCACCTGTTTTACAGTTAGTGAGGACATAAGGACGGTTACCCCGGACGACTTTGGTATCGCTCTCCATTACAGCAAGACTGGCACCCACATAAGGGGCTAAATCGATCTTATTAATAACTAAAATATCGGCTTGCACTAAACCGGGACCGTTTTTACGCGGGATTTTCTCCCCTTCAGCGACATCAATGACATAGATATAAAAGTCAGCTAAAGCCGGGCTAAAGGTTAATGTCAGATTATCGCCACCGCTTTCAATCATAATGACATCACTATCAGGGAAACGCGCTTCCATCTCTTCCACCGCGGCAATGTTCATACTCGGATCTTCACGTACCGCCGTGTGTGGGCAGGCGCCGGTTTCAACCCCTAATATTTTCTCTTCATCCAAAATACCTTTTAAGGTGCGTTTGACCTGCTTCGCATCTTCGGTTGTGACAATATCGTTGGTAATAATCAGCGGTTTGATGCCGCGCTGAATTAAAATCGGCGTGATCACTTCAATAATCGCCGTTTTGCCAGAACCTACTGGGCCCCCAATGCCTATTCGGGTAATTTTTTTCATTTTATCATCTCCACTGAATCACTATTTTGACTAAGTTTGTTGTCCGTTAATCGTTACTTCATCAATGACTTTATCAGTCTGATTACTAGCTCATTTAAACGCTATTTCATAAGTTAATTCATAAACTAGTTCATAAATAAACGCACAAAAGATTTAGTATGTAGCGCCGCTAATACATCCATAATCGGGGTATAAGCGGACATCTGCGCAATGTCACCTGTCGCGGCAATATCACAAAAAGATTCAATCTCTTCATTTAATTCGAAGAGGATCTGCTGCGTTTGATAGTGCGTAATACGCATTAAACGCATGGCGGCACTGAGAATGGTCATCGTAATGCCATATTGATGCATCACCACCACCTCTCGTTCACCAATACCTTGAATCGCCATCACAATCGCTTGGGTCACTGGCTGTGTACCGGGGGTCTTTTCGGCTTTAATTTGTGATAACCACCATGACAAACGTTCATCATCAATGATATGTCCAGAAATTTCAGCTAACTTTTTGCCCATTCGAGTCGCCATTAAACGGGCTTCTTCATTTAATTTACGATTATTGACCGCCCAATCAATGGCCATTATTTGGGCTCGGTCATCAGCCATAACGGCTCGATGCGCAGCAACGACCGCAATACCGTCACAAGATGCCGCCTGTTTTAATGCCGTCCGCACAAACGCCTTAAGTGTTGGCGCATCGTGCACCACCCCCGCCTGAATCGCTGCTTCAACCCCATTTGAAAAGGTAAATGCCCCAATTGGGAGTGCGGAATCGCCAAATTGCATTATTCGAATTAATTCTGACGCCTTCACTGTGCTCTCACCCCTTGTAAATAATGTAGCGAATTAATGATGATGGTTGTGATCGTGTTGATGGTCATGATGGTGATCATGTTGGTGATGGTCTTTATTGTCATGGCTATGCGCAGGGCCTTTGTCATGCTGATGCTCAACGTGAACATGTACATCGGCATCTTCTGCACCACCAAATAACAGGCGTGACTCTGAGTTAGTCAATTTCGCCAAAATCGTTTCACCTTTGACAAACTGATAGGTTTGATCACTGAAACCATGGGTACGCATCACCGAGCTCATCACTTTTTCACTGACTGTCAGTGGTACGTACACTTGATTATCTTTAATCACCGCTTTCCAATGTTGATTACCCAAGGCATGGCCGAGTTCAAAACTGACGCGAATTTGCTGATCAGCAGAGTTGCCTTTTAAGCTATGCAGATCAATTACCATCACGTCTCTTAAGGCAATCTGCACAACGACCGCGGTCTGTGTTGCCTCATCAAATAAAATCACATCGCCATCGCTGAGTAAAACATGGCGATCGAGTGAAATACCGATATCCAGACCCTTTTGTGAATGTTTACGACAACGACTTTTTTGCGCTTCCCACTGATCGAGCATCAGTAAATCGATATTGGCATCGGCTAATTTTGCTTGCCACTGCGCATCTTTATTACGATTACCTAGAATATGTTCAACGATGATCATCTTGTTTACCTTTTCATGTTAGGTCCATCATGTCAGGACTCTTGTTGTTATGCGCTTCTATTAACGAATATCTTCGCTAATAGAAGCTAGTTAATTTCAGCGTAAACTGGGCTTAACCAAAGAAATAACGTTGGTTCATCGATGTGGTATTAATCGGTTTACAGGTGGCATGTTCACCGTTGACTTTCACGGCAAAGGTTTCCGGATTCACCTCGATATGTGGTGTTTCACTGTTACGCACTAAATCTTTTTTACCGATAGAGCGACAGTTATTGACCGCAATCACTTCTCGTTCAAGACCAGCTTTCTCTTTCACGCCATCTTCTAAAGCGGCTTGAGACACAAAGGTGACACAAGTATCTTGAATCGTTTTACCAAATGCGCCAAACATCGGACGGTAGAATACCGGTTGTGGTGTGGGTAATGAGGCATTGGGATCACCCATCGCAGCCCAGTTAATAATGCCGCCTTTGATGATCATTTTAGGTTTAGCGCCAAAGAAACGCGGATCCCATAACACCAAATCGGCCATTTTACCGACTTCAATTGATCCTAATACATGGCTAACACCCTGTGCGATAGCTGGATTGATGGTGATTTTGGCGACATAACGAAGCACACGGAAATTATCATTACCATCCGCATCTTCCGGTAATTTACCGCGCGCCGCTTTCATGGCATTAGCGGTTTGGATGATACGTAACCAGTTTTCACCGACGCGGCCCATCGCTTGTGAGTCACTTGAGAACATGGAGATAACGCCCATATCATGTAACACATTTTCAGCAGCAATGGTTTCTGGTCGTACGCGACTTTCGGCAAATGAGACGTCAGCAGGCACGTTTGGATTTAAATTATGGCAGACCATAATCATATCGAATAGTTCAGCCTGGCTGTTAACACCATACGGTAGCGTTGGGTTGGTTGAACTTGGTAATACGTTCGGCTGACCAGCAACCCGAATAATATCTGGCGCATGGCCGCCGCCCGCACCTTCGGTATGGAAGGTATGAATAGTGCGGCCTTCAAAAGCTTCAATAGTATTTTCGACATACCCGCCCTCATTCAAGCTATCGGTATGTACCGCAACCTGAACATCAAACTCATCGGCAACACGCAGCGCATAACGAATGGCATTACGCGTTGCGCCCCAGTCCTCATGCACTTTCAGCCCAGCAACACCGGCAATAATCTGTTCTGCTAAAGGATTACGGGTAAATGAGTTACCCTTACCTAATAAACCCACGTTAACTGGTAGATTTTCAAACGAACGTAGCATGGTACGAATATTTTGTGGACCCGCGGTCACCGTTGTACCATTGGTCCCATCCGTTGGCCCAATACCGCCACCAAAGAAAGTGGTGACACCGTTGGATAATGCCGCATAAGCTTGTTGTGGTGAAATTAAGTGAATATGTGAGTCAATACCGGCTGCGGTTAAAATCAGATGTTCGCCTGAAATGGCATCGGTTGCCACACCGACAACCATGCCTGGTGTGATGTTATCTTGCAGATTCGGGTTACCACTTTTACCCACACCGACGATTTTGCCATTTTTCACGCCGACATCGGCTTTAATCACCCCGAGTTTGGCATCGACAATCGTGACATTGGTGATCACCAGATCCAAAATACCATTATCACTGGTTAAGGTATTATTAGCACCCATGCCATCACGCAGTGATTTACCGCCACCATAAACCGATTCTTCACCATAACCACGGAGATCTTTCTCAATTTCTACATAGAGGTCCGTATCACCCAGGCGAATTTTATCACCGACTGTTGGACCAAATAGTCCGTAATACTCTTGTCTTGATATTTGAGGCATTTGCTCATTCCTTCTGTATTCAGCGTCAATTGGTTACTTCACTATCAAAAAAGTAACGATTAAAACGATTACGATGCTTTGTGTTTAAAGCCCTGTTTAATGGCTTTTTCCAGCGCAATTTGTTGCTCTGGGCGCGCCTGACCGCTGCCATTATCACCCGTCCAGCCATCAACCAGATTATTAAAACCATAAACGGTCTGTTTACCGCCGTAAGGAATCAATGAAACTTCAATTTCATCACCGGGTTCAAAACGAATAGCGGTTGTCGCGGCAATATTTAAACGTTTACCGTAGGCAGCACTACGATCAAATTCCAGCGCATTGTTAGCTTCAAAAAAATGGAAATGTGAACCGACTTGCACAGGTCGATCACCGGTATTACGGACTTTGATTTTGATTTCAGTTTTATCAGTATTAAATTCGATTGGGGTACTGGCGAGAATGACGCCTCCCAAAGGCGTAGATTGTTTTGCGTTACTCATTTCTTCTCCTTAATACAACGATGTCTTGCAGGCTAATGGGCGCAATTTATTTGATTGGATCATGGACAGTAACCAGTCGACTACCATCAGTAAAAATCGCTTCGACCTGAACTTTAGGAATGAGATCAGCCACCCCGTCCATCACATCACTTTTGGTTAAAGCCATGCTCGCTTCTTTCATCACATCTTCGAGCGTTTTACCATCGCGAGCCCCTTCTAAAGCCGTCACTGAAATAATAGCGACAGCTTCAGGGTAATTTAATTTCACGCCACGATTTTTACGTTTTTGTGCAACGTCAGCCAGGGTATATAGCATCAGTTTCTCAATCTCTCTTGGGGTTAACTCCATTATGTCCTCCGTAGGTTTACATTTAGTAACGGTTTGATGATAATGGAGTTTGTGAATTTTAAGCAATCCAAAGTAAATAAATTATTTGTCTGTTTTTTGGAAAAAAAATTTACCTTGCACATAATCATGTAAAATAAATTTACTATGAAAAGTTATTGATAACATTAAGCGCATATTTCATTAATAGATAAGATTTCAGGCGGTCAAGCACGCTAAGTCCGGCTTTATCTTGATAACTTTTACCTTTAAAAACAGTCTATTAAGTAAGCTATTTTTGATTTCATTGTGTAAAATTAGCATTAAGGTGATTGTTTTCAGTTTACATACCGTTAGACTAAAGCAGATTAGAATAACCGTGCATTGACAATCGACCATTAAACACTGTTGATTCGATGGACGGCCAGCCGGTAAGCTGAAATAATCCGCCGGATCTTAATGCCGGATTCCCCCAAACTCAATTAATCATGAGCACTGTGACATGGAACAAATTTTTTTAAATGATCTGCTGCCGATTTTCGTGATCCTACTGCTCGGTTATATTGCCGGTAAGCGCAGTAGTTTTTCTGAAGATAATGCTCAAGCATTTAATAGACTGGTACTCGATTATGCGCTACCCGCCGCCCTGTTTATCTCCATCGTTAAAGCCGATCGCGCGATGCTCTTTGCTGATATGTCATTGACACTGGCCAGTACCGTGATCTTAATCGTCTGCTTCTTTCTCAGCTATTTCTGCTGTAAAAAAATATTCAAGCATGATCGCAGCGAAGCGTCGGTGGCCGCCATGATTGCCGGTTCGCCAACCGTTGGCGTGTTAGGTTTTGCCACATTAAGTCCCATTTATGGTTCAGGCACCATTACTGGTTTAGTGGTCGCTATTGTGGCGATTGTGCAGCATGTATTGGTGATCCCTTTTGGTGTCTATTTAATGCACCCCACCGATGAAAACGGCAATAAAAGACATCGAAATCCAATTATTGCTTCACTTAAAGAACCGATTGTGATCGTGCCGATTTTGGCCATTGTATTAGTGCTTCTCGATATTAAATTTCCCCCGGCACTCACCCCCAGTTTAAATCTGATTGCTTATGCTAAATCAGGCTTAGCGATTTTTGCTGCTGGGGTAACTTTATCGGTACATCAATTTGAGCTTGATGGTGAAGTTATTTTTAACACCCTGTTAAAACTGATCCTGATGCCCGCAATTGCTTTAGCCATTGCCCTCAGCTTTGGGATTCGCGGTGAAATTCTGCAGATGTTGGTGTTAATCTCGGCGCTGCCACCGTCATTTTCCGGGGCGATTATCGGTAACCGCTATCAGGTCTATATTAAAACTGGTACCTCGACCTTAGCCTGTAGTATGCTCTTTTTTATGCTGGCCGCCCCCTTATGGATCATCATTACCCGGTATATTTCAGCGTAATGATGATTGTTGTGAGCGTTGGATTGACTATCGATCAATGACGGTTGACGGTCAGATTGATATGACTTGATTCGACTAGAATTGGATAATCCAGCACCTAATAATGCTATCCTACCGGCTATGCTAAGCCCTATCAGAATGATATCTGCCGTAAATTTCGTCCTATGTTTAGCAAAGATTCTATGACCTGTAGGTAACGCGCTTTTATGCTGTGATGTCATTGTTTAGTTATGCCGATGACACCAGAACAAACCCTCTCTTCTGGTGGTGTGCTATACCCCAAAAGTGCTATGATATCCTCGCCCTATGCTAATACACTATCAATAAGGTCTGCAAATAAGGCCAGTATTAAGTTACATGGTAACTATTGCGATTCGCTGCACGATAACAAGCGCCAGATTAGCTAATCGATATCATGGCTGGTTCGTACTACTTAAACAGTGCAGTGATATCGCGATTATTAGCCAGCGTTGAGTCATACCAATAAATAAAAAGGCCGACCCGTTACCGAATCGACCTTAATCCAACTATTTTATTCACCTGAGTTATGGATAGAATAACTCAGATTGACTTCAATACTGCTGTATTTAACATTTACTCGTAAGCATCTTCACCGAAGATAGCATCATCAATGGTGCCTTCTTTATCTTGTGTAACACGTACTGGGGTAATTTTATTGGTTAGCCACAATAGCGCAATGGTGAAGATAAACGACCAACCTGCTGCAAAGACGACGGCGACAAATTGTTTACCTAACTGCGCAAAGCTGCCACTCTCAAGTAAGCCAGACGGACCTGTGCTATTCCATAATGTCGCAGCAAACACACCAACCAGAATCGAACCGACAATCCCACCAACGCCGTGCACACCAAACACGTCTAACGCATCATCAACATATTTACGTAAAATAAATACCGCTACATAACAGACCAGGCTGGCCACAATACCAATAATCGCGGCTGACTGGATGGAGACATAACCTGAAGCTGGCGTAATGGTCGCTAGACCGGCCACAGCACCGGTTAATAAACCAACCAGTTTCGGTTTACCGACATGAATGATTTCGATAATCATCCAGGTCACCGCGGCGAAGGCAGCAGCGATATCCGTTGTAATAAAGGCTGAAACAGTAATTGGATTAACTTGAAGTTCTGAACCAGCATTAAAACCATACCAACCAAACCATAACAGACCGGCGCCTAATGCGACAAAGGGAATACTGTGTGATGTATCTTTGATTAACACACGGCGACCCACATAGATAGCTGAAGCCAATGCAGCCAGTCCAGCTGTCGCATGAACCACGATACCCCCGGCAAAGTCAACCACGCCCCATTGATATAGCAGACCATCTGGACTCCATACCATATGCACGAATGGGCAGTAAACGAATAACGTCCAGAAGGTTAAAAAGATTAAGTAAGGGATAAAATTAACCCGATTAGCAAATGCCCCTGTGACTAAGGCCGGGGTAATAATAGCAAACATCATTTGGTAAACGAAATGGACTAAGATAGGAATCCCACCTGTATTACCGGTATACATGGTGTTAGGGCCAATATTATTCAGGAAAAAATAAGCACTAGGATCACCAATAATACCATTAATCGTCGGTCCAAAACTCAGCGAGTAACCTACGATAAACCATAGAATAGCGACCCAGCCCATTGAGACAAAGCTTTGAAACATAATAGTAACAACGCTTTTCTTAGAGACCAAACCGCCATAAAAGAAAGCTAGCCCAGGTGTCATCAGCATGACTAAGCTGGTACATAACAGCATAAAAGCAGTATTAGGCATATCAAAGGTTTGAATTTGCGTTAACACCTCATTCATAATGAATCCTCTTTAAGATTATATAGTCAAAAATCATTTGCGGAATATTTATAGGAAATGACCAAACCAGATAAATATTGTTTTATGAATAAAAAACTGACACTATTGAGATGATCATGTCGCTAATATATATGCTTTTTAAAACTGTGATCAAGTTTGCATAAATTGCTTAAAACAAAATTTAAACAGATAAATATCAAATAGATAGTGTTTTATTGATGATATATTGATAATTCATTTATCATATATTTATAATATATTGAAAGTAAAATTAACATTGGATTTTAACTGAATCCGCATCGCACAATAAATATCCGCTGATCGTCCTGATTCATTTAACCGCATTACGATTATGCCACTCAGTAGGTTAAAAATAGCTGAACAAATTGACTTGGCTGCACATAATCTCAGCAAACAATCACGATTTTGCGGTTAATGCTTGAAACATGCGGCATTTCAGCATAGAATACTTCCCACTATTCAGTAGTGGCGCGTTGGCAGAGTGGCCATGCTGCGGATTGCAAATCCGCCTACCTCGGTTCGACTCCGGGACGCGCCTCCATTTCACTGTTATTTCTCTTTATTCTCAGTTTTCTTATTGTCACTCTCCGGTTTATCTACTGTGGTTTTATCGGTTGCGGATTTTTTGCTGGTACTACTTTGAGTACTATTTTGCGTGTTTTTTTGTGTTTTGCTGTCAGCCTGACTTTCTGCCTTATTGCTGGCATTCCCCTCACTATTGGCATCTGGTTTCTTATTGGCGGGTTTGCGGCTACGTGATCGCGTCGATTTTCGTTTGCGTGGGGTTGTCGCTGGTGATGTTTTTTTCTCTGCTGCTTTTTCATCGGTCTCTTTTATTTGCTGCTTGGTGACGACAGAAATATCATTATCATAATATTCTACACAAAAGATATTGTCTAAACTGCTAAACCCTTTTTTATTCAGTGCTTTCTCCAGCCATTTCTTATCTTTTTCCGTATAGGCTAAAATATCTTCGTCAATCTGGCCATTTTTGACCACAATATAACCAAAATCTACTTCGCCATTTTTAATCACACTCAATTGACCATTGGGCTCTAACTGGGCGTGATAAACTTCTGTGAGTGAATTGATCCCTTTCATTCTTAGTAAGGTATTTAAATCGCTGATATCGAGCTTACAATATGAGAGCGCCGATAAAATCAGTTGATTATCACGGATCAGCTCGACCGGCTTACCCACAATCAGCTGCTTGGCGCGATTACTCAGCATTTGTAAATAGTACACCGCCATCATAATCAAGGTCCAGATAATCAGTATCATCAAAAAATGTACCATACCAATATCACCATTATAGATGATGCCCCCGACTATACTACCGAGGATCATATTGCCGATGACATCAATCACCGTCATCTGGGACATCGAACTTTTGCCAGTGACCCGTAACACGATAATCACAAACACAAAGGCTAAAATTAACTTAGCCGCAATATGCAAATAAACCATAATAAAACGCTCCTTGTTGAATAGATAATTATTGCTGATATCCTATGCAACTATTGATGATTTAACCAACACCCTTAACCTTTTTTTACATTCGATTGTGTAATCAGCAATAAAATGCATATTCTGATTGCAGCGTGATTTAACTCAGCGTAAAATCGGCGTCCTATTTTACTGCTTAACCTATTATGCGTGTGCATAATACTGACTTGATATCAGAGGCATTATGTCAAAACCAAACTTATTTAAACCAGAATTACTCTCACCGGCAGGTTCGTTAAAAAATATGCGCTATGCTTTTGCTTATGGCGCCGATGCGGTCTATGCTGGCCAACCGCGTTATAGTTTACGTGTCCGCAATAATGAATTTAATCACGAAAATTTAGCTATCGGTATTGCGCAGGCGCATGCCTTAGGTAAAAAGTTTTATGTGGTAGTGAATATTGCGCCGCATAACTCGAAATTAAAAACTTTTATTCGCGATCTTGAGCCGGTTATCGCCATGCAGCCAGATGCGTTGATTATGTCTGACCCGGGTTTAATCATGCTGGTGCGTGAACATTTTCCAGATATGGAAATTCATCTATCGGTACAGTCGAATGCGGTTAACTGGGCAACGGTCAAATTCTGGCAAAATATGGGCTTAACCCGCATCGTCCTCTCGCGAGAGCTCTCTTTAGAGGAAGTGGCAGAAATCAGAGAAAAAGTGCCAGAGATGGAGATTGAGATCTTCGTTCACGGGGCGCTCTGTATGGCTTACTCCGGTCGTTGTCTTTTGTCGGGCTATATCAACAAACGAGATTCAAATCAAGGTACCTGCACCAATGCTTGTCGTTGGGAATATAATATTGCAGAAGGTAAAGAGAATGATGTTGGTCAGATCGTCCATAAACATGAACCCATTCCGGTTAAACAAATTGAACCGACATTAGGTGAAGGCGGCATTACTAACAAAGTGTTTATGATTGAAGAGGCCAATCGTCCCGGCGAATATATGTCGGCTTTTGAAGATGAGCATGGCACCTATATTATGAACTCAAAAGATCTGCGCGCTGTTGAGTTGGTCGAGTCGTTGGTCCAGATTGGCGTTCACTCGCTCAAAATCGAAGGTCGAACTAAATCATTCTACTACTGCGCCCGTACCGCCCAAGTTTATCGCAAAGCGATCGATGATGCCGCTGCTGGTAAGCCTTTTGACACCTCGCTACTAACCACCTTAGATGCACTGGCTCATCGTGGATACACTGAAGGCTTTTTACGCCGTCATCGTCATGAAGAGATGCAAAACTATGATTACGGTTACTCGATCTCCGAGTCTCAGCAATTTGTCGGTGAGTTTACCGGTCATAAAGTGAATGGTTTAGCGGAAGTGGCCGTGAAAAATAAATTTACGGTCGGTGATAGTGTTGAGATGATGACACCAAAAGGTAATATTAACTTTACTATCGAACAGATGCATAATCGTAAAGGTGAACAAGTGGCGGCTGGTTTAGGTGACGGACATATTGTCTACTTAGCCATTCCGGATGATATTGAGCTGGAATATGCACTGTTGATGCGTAATCTCAGTGGCACCAATACGCGCAATCCACATTAATAACCTTGTCATCATAGAGACAAAAAAGCGGGCAATGAAAACCCGCTTTTTTATTGGCGCTATCTTTAAGCTACACTTAAACTACATTTAAACCATAAGCCTTTAGCGTCGACTATGTTGTATGACACTGCCAAGCTTCAAACGTAACTTAAACCTTAGCTTAAACCTTAACTTCGACCTTCAACATAGACTTTAATCATAAGTTGAATCATAACTTGAATAGAGACTACTCACGAATGAGATAATCGCCCATGCCAACCCATTTATAGGTAGTGAGTGCTTCAAGCCCCATCGGCCCTCTGGCATGCAGTTTCTGAGTACTCACCGCCACTTCTGCCCCTAAGCCAAACTGGGCACCGTCGGTAAAACGGGTACTGGCGTTAACATAGACCGCCGCAGCATCAATCAATTTAATGAATTTACTGGCATTATCCAGATTAGCCGTTAAAATTGCCTCAGAATGCTGGCTGCCATATTCACGGATATAGCTAATGGCGTCATCCAGATTATTGACGACGACGACATTAAGATCGAGTGACAGCCACTCATCATGCAGGGCTTGCTCCGTCACCGGATGCACCGCTGCACAGCCTGATTTTAACAGCGCCAAAGCGCGCTTATCGCCATGTAACGTCACGCCATGTTCAGCCATCACTTGGCTCAATTTTAGCAGAAAAGGCTGGGCAATGGCCTGATGCACTAATAGCGTTTCGGTAGTATTGCAGGTGCTCGGCCTTTGCGTTTTGGCATTGACGATAATCTTTAAGGCACCCGCAAAATCTGCGCTTTCATCAACAAAGGTGTGACAAACGCCAATCCCGCCGGTTATCACAGGAATGGTCGACTGTTCGCGGCAGAGTTTATGCAGCGCAGCGCCGCCACGTGGAATCAGCATATCCACATAACGATCAAGTTTGAGCAGCTGATTGACATACTCACGATCCGGATCATTAATCGACTGCACCGCTAAAGCCGGCAAACCTGCTTGTTTCAGTGCCTGTTGAATCACTTTAACCATAACGGCATTGGTCTGCACCGTCTCTTTACCGCCGCGCAAAATAACGGCATTACCGGTTTTCAGGCAGAGCGCAGCGACATCTATCGTCACATTGGGGCGCGCTTCATAAATCACACCAACCACGCCTAACGGTACACGGTGACGCTGTAACTTAAGACCGCTGGTGAGCATCTTACCATCGATCACCTCACCCACTGGATCAATCAGTAAACAGACTTGTCTGACATCATTGGCAATCGCTTTGACTCTTTCCGGTGTTAAGCGTAAGCGATCTAAGGTCGCCTCACTCAGTCCACTTTCAATCGCTAAAGCCATATCTTGTTCATTGGCAGATAAGATAGCCGGCATCTGTTTTTCCAGCAGATCAGCGATAGCACTTAATGCCTGATTTTTTTGTTTCGCAGAAAGCTGCGCAAGTTCATATGAAGCCTGCTGAGCTGATTTTCCCATTTGCTCTAACATCACAATTTCTCTCCCAAAAAAACCGTGTCAATCACCCATTCAGCACGCATGATGATGGATTCAGGTTGTCATTCTCACTATTTAAGAATCATATCATCACGATGGATAGCCACCGAGCCATACTCATAGCCGAGAATAGTAATAATTTGTTGTGAATGATGGCCGGCAATCAATCTCAGGGCATCGCTATTATAGCGACTGACTCCTTGAGCAATCGGTTTACCCTGACCGTCACAAAGGACTAAGACTTCACCGCGTGAAAAATGACCTTCCACATCGGTAATCCCTTTAGGTAGTAGTGAACTGCCCGAGTTAAGCAGTGCCTTAACGGCGCCCTCATCAAGCAGCAGTTTCCCAGCTGGCAGTGCACCAAATAGCCACTGTTTGCGATGCTCCAGCGGCGATTTTTGCGGATGAAAACGTGAGCCCACCGAATGATTATCGATCACATCACCAATCACATTGGGTCTGCTGCCGGCCGCAATCACCACTTCAATACCACTGCGCCCGGCAATATCGGCGGCCTGCAGTTTGGTGGCCATTCCGCCTGTACCTAAACCCGTGACGCTGTCACCGGCTAAGGCTTTGAGCTGCTCATCGACCTGGTCAATCTCGGCGATCAGTTTCGCTTGGGGATCTTTGCGCGGATCAGCTGTAAACAGCCCGGGTTGATCGGTCAATAAAATCAGTTTATCAGCGTGCGCTAAAATCGCCACTAAAGCAGAGAGATTATCATTATCACCGACTTTAATTTCAGCCGTGGCAACCGCATCATTTTCATTAATCACCGGCACAATATCATTATCTAACAGTGCTTTTAAGACATCCTGCGCATTTAAAAAACGTTCTCGATCCTCTAAATCTGCGCGGGTGAGCAGCATCTGGCCGATACGAATATTGTAAATGGAGAAGAGCTGTTCCCACAGCTGGATTAAACGCGATTGGCCAACAGAGGCTAATAACTGTTTTGAGGCAATAGTTGGCGGTAACTCGGGATAGTTAAGATACTCTCGCCCCGCCGCGACAGCGCCAGAGGTGACAATAATGATCTTATGTCCACGCGCATGCTGCTGCGCACACTGACGAATTAACTCAACAATTTTTGAGCGATCTAACTGTTTGGTGCCGCCAGTTAACACACTGGTGCCCAGTTTTACCACAATAATCTGTCTATTTTGCTCACTCATCGGCACAGCCCTGCTTGTTGTTGTTATTTTATGATTATTTGCTGTTATTTGATTAAGTTGATCATCCAGTCGACTGACTGCTGCATCGCTTTATCAACATTACTTTGTAAAGGAGAAGCCGCGACGTTGATGAGTTTATGCGATTTGGTTGAAGTCAATAATTTTGCTTCACTCACCGGACAGAACAGATCATTGTCAAACACAATGCTCATCACCGGCACGGAACAAGGCCTGCCAAGCAATCCTTGATTTTTTAACGAGAAATAATTCAGCTCTGCCGCTAATTTTTCATTGGCACAGCTAACCAGACCTAAACGGCTGGCCACTAAATCTTTATACATGATCGGTAGCTGATCTTGCAGCGTTTTATCGACAAACAGCTGATGCACAAACGGAGCAATACAGAAGACCCCTTTAATCCGGTTAGCCGCGATATAGCTTAACCGTGTGGCAATATGGCCACCAAAGCGGAATCCGGCCAGTATCACACGATGATGATCGACCCAAGGCACGTTGACCAGCTGCTGTAAAACGGCCTGATGAATATCGCTGCTATTTTGAGTTAAATTGATCGCTTTGTTTAAGCCCACACCCGGTCCATCAATGGTTAACAGACCGATACCCTGCGGTGCTAAATACTCGGCAAAATAACGATAAAAATCAATTTGCAGATTGGCTAAGCTACTGCACATAAACACGATCGGACAAGCACTTTCAACCGCTTGTGCTGGTAAATGCAACAAGCCCTTTATCGTATGACTCGCGTAGGTAAAATCCACTTCTTTATAAGTATAAGGTGAATAGTTGAGTGCTTCACGATAGGCGCGATAGCCAAAAACCTGTGCCTGACTAGCTAAATCATCGGTTTTAAAGTGCGGATAGCTAGCCAGACTACAAAATTGACTGGCATTGAGCCAGGCCTGATGTATCTCCAGTTTCAGTGCCGGCGTTTGCGGCTGAGCGGCTAAGGCTTCGGCTTGTTGCTGCCACTGACTGGCCTGACCGGCAAACTCATAAATCCAGTTACCGGATTGATAGCCGATGACCGAATCGAGCCACTGCGGGTTCGATCTTTTTTTATCCGAAGCGGCAATGCGCGCTAAGATGGCATCGATTTCGAGCAGGGGTAAACCACGCTGATGCCATATCAGTGAATTAAGCACCCGATACCAGTGGGCATGGCTTTGCCCCTCTAACGGATGGGCAAAAGAGACATACTGACTATCAAACCGCTGAATCAGCGCTGAGGTTTCAGGATAATTAAACTTAGGTTTAAATAGTTTTTCGGAGAGATTTT
The DNA here is from genome assembly GCA_036251705.1 of Orbaceae bacterium lpD01. Classification (NCBI taxonomy): domain Bacteria; kingdom Pseudomonadati; phylum Pseudomonadota; class Gammaproteobacteria; order Orbales; family Orbaceae; genus Utexia; species Utexia brackfieldae. Next base: position 1,478,185 of record CP133959.1, on the reverse strand, counting down.
TTACCGTCATTGTCTGTCTCTAATAGCAAATGATTAACTTTCACAGATTGGCTTGACGTAGACGACGCCCATATCCCAAGGTTGTTCAATCCAGGTATCTTGTGCGATATCCACCACGTAATCATCGACTAAAGGACGCCCTTCCGGTTTCGCAAAGATGGTCACAAAATGCGCTTTCGGATACATTTCACGAATGGTTTTGGCTGTGCCGCCCGTATCGACTAAATCATCAATAACAATGAAACCTTCGCCGTCACCAGGTGCTTGTTTAAGAATGGTTTGCGCACGTTGATGATTGTGATCATAACTTGAGATACAGACCGTATCGACGTAACGAACACCAAGTTCACGGGCAATTAAGGCTGCTGGCACAAGGCCACCACGACTGACGGCGATGATGCCTTTCCACTGTTCTGCGGGCATTAAACGCGTTGAAAGTTCTCGGGCGCTGATTTGCAGCATATCCCAAGTGACCGTATATTTTTTGCTTTTTGACATAATAACCTACAATTTTCGCTTTCTAACCCTGCTAGTGAGGGTGTAATATGGATGTAAAATTGCACCTAATTATAGTGTGACTAGCAAATAAAAACTAGTTATTATCGCGATATAATTGGTTGTTATGTCTAATTTTTTAAAAAAGAGGCCTTTTTTATGTTATCGTCACTCACGCCAAAACCCCTTTGGCAGATATTTTCGCAAATCTGTGCTATTCCGCACCCTTCTCATCATGAACAGAGGATCACTCAGTTTGTCGTCGATTTTGCCAAGGCGCATCATATTGATTGTGAACTTGATCAGGCGGGTAATATTCTATTAAGAAAAGCGGCCACACCGGGCATGGAACAGGCTTCCTCAATCGCGCTACAAGCCCATCTCGATATGGTGCCACAAAAAAATGAAGAGACTCAGCACGACTTTTTAGTCGATCCAATTCAGGCTTATGTCGATGGCGAATGGGTCAAAGCGAAAGGTACCACGCTAGGCGCAGATAACGGTATTGGCTTAGCCTCAGCCTTAGCCATACTTATCGATCAAACCATCGAACATGGTCCACTCGAAGTACTATTAACCACCTCAGAAGAGACCGGCATGGTTGGTGCTTTTGGATTGAAATCGGGCTGGCTAAAAAGCCGCTATCTGATCAATACCGACTCGGAAGCGGAAGGCGAAATCTTTACCGGTTGTGCGGGAGGGGTTGATTTTAAACAATTTCTGCCGATCGGTTATGCCAATATTCCGGAACATCATGATATCTGTGTCCATTTAGCCTTAAAAGGCTTAAAAGGTGGTCATTCCGGTTGTGATATTCACTTAGGCAGAGGCAATGCGACTAAACTATTAGTGCGCTTTTTGGTCGAATTTGTCGATGATATGGACTTCCGCATTGCCGATTTTTCTGGTGGGTCGCTACGCAACGCCATTCCGCGCGAAGCCTTTATCACCCTCACTTTACGCCAGACTGATTATACTACTTTGCAAAGTTTGATGCAGGACTATAGCGCTATCTTGCGCAATGAGTATCAACAAACCGAACCCAATCTTGTCTTTACCCAGCAGTTGCTGGATAAAACCCAAGTAAAACGGGTGATTTCACATGACCATCAGCGTCAAATTATCGATTGGTTACAGACGGCGCCCAATGGTGTGGTGCGCATGAGTAACCAGATCAGTGGCGTGGTAGAAACTTCACTGAATTTAGGTGTGGTCGAGATCAAAGATAATCGCGTCTCAGCCTACTATCTGATTCGTTCACAGGTTGATAGTGCGAAAGATGCCGTGGTCTCTACCCTCATTTCACATAGTCAGTTAGCTGGCTTACAATATGAACTAAGTGGCGGATATCCTGGCTGGCAACCCGATCCTAACTCGGCGTTACTGAGATTAACCAAACATAAATATCAGGAGCTGTTCTCGGCTAAAGCGCAGGTGATGGTGATTCATGCAGGACTCGAGTGTGGATTATTTAAAACCCCTTACCCTGAAATGGATATGGTCTCGATTGGCCCGACCATTGTGTCACCACATTCGCCCGATGAAAAAGTGAATATTAGCAGTGTCGCCCGTTACTGGAATCTATTGGTTGCGACCTTGAAAGCAGCTGATCAATTAAAATAATCATGGTCTGCGTATTGTACTGATGGTATTGGCTCGATTTAGCTTTTGAGCATCGCTGGTGACAATACGCCGCTGATTGAATGGTGTCACATCACGTGATGTTTATTTGCGTGATGGTGATACGCCACCCTATCTTTATATTAATCGAGGATGAGAGCGCATGCCCTATGTAGGCGGAATCGGCTTAAGCACTATTATCGCAATCCTGTTTGCGATTCATGTCTTTAAAACTGGACAAGATCGTTACTGGTTATTTATCTTACTGATATTTCCTTTTTTAGGCAGTATCATCTATGCTGTGGTAGTTTTTTTACCTTCACTGCGGCAAAGTCGCTCCGGTTATCAAATTGAAGCTAATCTGCGTAAAACCTTTAATGCCAGCAAAGAGCTGCGCGATGCCGAGCGTGAATTTCAGCTATCACCAACCATTGATGCCAGACTGCGTTATGCCAATGCCCTGTTGGAAGCGGGAAAAGCAGCCGAATCACTGGAGCACTATCAGATTATTCTCACTGGGGTTTATCAGGATGCCCCCGATATCTTATTAGCTTATGCGTATGCCTTATTTGACGCAGCGCAATATGATCAGGCTAAAGCGATGTTAAGCAAGCTCAAACAGCAGCATATCCATTATCATGCTGAGGAGATCCTGCTACTGTATGCTCGCACGTTGGTTAAATTAAACCAGTCTGATGAGGCCAAAGCGGTCTTTGTTTCCCTAACCGAGAATCAGTACGCCAGTATCGAAACCTATGTCTGTTATGCTCAGGCCTTGATCGACTGGGATGATAAAACCGCTGCCGCTGAGCAGTTAACCGCGCTCGATGAACGGGTACGCTTTTTGCCCAAACATGCTAAACAGCTCAATGCCAAATGGCTTAAGCAAGCTAATGAGTTACGGCGTCAGCTAAGGTAGTTACTGAAAAAAAACCGACAAAAAAAGGGATGCCATGTTGGGTATCCCTTTTTTATATGACTGACATTTGTTTATGTTATCATTGTGTTAAGTTATCGGTTTGGCTATCAATGAGATTATCAGTTAGATAAAATGATGCTAGGTCGCGATAGCCGACTCAGTGAAGCCTTAAACCGATCGCACTAGTAAACAGAACAGTAATGAAATCGAGATCATCGCTAGCGCAATCCAATAAATCACATGATGACCCAAACTACCCGCCACACTGCCCTGAATCAATCCAGCTAAGATGACGCTGGTCGCAACACCATTACTAAACAGTGTCGACGCCAGTCCGGGGCGATTGGGCATCAGATCCTGAAAATAGATAATGCCGATACTGGCTACAACCCCGATAAACAGAGCATTTAACAGCTGCAGCAGCATTAAAATCAGCGTATCGGTAAACAGAATCACGCCAATATAGAACAGTATCCCGCACATCACCGCAAAACAAAATAACTGTTTTTTACCCACGCGACCCACCACTAAGCCGGCAATCAGCATCACCGGGATCTCGATACCGGCGGCGATCCCCATCAGCTGACCGGGCAGTGACGATGACAGATGCAGCACCTTATCGACATACAGCGGCATATCAATTAGATACATCATATTGGCTGTCCACATAAAGACGGTCGCGATAAACAGTAACGTCACGCTATGATTGGCGGTAACTGAATGCTCGGTGATGACCGGTTTTATCTCTGGCAGCGCCTGACGAGAAATTGACGGAAAAAAGATCAGTACAATGATGACAGCGATCAAAAATAGCCCGACCGCACTCAAGTACATGACGGTAAAACCAAAGTGAATAGCCAGCGCAAAAGAGAGTGGCGGCCCAATCACCCAGGCTAGCGAAATCTGCGCCCGTAAAATGGCATTAAAGGTGACAATATTACGGCCGATATTGACGGCATATTCACGTGCCAGCGCAAAAACCTGCGGCATGGTGGCCGAGGCTATCGCCGAAAAACTGATCCCCAGCGTAATTAAGACAACATAATGACGGGTAAAAGCAAAGGTAATACTATTGCCGATGCCCATCAGGCAACAAAACAGAATCAGATGACGACGATTGCCCTGCCTATCCGAGTACTGAGCCAGCATAAAGCTGATAATAATCCCAGCAATGGCATTAACCGAATAAAATAGGCCGACTAAAAAAGGCGGCACATTCACTTCATCGGTTAAAAATCGGCTCAGTGTTGGCGCTTGTAGCGCGCCGGCAATACCAATAATAAAAGCCGCGATCAGAAAGGCAGCCAGAATAACATTCGACTGTTGTCTAAAGGTTGGATTGGATTTCATCTTAATAATCAGTTCATTTGGGTCCATAGGCGCCCTATCATAGCATCTTTCGTAGATTTAAGGGCAGTGATTTTAGGGCAATGATATTACGCAATAGTGATCAGTGTGAGCATAAAAATCGCGCCGTTTGGCGCTGAACGATTTACCGGGGTAGGTTGTGTGACTGACACTATTTTAGTGCAAAAAACGAGCCGTTTCAGTTAAATAGGTTAGCACACAGTGAGAGAGCGGCTGCATTGATTAGTTGCTCTGCAATGACCGCCCAGGTTGCCGACAGCTTGCTGAAACACCAAGCTTGTCAGCGAGAGTGATTCAGCAAGCCGCAGTTTTAGCGCTGCGGCTCAATGCTGAGCGGTTTTTTATGCCCAATGACTTATTTATTGTAAACTCTGGCCGCTTGCCCTTCACCCTCAATCCAGACTGGTGACTCATTGGCCGCAACAAAACAGGATTCGCCAGGCTTCAGCGTCACTTTTTCAGCGGCCTTACTCACCTCAATCTGGCCAGACAGGCAGAAGATGATCGCGGCACTATCCTGCGCCAGTTCGACCGCTTTACCATGCACTTGATAAAGTGAAAAGGCAAAGTCGGCAACCGGAATCGGATACTCAGTCACCTCACCTGACACCTGCGGCGCCATTAATATCTCCTGTTCCGGCTTGGCCACAAACTTAACATTGGCAATCAGTTCAGGAATATCAATATATTTCGGTGTTAATCCTGCTCGTAGCACGTTATCCGAATTGGCCATAACCTCTAAGCCAACCCCTTGTAAATAGGCATGTGGCGTCTCGGCATATAAAAACATCGCTTGCCCTGGTTCAAGTCGGACCACATTTAATAACAGGGGTGAGAACAGGCCACTATCATCCGGATAAAAAACCTGAATCAGCCGAATCGCCTCCCAAGGTAGCCCTTGTTGCTTATCGATTTGCTGCTGTAGCACCGCTAAAGCCTGCTGCTTCTCATCGCCACTGAGCGACAATAAGGTACTGAATAACTGCGATAAATGCGTCGCATCGGGCTGAGCAATAAATTCGGCTAAGGCCGGATGGGCCGCTTGCACCGGTTTTAACAACTGGGCAATTTCATTAAACTCACGAAAACCATTCATCGCCCAGAACGGCGTTAAGGCAAACACCAGCTCTGGCTTATGATTGGCATCTTTATAGTTACGCTGTGGCGAGGTTAAAGCAATGCCGGCGGCATTTTCGCGCGCAAAACCGATTTCTGCGGCATGTTTACTCGGATGAACCTGAATTGAGAGCGGCTGGCCGGCACAGAGCACTTTAAACAGAAACGGCAGCTCACCAAAATGTTGATTGATCCGTTTACCTAAATACTGATCTGGATCACTGGCTATCACGTCACGCAGTGCGCGCGTCTGCCCCTGACTAACAATTTGAGAACTACATAAGGGATGTGCGCCCATCCAGATTTCAGCCATCGGCTGGTTATCCGGATTGCTGATGCCATACAGTTCGGTTAAGGCGGTGTGGCTGCCCCAGGCATAGTGTTGTATGCCGTTTATCATTTTTTGCATGCTGACCTCGAAAATTTCCAATTCGCCGGCGATCACTATCTGGTAACAAGATGATCGCTGACGGGATAGAGATGCTGAGCAAAGCGTCGAATCTCCGCTGACTAAGTCAATCTCTACCAATGATTAAAATAGGGTTGATTGACTACGTTACTTATCTGTCGTCTTATTTACAGTCCCAGTGGTACAGGTATCCTGTTTTAGCTTGCTAATGGCTTGAATCAAGGCGGTCACACCCGCTTCTACCTTGACGCGCGGACAGCCGACGTTAAGACGAATAAAACCGCGCCCCTCTTCACCATAGGTGTATCCTGGCATAATGGCCACTTTTTCCTGTTCAATCAACACTTTTTGCAGTAACTGATCTTCAATAGCCAGTGGGCGTAAATCAATCCAGGCTAAATAGGTCGCCTGTGGCACGGCCCAGTTTAACTCAGGAAATGCCTGATTAAGACGCTGCGCCACGTAGGCGAGATTGGCCTGCAGATAAGGCCTTAAGCTATCGAGCCAAACATGGCCCTCGCGATAGGCGGCAATATGGGCAATAATCGCCAGAATCGCCGGTGAAGATAAACCATCACGATTCTTAAGATGAAACAGGTACTGATCACGGCTGGCTTTATCACTGATAAACCCATACGCACCGGTTAAAGCTGGAATATTAAAACTTTTCGATGCCGAGGTTAACAGCGCCCACTCATTTTTAGCCACTGCGCCCCAAGGGATGTGCTGCTGATCATCCCAGAGCATATCCATATGGATCTCATCACTGATCACCTTCACATCATGACGCTGACAGAGATCAGCAATATGTTCGAGCTCTTGTCGGGTCCAGACTTTACCGGTCGGGTTTTGCGGACTACACAGCAGTAAAATCTTATTCTGTGGCTGTGATAATAGCGCTTCCAGCACCGACATATCACACTGCCAGTCGTTACCTTGCTTCGTCAGCGGACAGGTCACCAGCTTACGCTCATTACCTTCGACCACTTTATAAAACGCATCGTAACACGGCGTATGGGTGACGATACCGTCATGCGGATTAGACCAGATCTGAATCAGCTGCCCCACCATATAGATAACGGACGGTCCGTACACCACCTGCGCCGTGTCGCAGTGATAATGAAAGCGAGTTTGCATCCAGTGACGAATCGCCCCTAAAAAATCCTCATGCTGCCAGCGACTATAACCTAACACCCCATGCTGTAAGCGCGCTTGTAGGGCGGTTAAAATACACGGAGCGGTAGCAAAATCCATATCCGAGATGGTAAAAGGTAATAAATCCGCTGATCCAAAACGGTCAGCGACATAATCCCATTGGGTGCACCAGGTACCGTGACGGTCGACCGGCGTATCAAAGTCAAACATGGTTCAACCCCTTTCTTGATTAACTGTTGATTAAGCTTAAATGGAGCTTTGATCAATACTGATTAAATAATTATGCCATTTAACACAGACTAAATTAACACAAAGGGCCCCTTTTGAATAAATCAGAAGAGACCCGTTGATAATCCGAATTATCGTGAATTAAGCGCGATTTGACATTAACGCCTCAAGATCATCCTTCACTGACTGAACCTGCGTACCGATCACCACTTGTAAATCATGATCGTTAACATGCACAACGCCCAATGCGCGATGGGCTTTTAAAGCTGCATCATTGACCAGACTCATATCTTTCACCGATAGTCGCAGGCGCGTAATACAGTTATCCAGTGTCTCGATATTTGCAGCCCCCCCTAAGGCGGCTAAAATCGCTGCGCCATTATAACCCGATTTACCGACCACTGCTGTAGCTGTTTTCTCGGTTGCGGTCGCTGAGGTTGTCGGTTCAGCTGTCGGTTCGACCGTTACCGTATCGCTTTCACGGCCCGGTGTTTTAATATCAAAACGCATGATCGCAAAACGGAAAATCACGTAATAGATCACAAACCAGATAGCCGCAACTACAGGAACCAGATACCATTTGGTTGCCGTACCATGTAACACCCCAAACACCACCAGATCAATGATATTACCATCGGTATTACCGATAGTGACACCCAGCAGCGCCATCACGGCAAAGCCAAGGCCAGTTAATAGCGCATGAATTACATACAGCAGTGGTGCGACAAACAGGAACAGGAACTCTAACGGCTCAGTGGTGCCACCGACGACACAAGCCACAATGCCCGAAATAAATAGCCCTTTCACTTTGTGACGATTTTCAATTTTAGCGCACTGATACATGGCTAACGCCGCTCCAGGTAACCCCCCTAAGAAAGCGGGCATTTTACCCTGTGACAAAAAGCGCGTGGCACTTTCAGAGAAGTGATGAACCTCAGGACAAGCCAGCTGAGACTGGAAAATAATTAGCGCACCACTGACACTTTTACCACACACTTCCATGGTGCCGCCCGCTTCAGTAAAGCGAATAATCGCCACCAAAATATGTTGTAAACCAAACGGCAGCAATAAGCGTTCGCCAGTACCAAAAATCATCGGTCCAAAATCACCGGCGCCATTAATCAATTGGCCTAGCGCTCTGATTGCCGTAGCAAAATAGGGCCAAAGTAGTGGCACAATTAACCCAACCAGACCCAGTACCACGGCTGTGATAATCGGCACAAAACGCGCGCCACCAAAAAATGCCAGTGCATCGGGTAAACGGATGGTATGAAAACGTTCATGCAGGTAATAGACAATCAGACCGACGGCAACTGCGCCAAGAATACCGGTATCAATAGACTCAATGCCTAAAATCATTTTGATATTATGGCCAGCTAAAATGGTGGGATCGACGGTTGGCAAGATGCCTTTGGCGGTTAAAAAGAAATTGACCGCTAAATTCATGATGGTATAACCGACAAAACCGGCAAAAGCGGCAACGCCTTTATTTTCGCGCGCCATACCCAGCGGAATCGCGATAGCGAACATCACCGGCAGGAAGTCAAAGCCAAATGAGCCGACTTTACTCATCCAGGTAAAAATCAGGTGGAAGACCGGTTTATCTAAAAATGGAATTAATGTGGTAACATTATTACTGCTTAATGAGCTACCAATACCGAGCATAATCCCACTAAATGAGAGTAGCGCCACCGGCAGCATAAAAGTTTTACCTAAGCTTTGAAAAAATCCCCAAAGGGCTGTTTTTTGTTTCTTATTCGCCGACATACACTCTCCTGGCGTCAAGGTTATTAATTAAATCGGGCGATATGATAGCCTGATTATGGGATCATAAAGCAATTTATATCTCATAAATGGGAATTAAGTCACATTATTTAGCACAATTTTGGTGCAAAAGTATAAAAAATGAGTTAATTTTTTTACTTTTCTGAAAAAGTGGTGCGGGATTTATTTACGCTTATGCCAAAAAAACGTCAATTTTCTCTTTTTTAGTACGCTCAATAAACCCGTATATTGTCAATGTTTGTTGATTTTTTTTAAGCTGATAAACCATCATCTGATGACCTAAAATCACCTTTCGCTTATCTGTCAGCCAAAACTTACATCGTCATGTTGATACTGATGCCGATATTTCACGGTTTTAGGTCACAGATATCTCACAACGGTTAATCACGATTGCCCGGCGTTTGAGTAAGGTTAATCGATAACAGCTTAGCGATACGATTGTTTATAACGTCTCGCTAGTATTGAGATTTGCGATTGGGTAACTATCGTCCTGGCCGATATTGCACAATCCGGCAAGATAGATCATAATCGCGCTAACGATATGAACAGTGAAATCGATATCAGGCACAGTTGCCCGGATAAGTATTGGAAATGAATCTTCTCTGATCACTGTCTCTGAATCAGCTATCTTGAATAGGATAGCTGAATAATCTACCTTACTGATATATGTTAATAATATACGTTCATAATATGTCCAAATAAGATAACCGCATAACGGTTCTCCGAATAACAAATAGATTTAATCATGGAGTTTGATCGATGAATGAAAAAATGGCCACCAGAGTGATCTTTTTTATCGCTGGCGTTGTCACCGCTACCTGGGCGGTATTAGTGCCGTTTGCCAAAATGAATACTGGTGTGAATGATGCGGTGCTGGGCACGCTGCTATTATGCCTAGGCGGCGGTGCCTTGATTGCTATGCCACTGACCGGGTTACTCACTTCGCGTTTTGGTTGCCAAAAAGTGATTGGCGTAGCGGTAGCGATTATCCTATTGGCGATGCCGGGCCTATCATGGCTAAGTAGTCCGTTACTATTAGGTGTCAGTTTGCTGATTTTTGGTATCGGCATTGGAATTACCGATTGCGCAATAAACGTGCAAGCGATTTTGATTGAAAAATCCTCAGCAAAGCCGTTGATGTCAGGTTTTCATGGTCTGTTTAGTGTGGGTGGCATTGCTGGGGCGGCCAGCATGACTGGACTGATGAGTCTTGGCCTGAGTGTGGTTATTGCAACCCTCATCGTAACCTTCATGGTGCTCATTCTATTACTCCTGAGTTATCGTGCACTCCTACCCTATGCTAATCCTGCCGAAGGGCCTATTTTTGCCTGGCCCAAAGGCACGGTCTTAATTCTCGGCTTAATCTGTTTTATTATTTTTATGGCCGAAGGGACGGTGATGGACTGGAGTGCGCTCTATCTGGTAGAAAGTCGCCATATTCCGGAAACCTTAGGTGGATTAGGCTTTGCTGCTTTTGCTATTGCGATGACGGTCGGTCGTCTGACCGGTGACCTGATTGTGGGGAGATTGAGTGCGCTGAAAGTCGTGTTAAGCGGAGCGTTACTCGCGGTTATCGGTTTTATGCTGGTGATTTACGCAGATCCACTGATTTTGCTGCTGCTGGGTTATTTACTCATTGGCTTGGGATCGGCTAATATTGTCCCGGTGATGTTCTCACAAATCGGTAAACAGACCAGTATGCCACAGATGGTGGCGGTACCAGCAGTCACGACTTTAGGCTATATCGGTATATTAGCGGGTCCGGCGATGATTGGTTATCTTGCTCAGCAAAGCTCGATTGCGCACGGTTTTATGTTTGTCACGGCGCTGGTCATTGTGGCCGCCCTGCTTGCCTTGCGTATTCGCCCTTTGCTCAGTACCCCTGCAGAATAATGCTCATCTTCATGCACCCGACTCATTGATTAACACGCTGGCCTTGTTGGCGGGCGTGTTGTTCTAGCGAATAACTCATCGTCCGGATGGATCACATTAGTTTCGCCAAGCTACCAACAGCCAGCCGAATGATTTTAACGCCTCTCCCCTTCATAACACGCCTATCGGCTGCTATGTTCTTGATACCTGCATTTGTTCAACAGACGCGAGCATACGTTTTCAACTTCAACCGATAAAGAGTAATGAAGCACAAAGCAACATAATATTGCATAATCGAGCAATCACTGCTACAGTATTTCAGTGACTCATGACTGTGAGAGTATCGCGATTACGTGGCCGTTAAGCCAGTGCAGTAACCGGTATTAACAGCCTCATTCCCTAACCAACAATGATGAGATGAAGCTAATGATTAAGTTAATTATCACCGATTTAGATGGCACCTTTCTGAATAATCAGGGCGACTATGATCGGGCAAGATTTGCCCAAGTTAAAGCGCTGATGGCTAAAAAAGGTGTCCAGTTTGCCGCTTGTACCGGTAAACAGTGTGAACGAGTTGAAGAGCTGTTGGGTGAGATGGCGCACGATGTCTGGATTATTGGTGACAGTGCTACCCGGATCAAACGTAATGGTAAAGTGATTGAGCAGTCATTAATTGACAATGCGCTGGCGCTTCGTATCATCAAGACCCTTGAGCAGGCTAATGCCAATCACGTGATTATCGCCTGTACTGAACAAAGTGCTGTGATCCGCCGGGATACAGCGGTGCATCTCAAAGAGAAGATTCGTCAGTCCTATACCCACCTCTCACAAGTAGATAGTTTCGCTGAGCTGCATGATGATCTGCTGAAAATCACCGTCTATGATGAAGCCGGCACCTGTCCGCAAACCCGTCCCTGCCTGACTATCTATGAGCAAGAGGCTTATATTGTGGTGTCGGAAGCGGCCTGGATTGATATTACCGCCTTTGGCGTGCATAAAGGCAGTACCGTAGCTAAGTTACAAACCCAGCTCCATGTCAGCCGTACTGAAACCATGGCCTTTGGTGATGGCTATAATGATCTGGAGCTACTGGCTGCAGCTGACTATAGCTTTGCGATGCGCAATGCCTTTGCCGAAACGCAGGCCGCCGCGCAGTTTATTACCGGCAGTAACGAGGAGCAGGCAGTACTCTCGACCATCGAGCGGATACTGGCCTTACAAGCCTAATCACGGCCAGTCAGGTTTATTCGGCCACCACAATCGGCAGATTAACCTGACTGAACGCGCTGATATCGGTCTGTTGACTCACCACCGCAATATCGATCTCATCACAGCTAGCCACCCGATAGCGGGCTACCTGCGGCAGCTTATCGGCCGTCACCGCCGCAATCACCTGATTACTCTGACTGAGCACCTCACGCTTAAAGCAGGCATCCTCATAATAGACCGCAGTCAGACCCGCCTGCGGATCGAGCCCGCACACACCAATAAAGGTTTGATCAAACACCATGCCGGTGAGCTGTTTGGCGGTATCCGCCCCCAGCGTACTACCGGTCAGCGGATTGACTTTACCGCCCAGCAGGATCAGCTCGATTTGAGGGCGACTGGCCAGCGCAGCAGCAATCTGCGGTGAGTTGGTGACAATGGTCAAGGCGAGCGTTAGCGGCATCAGCTCGACCATCGCCAGATAGGTGGAGCCGGCATCGATAAACACACAGCTATCGGCCTTAAGCAGCTGGGCACAGCTTTTCGCCACCTGCGCCTTTTCAGCCACATGTTGTGAGGCGCGCACCTCAAAACTGGCCGACTGTTTCATCTGACTCACCGCCCCGCCATACACTTTTTTACACAGCCCCTGGCTGGCCAGGACCTGCAAATCACGACGAATGGTATGTTCCGACACACCAAGCTTACGCGCCAGGTCGGCACACATCACCCGGCCAGTCTCAGCCAGCAGCTGGCCAATCCGCGCCTGACGCTGCTCAGGGAAAACAGCATAATCGGTCATTTGGAATCCTTAGATAACGCATCATATAGCATAATGTAGCATAGAAATGGCATGAGTGGGATGGGGTTTATATTCGTTAGGTAGATTAGATGAGAGATCTAGTTAATATCGTTGTATTGCTTAATTGATCGTTTCTTGATGATTCGGTTTTAGCCTATATCTCACTCAAATCTAGTCATATCCTCATCGAGACGACGGATAGGGGTTATCCAGAATTTGATTGTAGAAAACAATACTTAACTCAGCATTAGATTTACAGTTAAATCATATTGGTGTTATTGCAAAATTTACATCCATATTAGGATACATTTAGCGATATCCCTGACTGACCTTAACAATCCTTTTATTATCATGGTGAAATTGTATTGAGAAATCTTTTTCATCTGGTTCTATTTAATAGCCATGATCTCAAATATAGGGTCTTCCTGTGTTGTTATCATATAATCAGGATAATCATTATCTTTTATTGGCACTATAAATAAAGGAATTATCAGATCATATTTATTGACGGGTTTACTTATGAAATCTAATAGATCCTTTTTATTGGTCTCAACTGCATTACCTGTAAAAAAAACCTTTTTCCCCTTATATCTTGGCTCATTATTCATAACTAAATAAATATCATCAATTAGAAAATCACATAATTCATTAAATTCAACAGCCTGCTTCAATTTGTATATTTTTTTTATTTCAAAAAAATGCATAAATATATTTTCTGATTGTTTTTTGGTAAATATCTTTAATTTCTTTAAACTTGAGAAGTCGTGATCCATATACTCAACAGAGTCAATCATAAGTTATAGGTCCTTCTATCAATTAGGTATATCATAAAATATATGTCCGTCAGCGCCTTTGTTGTACCATTTTATATGATTCAAATCCAAAATATTACCTTCATTCTGTGTATGCTGTTCATAACCTTTACTATATTTATTCTCTCCAGATGCTCGGCTATAAGTATTTTGCTTATATCTGTTCATGTTTCCTTGTGCTTCTTTTAACAAAGCCTTAGCATCTGAACTTGATTGAACCCTCACCTGAAACTTACGCCCATCTCCTGTATCATTTAAGACTTCTTGCATTTCTTTAATTGCAAGCTTCCATTCCTTCGTTCCGGGCTTAACAATTCCCATCTGTGATGCAGAGAATGGATTATCTTTTCCTATTTTTCCTTTAAAAAACGACAGCCCACAACTTAACCCCAGCGGATCCATCCATCCTAACGGATTCGGCGCATACTGATAAAGGTTCAGTCCTCCAGCCAGCCCTATCGGATCAGGCTGAGTAAATCGCCCACAGTTCGGGTCGTAGTACCTGAAGGTATTATAATGCAGTCCAGTCTCATTGTCATGATACTGCCCGGCAAACCTCAACTGCTGTGGGTAAACTTCCTGGTCGCGCTGTTGACTACTTTTTAGACTACCCATCAAAGTATAATCAGCCTGCCAGATAATGTCACCCTCACTATTGGTCATTTCGGTTGGCAGACTATTAAGCAGCGTATGGTAGTACTCAATAGTTTCGCTCTGTACTTCGGTTTGCGGATGGGTATCAATAATCACGCGAGCCAGCGGCTCATAGCTCGGCTCATTATATAGGTAATGTACCCGGCGGTCGGGGCTCAGGCTGCGCTGCTCGCCGCTGAGCCTGAGTCCTTGCCAGTCAAAGTTGACCGTTTCTGTCCACTCGCGGTTTGCATACTTATCGTAATGGTGAGTGGTTTTGCTTATTCGTCTGCCTAACGCATCGTAATTGTAGTTGGTGTGGGAGCGATGTTTTAAGCCGTCAACATGAGCCGCTGTCATCCGGTCTTCGCTATCATAGCTAAAGGTCTGCTTGAGGTAGGTGACGGGTTGAGTTCGCTCAATCAGTCTGCCAAAGCTATCATAACGGTAATAATAACCATGATATTGGGCCAGCCGGTTGGCCTTGCAAAGTTCACCCGTCTCATTGAGCAGATTAGCTGCCGGGTCATAAACAAAGCGCTGCTCATCGTAATGTGATGAGTAGCGGGTAATCTGCTGAGATGAGTCATACGCATAGCGTTCGCCATAACGTGCGCTACCATCGAGTATTTGCTCCGGATAGGGACCAACGCCGTTCACCTGACGGGTCAGGTTATTGGCCTTGTCATAGTCAAACCGTTTATCTAACAGCGGCTGGGCGTGGTTGCTTAACCGACTGATACGGCTCTGTTTGCAAGTCAGCCGGCCGCGATTATCAAACTGGAGTAACTGCGTTAAGGCGCCTTGGGTGCGGCTCACCTCGCGGTGCAATCGGTCGCGTTCATACTCCGCGATGGTGTGGCGTTTATTCTCAGGCGTGGTCAGATTGAGCTGACTTAGATGGCCCGAACCATAGTAGAGGTGATTGAGCGCGTAACCATCAGGCAATAAGGTCTTTAATAGATTGCCCAGTGCGTCATACTGATAGCGATATTCACCACCGTGATTCTGTTCCGCAATAAGCTGACCAGAAGCATCGGTTTCAAAGCTGAGCGTAGTCAGCTTGGCTTTCTCTAGCGGTTGCCCGGCGTTTTTAGCCTCAGCCCAGTCGGCTAAGGTACTGCGCTGAATTAAAGTGTTACGTTTGTTATAAACGTAATCAGTCACCGAATCGTGGCTGCGTTTTTGGCTAAGCCGGCCTAACGCATCACGCTGGTAGACGGTAAACCGTGGCGCCTGTGGGTCACCGGTGTTATCCGGGTAATGCGTCTGCAATACCGGTAAACCGAGGGCATTATACTGATACTGTTTCGTTTGTCCGGATAGGTCGGTCTCAAAGCTGAGCTGGTGCCGACAGGTGTAGCCAAAACGGTAGGCTTCGCCTTTCTCATTATAGAGTGTGGTTAAGCGGCCAAAGCCATCATAAGTATACCTTAACCGTTTGTTGTCCGGTGCGCGTCGTTCGCTCAGCTGACCGCGGCTGTTATAATCATACTCGGTTATCGTATTATCGATATCCCTGACCGAGCTTAGCAGCCCATTATCATGATAGTAAAATTGCCTCGAAGTTTCGTCCGACTGTCTGATTTCCGTCAGTCTGAAGGCGTTTGAGAAGGTGTAACGCAGCGAATCGCCGATAGCATTTTGACTGACTAACGGTTGTCCCCACTCATCGTAAAACACAGTATCACGATAACCAGAGCAGTCAATCTGGCTGGTTAACAGACCTTGCTCATTATAGCCATAGCGAAAACGGTTACCCAGCGCATCGATCGTCTCGAGCCGATCACCGAGCGCATTATAGCGATAGGTGGTCTTCTGACCCTCCGGATCTATCTCCGTAATCAGGTTGCCGGTTTCACTGTACTCGTACTGCCAGTGGGCACCATCCGGTAATACCCGAATACGGGGCACAAAAAAGTGCTTATCCCAAGTGGTGCTGAACTGCTCGCCCAACGGGTTACAGGCTACTTCCAGATTACCGTAATCATCGTAGCTGAAGTGGTATTCACCGCCCAGTGGATCGGTTAATGCACTGAGCTGAGAAGTCGCATTCCATTTTAGCTGGTATTGATAGCCCTCCACGTCGGTATAATCGGTAATTTGTCCCTGCTCATCCCAATGGCGATATGAGGTACCTAAACCGACCTGATGCAGAGTTAACCGGCGTCCGGCTATATCGTAGTCAAATTCACTCTGTTCCAGCTTCTCGCCGGTTTCGTCACTTAACCAGTGTGTTGAGACGGTCCACATCGGATGACCAAAAGCATCTTCGCCGGTTTGCGCCTGCCAGCGGTAATGGGATGACAAGCCGGCCGCATACTGATGGAAATTCATCAGACCATTTTGCGCATCATAAGCAAACCGTCGCATTACGCAGTGATCGCCATCCGTGACGGAGACAAGCTGATGGTGATCATTATACGCATAGCTGACCAAAATGCGCTCTTTCGCCCGATCATCCGCACTCTGCTGATAGACTACCTGTAGCCGGCCGGAACCATCCGCTAAGTAACTCAGGCGTACACAAATTGTCTGCATATCATCATGAATATGGCTTAACTGGCCATCCGCGTTATAGATATAACTTAAGCTGTTGTTATGACGGTCTAAGGTTTTGCTTAGACGCAGATGATTGGGCTTACAAGGATCGGCTTCAAACAGCCAATATTCACCTTCAATCGTTTCAATCAGAAAGATATTGTGGACACTGCGGTAAAGGCGTAAGCCTTCATCCGGATAAAACAGGGTGTCACCTAGCTCGACATGGCCGAGACCGATATCTCGGCCGGTAAGATCGGTATAGATCACGTTATTCTCATTAGATTTGCTGGCGCTTTTCTCAATCCGCAACCCAACTTCAAACGGCAGCGTCCAGCCCTGACCGAGTAGCCCTGCTGTCCGGTTCATACTGCTGTAAACCCGCTGCCAGATTAGCGGCACCCGGCCATCCAACATAAAATCACGCTCTTCATCACCGCTGAGCAGTTTTGACCCGGTCGGGTAATGCACCGGGTGACCGCTTGAGAAAATATCTGAGATCGCTTCACCAATCGTTGCACCTGCCACGCTGCCTAGTGCCGTGCCCACACTCTCACTGATGAATAGACAGCCAATACATTTTAGCCCGTTACGAATCCCAGCCCGGAGAATACCGACAAATAACCCACCCAATATTTCGCCCCCTATCGAGGCAAATGGATTTTTACCGCTCTTAATATCCCGTACCACTACGCTTTTACCACCAATAATCACCTGCTTATCGGTTTGAGTGTGGGCAATAGTGGCTTCACAAGTGCTACGGTCATCGTTGCGGCAGGCGGGTTGGCTGTTGATCAACACCGATTTTGAACCTTCGGCCAGATAAAGGCCTTCGTCAGCAAAAAAGTGCCATTTTTGACAGACAATTTTATCATACGCCATTGGCCTGGCATCTAAATGGGCGGATGCGACTGGGGGCGCCAGAATCCCTTCCATTACCCTTCGCCCAAAGCTCTTCTTTTCTCCTTTATCCTGTGGTGTTTCAGGGGAGACTGGCTCTGTCTGATTTTCATTCGAGAACAGGTTAGCGATCTTTTTTCCCGCTGATGCGGCAAGGCCTACCGGTGAAATCGCATAGGCTTTAGACAGTATTCCTTCAGCAATGGACATGGCTTTATTCTTTTCTGACGGCTTGCCGTCTGTAATATACTGCGCGTTTTCTGCCGCCAAAATATCGGCTGGGATTTTACCCGCCGCTCTCGCCGCAGGGCGATTTTTGGTTTTAACGTTAAGGGAACCCGTGTCAATGATCGCGTCCTGAGATTTGCCAAATACGCTGCTGACTAGATCGCTGGCAAAATCACTGATGGCATCCACCGCATCACCAAAGATATAGCCAAACCCGAGTGATGCGGCGGTACCAATCAGAAAGGCTGCGGTACCGCCGGTACCCACAATTAGTGCTGCCGCGGCGATCCCCACCGCCGCATAAATGGCACCTTTGACTATTCCCCCCACTAAATCAGCCCAAAATGATGTATGCTCTAACGGGTCGCCCATTTTAGCGGCCAGACAATTGCCCATACTCTCTTCCCTTTGTTTACGCCACTTAAATATTTCTCATTCAATTGATAAATATTGGATTAAACTGCCACGAAGGACGTTTTAATTGATTGCCAAAACTGTTTGTCAAGCTCGGTTATTGGTCGGCCCTGCGCATAAGTCAGCACCAACAGCCGCATTGAGCTAGGCAGCTGCGCAGATAACAGCAATTGGTGAACCACTACCCCTTTCTGTTCAAACTGAAGCTGCGTTTCAAAAGCCGCAATAGCCTTATGATTCTCGGTTTCAACACCCAGTATCGTGGCTTTACGTTCACCGAGTAAAAAACGTTTCATATTTCTTTTTAACGCTGCCATCTGCCAGGCAAAGTAAGCTTCCTCAGTCTGGTCTTGGTTTAATACCGCTCTGGATATCACCAGACTGGCCTGCCGCGCGGGAAATTTGATAATATTGATAGATTCATCAATCAGATCATCAATCAGCGTTAGCTTGCCTTCATTGATTTGATAGTTCATTGTGTTATTCCTGTTGTGTCAAGCGCATGACTTATCATTTTATTACCTATACTGGTTTAACTATTTTTTGTGATAAAGGTCTCACTTAATGCCTGTTCAATATTGCTTGCAACTGGCTCTTCTTTTAAGGCTGCTGCTGCACTATCTGAATTTAACTCAATCAGTTTCTGACCCGTTATCTCGACCAGATCTTTGGCAAATAAGCTAAATTTATTGCAAATTAAAGCAATACTGCCATTACTATTAATTTCGATTGCTGCTGCACCACAATCGAAGCGAATACCCGTTGCGGAAGCGATCTTCACCATCCCTTTTACCTGAAGCTGGCTACTGCCACCGACCAACGTCATTGATGCGTTCTGGATAGCCAAATTGTGATTAGCCGATATTTTTAAATTCTGATTTTGAGCGATATTTATAGTTTGATTGGCGCCAATCGTTTCAGTATGGTTTGCCTTAACGTTAGTCATTCTGTTATTCAGCACCGTGGTATCCATATCTTTCTGGGCATGTAAGAACATGCCCTCTTTACCCGCGTCGTCTTCAAATCGCATCTCATTAAAGCCCTGACCTTTGTGAGTCTTGGATTTGATCGACATCTGTGTTTTTGCCGCTGGTAAATTGAGTGGCGGCCGGTTATTCCCATTGTAAGTGGTGCCCATAATAATGGGCCGATCGATATCGCCGTTGATATAACCGACCAATACCTCCTGACCAATACGCGGAATAGACAAAAAGCCAAAGCCATCACCATTCCAGTTCTGTACTACTCGCACCCAACAGGAGGCATTCTCATCTGCCTCGTCGTAGCGGTTCCAGTGAAAATGCACCTTAACCGCCCCATCTTCATTCACAAAGATCTCTTCACCCGCCGGACCAACCACCATAGCGATCTCTTCCCCATCAGCCAGCGGTTTATGAATAAACGGCGGTCGCCACTCATTTTTGCCGGGAATGAATGAGAATTGATTGGTCAGGCTGGCTGGGCGGTCATCACGCTCA
The DNA here is from genome assembly GCA_036251705.1 of Orbaceae bacterium lpD01. NCBI lineage: Bacteria > Pseudomonadati > Pseudomonadota > Gammaproteobacteria > Orbales > Orbaceae > Utexia > Utexia brackfieldae. Next base: position 1,458,204 of record CP133959.1, on the reverse strand, counting down.
TTATCCAGTGACTGGGGTAAGGTGCCGTGGTGCGTGATCCTGACAACCTGCCAGCGGTTATTCATGCTCTGGGTGGGATGTTCAGTCAAGCTAAAAATTTTACCCGGCATCAGTAACATACAGTTGCTAACGGCCTGGCCTGTTTCACTATCGGCCTGCAGGGCATCTAAACGATACTGGCTAAATTGCTGCGCGGTTTGTTCATCCTCATAACGACCATAGCTATCGTACACTTCAAAGGTCGGTAAAGACTTTGCCGCTATACTTTTAGCGTCCATCGTCACATCCGGATGACTATAACGATAATCTTTCACTTTCGCCTTGGTCGGACGCATCGAACAGGCGTAGGTTAACGCGCTAATCACTGGGTGTTGATGAGCTGCCTGCGGATGAGGGTTATAAATCAGTGAAATGCCCGCCGTCATACCCAGATGGCTGTCACTATAAAACAGTTTGTCTTCCTCAAACCAGAAAGTGATGCCCTCTTCAGCGGTCAGACGGCTTAAAAACGCATAATAACTCTCCCGCTTCATGGTGGTATATTCTCGCATGGCATGAGAATCCATCAATTTTTTATCAAAGGGGATGTTGAACAATTGTAAAATTTCATCAATGATCTCTGGCACACTTTTGAAGTGATAAATACGACTATCCTGCGTTAAGGTTAATTGCCAGAGTAACGGCCGAATAATAAAGGTATAGAAGGTGCGTTTAAAGCCGCTGTCCCCCCGCTCGGCGGTCTCGACAATGCCATTAACCGTGCGCTGTTTTTGACCAGCAACATACACCGTCAGCTGAGCTTTTTGCAGCAACTGCGGCTGCAAATCAACATTGGCATTTTTACTCGATAAAGTCGCGGTTAAGGTAAACAGGTCAGAAAGGCCCTCGCTCAGGGTAAATTCGACTACATCAAAGGTGTCTAACGGTAACTCACCAATTTGTATAGAAAAGTAAAGTCCGGTTTTATCCGCACTGTTAACCAGCGCGCTCTTGACCGACCCAGCTACTCCGGCAGCACTTGCCATGCTGGTATATGGTTTCGCCTTTATCATATGTTTAACCCTTTTGTCTGATTACGCCACCGATCAACGTCGGTTTTGCATATCTGTTTGTGAACACGCCTTTAATTTTGGCTATCTGGCACCTAACGGATAATCATTCGCCCTCAATAGACATGATTTTGCGTTGCGACTCACTGTCTGACCACGCCTATTTACTCAAGTGGTCAGACAGCACTAGATTTGCTCCCGGCTCCCTCTAATCGGCGCGAGCACCCAGATCCGCCCGGTTTGGCTGTTAACTATTTTCATCATTAAAAAATTATTACTGGTCAGGCAAAATGGCAGTACATTGGCTAGGATGAAGCCAAAGCGATACATCTCACCTTCATTAACAAAATGACTAGGATCGCAGGTCACGGTCATTTCAATGCCCCTTTTCATCACCCCGTCAAATATCCAGTCAATCAGTTTGGCGTCCATCGCAATCAAGCCTTGCAACTGTTTATCAATACGCTGCTTAAAAGGCACATTCAAATCACCGTGATAATTAAAATCGCTAATCAACTGCTTAATCGCCGCCATATCTTTGATAAACAGAGGACTTAACGAAAAATGAGAAATCATTGACCAGTGACGCTCGCTGTCGAGTAACGGTAAGATTTCCGGCGTCGGTCGGGTAATATTGTGAAATTTTAGGTTATTGGTAATACTCAGTGTCGGCAGATTGATATCGCCAATCTGTAATTTTGCTGCCTTATCGCCATCGGTGGCCAACAGATCGCAAAGATAGTTCTGCTGTGAAAATTCTGTCACCCGCTCACCCTGACTATCAATAAACGTCATGATATGCTCAGGTTGGCCAACCACATTGGATCGGAACATGGTTTGATAAAAAATAGGATTATCCGCACCAAAGTGATGGGCGGTAAATTGGGTGATCGGCCAGTACTGAATGTTGTCACCTCGCTCGGAGCGGTAGGCCGGCTCTAACGGTGAGTAAACGGCATTGATCTGATAGATACGCTTACCGTTGGCTAAATCCAACCGATAGTCACTCTGACCTAGGTGAAACGCAAACATTGGTGTATGATGTGGATAAAGGTTGATCACCGGTACACAGTTAGTCAAAAATGCCGATTGGTTATCCAGTGGATCATCGATGAGCAGTGGCGTGTCAAACTGAAAAGTCAGAGTAAACGATCTGGTTTCATCCAGCTTAAGCTGTGTCAAGGCGGCACTTAAATCGATCGTCATAAAATCATTCACATGTGGCAGATGAAAGTACTCCTGCAGCAGCTGCAGACGCCAAAATAGTTTGATAGCGAGCGGTAGCACCAGTTTATCCGGTGCTGGCTGGAAGTTTTGTACCACCTGGCAAGGAAGCGCATAAACCTGATCCGCATCACTGACACTTACCTGACAGAGATACTGCTGAAACCACAGTTGGAGTAATCCAGCCAACTGTGTGTCAGCGCTGAGCAGAAATGGGATCGGCAATGGCGACCAGATTTGATTGTCGGTCAAGGAGCCATGCCAGATTAAGGTTAAGCTCATTTTGCAGGCGGTTGGACTGTTTTGTAAATGACAGCTTTTGACTTCCAGCGGTATCACTGCTATCTCACGCACTGTCCGAAACAGCGCGTACTCGCCCGCAATAGCCTGACTTTTCACCGTTGAACCAGCTGAAATCTGGTGGATATCAGCTGATTTCGGACAGAATTTCAAGATTGCCGTAGAAGGCAATGGCCGAATCGGTGTCGGCCACACGCGCGATAATAGATTCTGAGTGATTTGCGGAAAAGCATCGTCGACCTGCTGACGCAGTTTAGCCATCAAAAAGGCGAAATTTTCAAATAAAAATTCAATATCCCCCTCGTTATCGAAGGCGGTTAAAAAATCCTGAAACAGTGAATTTTGCTTTGAATGTGCTTTGGCTAGCGCACGAAGGTAGTTTAACTCGTCGCGAAAGTAATCTTTTAAATCCATCGCCCTGGTTCCCTTCACTCAAACAGACTAAGCAGCGACGCCCGTTTGGCTAACAGCGCTGCTTCTCAGTGAGAATGATACGACTAAGCCGGTTTACGCCAGTCATCCGCCCCGGAAGTGCCACATACAGTATGCTCCCAGCCAATTTTACGATAGGCCAGACTAATCTTTATGAGCTGAGTAAAACTGGCGAGCGCCGGATCTTGACTATTAGGCATATTCAGGTCGATATTGACAATGGTGGCATCTTCTAGCGAGGTAGTGAAAAAATGCTCTTGTTTACCATCCGGCGAAGTACGATACCATTTTAAAGTCACTTCAGTTAAGGTTTCACCAGAGGCTAAGGCATTGTAAAGCAGTGGAATGGCTTTGTTTAAAGCAACCGTTAGCACGAGCGGTCGATGTTGACGCTGACCAGAAGGCTGACCAGATTGCGGATCGGTTGGCACAAACACTTCATGTTCAACGGCCTGCACAATCATTTCATCTTCGTGACCTTCAATAAACCCTTGCCCAACCGATTCTAAGGTATAGGCACCTTCGGTAATATTGCCTTGTGTCTTTCCCTTGATTGCAACAAAACACGGTGTTGACATAACATTCTCCTTAACATTTGCTGAAATAAAATATGGATAATTTTTTATAAAACTTCCATAAAACACCAATGCTACCTTGATTGCCGATTCTAGATGAGAAGAAACAATCAACGAGTCGATTAAATAATCGTTTTTCCTTGTCATATAACGTTTTTACTTATAAAAACGTCAGTTATTTGCGTTAAAATATTTTTAATAAATCAACAACAAAGACAAAATACTGGACGTAAGTAGAGCACAAACTGATCAAAAAAACAACATAAATATTTACAAAAAAATATTTTACACATAAAAAAAAGGCTAAAACCTTACACAGTCAGCAATTGACTAAGCTTTTGATTTAAATAATTAAATAAAAATTACGTTCCAAGATAAATTTTACAAATAATTTGATTGCATTTTTAAATCACTTTAGCTAATAATTATTAAGCGTTTACGGTATATTTTCTATTCTTTGTTAAAAAAAGCTAGAAAAAACCTTGACTTACCGAGACACAAAAAGGCATCTAGTGGCTAAATTTAATTGGATTCTCCTATCAAAAAAGGAATGATTTTATGACAAATAAAGAAGGGAGTGTTGCGCCAAAAGAGCGTATCAACATCAAATACACCACAGAAACCAATGGCCAAGTCGCTGAAAAAGAGCTGCCACTACACTTGTTAGTTACAGGTGATTTTGCCGGCAAGCCGCAGGATCGACCACTTGAAGAGCGTAAGCCTATCTCAATTGACAAGAATAATTTTGATGCCGTGATGGCAAGTTCGGATATTGAACTGGAGTTCGCTGTCCGCAACCGGCTGGATGAACGTGTTGAATCAGAAATGCCAATCAAACTGAAAGTCAACAATCTGAAAGATTTCTCACCGGACAGTATTGCCAATTCGGTGCCTGAACTAAAAAAACTGCTCGCATTGCGCGAATCGCTTGTCGCGTTAAAAGGTCCATTAGGTAATAAACCGGCTTTCCGAGCACAATTAGAAGCTATTCTCAATGATGAAGCCAGTCGGGAACAATTACTTCAGGAACTGAACCTGCTGTCATCGGATAAAGTGTAACACTATTGATTAAGCAGTTTATTGGTATGTCGATAAACGGATGGTTATAAAAAGGAATGGTAATTATGTCAAAAGCAGCACTTAACACCGCTTCTGAAGCAGAAATATTTAATTGTAGTAGTCTTCTCGATCAGATTGCTGCACAAACCAATTACGCCCCGACTGACGAAAGCTATGACATTGCTAAACAAGGTATTGCCGCGCTGATTGCTAATTTACTCGATACCGATAATGCGGACGAACCCATCAATAAGCAGCTTGTCGATCGCATGATTGCTGAACTCGATGCCAAACTAGGCCGACAAGTCGATGAAATTTTACATAACCCAACTTTACAGAAAATTGAATCCTCTTGGCGAGGCTTGAAGCTATTGATTGATCGTACCGATTTTAGAGAAAATATTAAAGTTAACCTGCTCTACGTCACCAAAGACGAAATGCTAGAAGATTTTGAATTTGCGCCAGAAATTACTCAATCTGGTTTTTATAAGCATGTTTATTCCGATCAATATGGTCAGTTTGGTGGCGAACCGATCGGTGCTGTCATCGCTGATTATGAGTTTACCGCCAGCGCACCGGATATGAAGTTACTGCAGTATGTTTCTGCTGTCGGCAGTATGGCACACGCGCCCTTCTTATCGTCAGTCTCACCTAAATTTTTTGGTATTGATAGTTATACCGAGTTGTCGACCATCAAAGAGTTAAGTTCTATTTTTGAAAGTCCGGTGTATACCAAATGGCGTTCATTGCGCGAGGCTGAAGACTCACGGATGTTGGGGTTAACCACGGTCAGACATCTTGCCCGGTTACCTTATCACCCTAGCGAAAATCCGATTAAAACCTTCGCCTATCAGGAGGATGTCAGCCACAATCATGAGCACTATCTCTGGTCTAATTCGGTGTTTGCGCTGGCTACACGTTTAACGGAGAGCTTTGCTAAATATCGCTGGTGTCCTAATATTATCGGTCCACAAAGTGGTGGCGCGGTTGAAGATCTGCCGGTACATGTTTTTGAAGCCATGGGCGAATTGCAAACCAAGATCCCAACTGAAACCTTAATTACTGATCGCCGTGAATTTGAATTAGCCGAAGAAGGTTTTATTGCTTTAACCATGCGTAAAGGTTCGGATAATGCCGCCTTCTTCTCCGCTCAATCAGTGCAAAAAGCCCAGACCTTCCCCAATACCGAGGAGGGCAAAGCAGCAGAGACCAATCAAAAATTGGGCACCCAGCTGCCCTACATTATGTTAGCCACCCGGGTAGCGCATTATCTAAAAGTGATTCAGCGCGAAGAGATTGGTTCTTACAAAGAGTCGGTCGATATGGAGCGTTTTTTGAATATCTGGTTGAAACAGTATGTCTCGGATCAGGAAAACCCACCGACAGATGTACGTTGTCGTCGCCCCTTTAGAGCGATTCGTCTTGAAGTCACTGATATTCCTGGTGAACCTGGCTGGTCAAAAACTCGCCTACACTTACGTCCACATATGAAGTTTATGGGCTCTTATACGGATTTATCGCTGATTGGACGTCTGGATAAGGAGTAATTAGTTATGGCTGCGTTACGCCGCTGGCGCACAGATACCAATAAAGCCAGTTTATTTGAACGTTTACGGCAAGATAATCTATCTGCCACAAGCGGTAAGGCGGCTCTGATTGTCTCGATTAAACATAATCTGCAACGTATTTTTAATGCCAGACCAGGCGAGTGTCACGGCAGCCGAGAACTCGGCATCATTGATATTAATGATGCCTTATTAGGTAGTGAGGAGATCCAACATGCGATTTGTTATTCTATTCAATACTGTATTGAGCAGTATGAGCCGAGAATTAGTCAAGTCAATGTTACCGTCAGACAAGATCCGCTCACCTTTGCCCATTACTTTACTGTTATGGCTTATCTGGATCAACTCAGCGAATCAGACCGCATCAATATTGATATTCATTTAAACGATAATAAACTGAACGTTATCTAAACCATGGCGACGCAATACTATCAAGGACATTATGACTAAGGATCATAGGCTCAAGCAGGAGCGAGACTATCTCTATCAGGACAGCAAACAGTTTACGCAGGCTTATCCTCAGTTATCCCATTTTCTGTCTGAACCTTCGTTTGATCCAGATATCAACCGTACCTTAGATGGTTTAACCTATCTGACCGCATTACTGAATACAAAGCTTGAACAGGCTTATCCACAGTTAACCGCCAGTTTAATGAATATTCTGTGGCCAAACTATCTACAGCAGACGCCAAGCCTGACGATATTAGCCTTCAATAATCAACACGATCATACGACCTTAATCACCGCCGGTAGCACCGTGCAGAGTCAACCTGCCTCGGCCGGAGAGACAAGTTGCACTTTTAGCGTGTGTCGCGATACTTGGGTCAGTCCTTTTAATATTACAAAGGTCACACAGCGTGACGGTGATGAACTGGCTATTCACTTTCACGCCCATCACCCTGTCAATTTATGTCCTGATGAACTAGATAAATTGCGTCTTTATTGCGGATCGGATGCGCATGCCGGTTCGCAACTTTATCTGTGGTTTTCTCAGTACCTGAGCCAAGCGATGCTGATGATTGACGAAAATACCTTTGCTCTACCGGCACTTCGCTTTCAGCCAGTTGGCTTTGACAATGAAGAGGCCATGCTCGTTTATCCAGGCAATACCTTTAATGGCTATCGGTTACTGCATGAGTATTTCTGTTTTCCGGAAGGTTTTTTATTCTTTGATATTCAAGGTATACCTGACTATTTTAGTCAAATCACGACCCGTGATTTGACCTTAACGCTAAAGTTTAGCCAGGCCTTACCGGCGACAGTCAAAATCGCCCCTGATTTAATAAAAAGTAACTGTGTACCGGCCATCAATCTGTTTGAATACGACTGCGAACCGATTCTGCTTGATGGCAGAAAAACCACCTATCCGTTGACAATTGATTTTCAGCATCAGGATTGTTATGAACTCTTTGCCATCGACCAGGTCACGGGTTGGTTAAATCAACAAAGCCGCCACTATGCACTATTCGATAGCTTTCATCATCAACTTGAACAGAATAAGCAGCAGCACCCTTTTTACTATCATCTTCATCAGCAGCCTACGCTGAACAGTGATAAAATTCAGTATTCCATTGCTTTTGTACGAGGTGATGAAACACTGATTAACCATCAGCAAGAGGTGATCTCAATCCGGGCACGGTGTAGTAATAATGATATCGCTCAGCATCTGCGGATCGGCGATATCTGTCGTACCGATGATTCAATACCGAATTATATTCAGGTGCGCAATGTGACTTATCCCTCGCGCGCTATACGACCCAATTTAAATGCCAGCCAACAGTGGAGTACCATCTCATCGTTATCGTTAAACTATTTATCGCTGCTCAATAAAACCTCACTCTGCCAAATTTTAAAAAACTACAATTTCACCACCCGCTATAGCGCACGAGCCGAGAAGGGACTGGAAAAATTGTTACAAGGGATTGTGCAATTTGACGCAGTGCCGGCTCAATATACGTTTACCGACGCGGTGATTGGTGGCTATGAATCCACGCTACGTATCTCGCCGGACGCTTTTAATAGTGAAGGCGAAATGTATCTGTTTGGCGCGATCATTGCGCATTTTTATGCAGGCTATGCGGCAGTGAACTCATTTCATTTTCTCAATCTAGTCAATGCATCAACGCATGAGGTTTACCAATGGCAGTTGATCAATCACTAATCCCGGCCGACGCTGAGCGCTATCAATTTTTTCAGCTCGTCGAGTTGCTCTACAAGGCGCAAGGTATCGACGTGGATACATTACTTGATTACTCACCCGATCAAGATCCGATTCGATTTATCAGTGACTCAACTTTAGCCTTTGTTACGCGTGATATCACCTCAGTAACCATCGTCAACGACCAGCTACAGATTAAAACGCCCTTTCTTAGCTTAACGGGCGCCCATTCGCCCTTACCCAGCTATTATCTGGATGATATGGCCTGGGAAGAGCTGGCAGAAGATCCGAGAATGATCACGCTGTTTAATCTATTTCATCACCGCTTAGCCAGCTACCTATATAAGATCTGGCGCAAATACCGCTATTTTATCTGTTTTCAGCCTGCCGGACGGGACCAGTTTTCAGCGAAAATGTATGCGTTAGTCGGACTAGAATCACGCATGATGCGTGATGCCTTATTGATTGATCGAAATAAAATGCTCACCTACGCCGGTATTTTGGCTAATTCAGGACGCTCACCGCAATTAATAGCGACGCTTATCTCACACTGTTTTTCACTTAGCCAGGTCGAGATTCGATCTTGGCAATTTCGCTGGGTCAATATCCCAGACCCTCAGCGTAACCGAATTGGCGTACAGAATTGCGTACTCGGTAAAAATTTTATTGCCGGAAGTCGTATGCCGGACAATAACGGCAAGTTTAAGTTAACAATCAGTGACTTAAGTTTTGCACAAATGAAACAGTTTTTACCCACCGGATCGTTATACGCCGCTTTAGTCAACTTTGTCTCGTTTATTCTGCGCGATCAACTGGCGTGGGATCTCTGTTTAATCCTCGCCAACAATCAGATCAAAGATCTGAAATTAAGCGCCAATACAGAGAGTTATTTAGGTTGGACATGTTTTTTAGGCAAATCGTCGATTGCTCCTTTCGCCCTGATTACTGTACAGGAATAATTATGAATACATCAGATACATTAACCCTTCAGGTATTAAACAGTCAATATTTAGCCAGTGGTCAATCCGCTTCTGCGCTGCTTGACATGGCAGGTGGCCTGATTGGTTGTGACGAGAATAATGAGTGGTCGCTACAAGACCAGCATGGCCAGATTGAAAACTGTCATGCGCAAATCGTGCTCATCGATGGCCATTACTGTCTCAAGGCGTTGGCCGCTAATTTGCAACTCAATCATATTGATTTGTTTCAAAATAACAAGCCGATTCGTTTACAGCAGGGAGATCAGGTACAGTTAGGTGCACTGACCCTACGGGTGCACATCAATAAAAGTGGTCAGCTAACGGACGATCCTTTAGCCATGCGACCGGAAGAGATGATTGCCAATCACGCAGATCCGTTAAACGATATTCTTAGCAGAGAACCGACTAACACTGCACACACTGACGCAGTACAAACCAGACACAGCACCGCTGAGGTGGTCGCGCCAATGCCACTTGATCCCATAAAAGTGCTCGATGCTGAAAAAATAACCACAACAACCAGGCCGGCCGACCAGCAAGCTAAGCTATTTCAGCAATCGAACCATAATCTGTTAGCTCAGTCAATCAACCTCAATCCGCAGACGGGACAGTGCCTAAATGAGGAAGATCGCTTAATCAATGTCGCCATTTATCCACTCTATCAGGGACTGAGCAGCACACTGCCTTTGAACAATAGTCAGGAGGCCTATGAATTGCTGGAGGAGATCGGTGATAGCCTAAAGCAAGTGATTGAGGGACTGAAAGATTTACACAGTAATAATCCCCATTTAGCGGATAAACAGCTGCGCCCAACTGAAGATAATCCGCTACGTTTAAATCAAAGCTATCAAGAGACGATTAATCTTTTATACTCAACCGACAAATGTCCGGTGCATCTCTCGGCACCCTCGGCCATTGCCGAAAGTTTAGCTTACATTAAGTTACATCATCAAGCCAATCAACAGGCTATTTCCGAAGCCCTGTCCGCCCTGCTGGCGGCTTTTTCACCCCAGGCCTTAATTACCCGTTTTGCCCGTTATCGACGCCATAGTGATAAAACCGCGATGGATAGTGCTTGGGCTTGGGATATTTATAGTCGTTATTATGATGAGCTGCGCTCAAAACGCCAGAAAGGCTTCGATAAACTGTTTTGGGAAGTCTATGCGCACGCTTACGATCGCCAGATGCGCGAGCTACAGAATCAACAGGATCAACAGGGCTCTCTATCATGCGATTAGGGGGCGTGTTACTGCTGATATTTTGCACCTTGCTAGGTGGCTGCGAAACAACGAAAAAACTTTATCAGGTCATCACTGATCCGAGTGTACCCGTTGGCTATCCAGATAACAACCCAACCGAAATCACTCTGACCTTATTAGCTGATAACGATATTAATCCTAATTATAATGGTGAAGCCACGCCAACCGATATTCAGCTGGTGTTTCTAAATGAGGACTCTAAATTATTCAGTACCGATTATTATCAAATTGCCACCGAACCATTAGATAAAATTTTAGCTAAAAATTATATCGATCATCAGGATTATACGGTTGAGCCGGGTGAATACAAAACGCTTAAACCGATACCCGTCGACCCCAAAACCCAATTTATTGCGGTCATTGCCCATTTCGCTGGAGCAGACAGTGGGCAGGCTTATTGGCTCGACATAACTGAGATCGAGGGTGTCGGCAAGACCTATAATCTGTTAATCCATGTGCGTGCCAGCGAAGTTGAAATCAAGAAATCATAAAAAGGACACAGTATGACCAGTAAAAACCGGGTGATATGGAAAGAAGGCTTATCTATTGCGCCACAGCATTTTCAGCAGCAGCAGCGTTATATTGACTATGTCGTGAGCGCAAAATTTGAAAGTACCGTTAACTATGCTTATGGTTTTAGCCGGCTTCAGCTTGATCAGGCCCTGTTTAAATTAGGCCGGATCGGCCTGACGGAGGCGTCGGGCATTATGCCTGATGGTAGCTTATTTGAGATCCCCTACCAAGACTGTCTACCTCAACCTTTGGCGATTAGCCATTTAACAAGTGCAGCAAGTAAAGATATCTATCTGGCGTTGCCTATCCTGAATAATTCTCTTAGTGAAATCGACGTTGCGCAAGAGACAGCTGATGACATGACGCGTTATAAGAGTAGTACTTTTCCGGTACGCGATTTGCACACTAAAGGTGGGAATTATATTCAGTTAAATATAGCACAGCTCACGCCTAAAATTATGCAAGGTTCGGATGATCTCAATGCTTATACCGTGTTGCCACTGTGTCGGATCAAAGAGTTACGTACTGATGGCGCCATCGTTTTAGACGATACCTTTATTCCAACTATTAGCCAAGTCAGCACCGCACCAATGCTGCAAAATTTTCTCGATGAAATCGCTAATTTAGTCGCAGAAAGAGCTAAACAACTATCGGATAAAATGGGCTCACCAACGCAACAAGGTGTGACCGGTATTGCTGAGTTCTTAATGCTACAACTGCTCAATTCAGCCAAACCCCGTTATCAGCATTTGGCCAGAACTAAAATTGTTCATCCGGAAACGCTGTATCTGATGTTAAGCCAAACCTGCTCTGAATTGATGACATTTACGTCCGAATCCAGAACGGCACAGGATTTTCACTTTTATAATCATGATGACTTAACGACCACCTTCAAAGCGCTGATGTTATTAACACGTCAGGCGCTGAGTATTGTGTTAACACCGCGGGCGGTTTCAATTACCTTAAACGAACAAAATGGTATCTACATCGGGGTGATTAATGATATTGAACTGCTGAAAACAGCTAGCTTTGTTCTGGCGGTGAAAAGCCAATTACCTCAGGAGCAAATTATGCGTACTTTTGTTCAACAAACCAAAATCGCTTCGCCCCTCTCCATCGATAATCTAGTACATGTTCAGCTAGCCGGTATTCCTTTAATCCCCTTGTCGGCCGCGCCGCCACAGCTCCCTTTCCACGCTGGTTATACTTACTTTCAGTTAGATACCCAAGCGCCGGGCTGGCGTGATGTAATCAAAACCAACAGTATTGCATTTCACGTTGCCGGGCATTTTCCTGAACTGAATCTGCAATTTTGGGCGGTAAGGAGTCAATAATGGCCACGCCAAAGCTTCATCATAGCGCTGGTAAGACGCAGCAGTATGTAAACCAGTTAGAACAGTATACCCTACCCTTATCTGGCAATAATCTGAACCCGATTGTAGATGCAGCCACACCACTGCTCGGTATGATCTTACGCATTCAGGATTTATCTACACCGATTGACGATCCTGATCATCTATACCGACAGATCGTCACCGATATCCAAAACATCAGTCAACAGCTGGAAATGCAAGGTTATGAACCGGGTTCCATTGTGACCTTCCGCTATGTGCTGTGCAGTTTTATCGATGAATGCATCATGGGATCTGAACCGATGTTAGGCCAATTTTGGAGTCATAAATCACTCTTAATCCATTTCCACAATGAGGGCTGGGGGGGAGAACGGGTATTTCAGATTACCGAACGGTTAATGAATGAACCCAAACGGTATCAAGCTATGCTGGAGTTTATCTATCTCTGTTTTGGGTTAGGTTTTAGAGGGCGCTATAAAGTACAACATCCCAATAGCGATGAATTTGAACAACTTTTTCGGCGCTTAAATACCTTATTAACCTCACTAAATGGTGAACCACCGTCCACACGTCTGCACCTTGGCCAGATCCAAGCAGTCCCTTATTACTTAACCCGCGCCATCAGTAAAAAACATATTATTTGGGGCGCGATAGGAATTTTAGCCTTTGCTTATAGTCTTTATCTGTTCAGCTTAAATTCACAAACTGCCGATATTTTGACGCAGTTGAATCAATTATTAAAATAAAGGGAGTCGCGTTATGATTCGCATTGAGTTACCCTCACTTCTGAAACATTTAAACCCGGTGAGCCGCTATATCTTTGAAGGGATGGCGGCGACTTGCGTGAACACCCAAAGCAGCGAAATGACCGTTTGTCATTTTTTATTGCAGAGCCTAGACACACCTTTATGTGATATTCGACAAATCATGGCTAAGGCGAATATTGACACAGAACGTTTACAGACGTTGTTAACCCAGCTCTCTTATGATCATCGCCAATACGAACAGAGCACACCAAGCTTCTCGCCACTATTGATCGAATTACTGCAAGATGCCTTTTTACTCAACAGTGCCGAGTTTGCCCAGACCAATTTACGTACCGGCATTATCTTACTGACGCTTCTTTACAGTCCCCATCGCTATTTACCTAAACCAGCCGTCGAGCTTCTCAGTAGGATTAATCGTGAATTGCTGAAATCACAATTTGGCCAATGGGTGACCGGTTCAGCTGAAAACAGTCTTGAAACTGCACAACCAGTAGGCTCAAATAGCACCGTTCAGGCAGACATTAGTTTGCTCGACCGGTATGCTATCGATATCACTCAACAAGGGCTTGATGGTAAACTGGATCCGGTGCTCGGCCGTGATAAAGAGATCGATTTGATGATCGATATTTTATGTCGACGCCGTAAAAATAATCCGATTGTGGTGGGTGAGGCTGGGGTCGGTAAAAGTGCCTTAATTGAAGGTTTAGCCCTACGTATTATCGATAACAAGGTCCCCGAGCAACTGAAACAGACTCGGATTATGAGCCTGGACTTAGGGGCACTACAAGCAGGAGCCTCAGTCAAAGGCGAGTTTGAAAAACGCTTTAAAGGCATCATGGCCGATGTGAGCCACTCCCCTACGCCGATTATTCTTTTTATTGATGAAGCTCATACCTTGATCGGTGCCGGTAATCAGCATGGTGGTCTTGATGTCTCCAACTTATTAAAGCCGGCTTTAGCTCGCGGTGAATTAAAAACTATTGCCGCCACCACCTGGCGCGAATATAAACAGTACTTCGAAAAAGATGCCGCCTTATCCCGTCGTTTCCAGTTAGTGAAAGTGAGCGAGCCTACCGCTGCTGAAGCAGTCATCATTCTGCGTGGTTTACGCAAGATTTATGAACAGGCCCATGGTGTTTTCATTGACGATGGCGCGTTACAGGCTTGTGCCTATTTAAGTGATCGCTACTTATCCGGCCGACAACTACCGGATAAAGCGATTGACGTATTAGATACCGCCTGTGCACGGATCTCGATTAACCTTACCTCACCACCTCGTCAGGTCTCAGCCTTACAGACCCAATTACATCAATATCATGAAGAAATTGCGCTGTTAAGCCGTGAAAATCAGCTGGGACTAAAAGATAACCTCCTGCGTATGGCTGAGCTGGAACAAACTTGTCACGAGACTGAGGCTGAATTGGTTCGTATTGAAGAACTTTGGCAACAACAGCTCACTATCGTGCAGCGTTTAATTGAATTGCGTGCCCAGTGTTTATCCCCTACCGAGCCATTCACAGACCACAACTTTCCAGTGTTAGCTGTTACGCAGCCGCCGGATCTGGTGCCGGCTGAGACTAGCGAGAACATCGCTATTGCGCCGATAGAGACAGATACCTTAGTCAATGACGCGGCGATACGGGCTGAGTTGGATCGTTTAAGCGAGCAGTTAGCCAATTTGCAACAAGATGCAGTGCTGGTTTCACCTCATGTGGATGAAAAACAGATTGCAGCTGTGATTGCCGAGCATACTGGTATACCCTTAAAGCGAATTTCGCAAGATGAGCTGGCGGTGGTAACGCATTTACCGCAATATTTAAACACTGAAATTAAAGGTCAGTATCTGGCTATTGAACAGTTACATCGCCACCTATTAACCGCGCGAGCAGATTTACGTCGCACGGGTCGGCCGTTAGGCGCATTCCTATTAGTTGGGCCGAGTGGAGTTGGTAAAACCGAGTCGGTCATTCAAATTGCCGAACTATTATTTGGCGGTCGCCAATATTTAACCACGATTAATATGTCCGAATATCAAGAAAAACACACGGTTTCACGCTTAATCGGTTCTCCGCCGGGGTACGTCGGTTATGGTGAAGGTGGCATTTTAACCGAGAGTATTCGGCAAAAGCCTTACTCAGTGGTGTTACTCGATGAAGTCGAAAAAGCGCATCGCGATGTGCTTAATCTTTTTTATCAAGCCTTCGATAAAGGCGAACTGGCTGATGGTGAAGGTCGGGTGATTGACTGTAAAAATGTACTCTTTTTCTTAACCTCTAATCTGGGCGACCAAACGATTGTTGATTTTGCCGATCGTCCTAGCGAAATCCATGATCAGCTCTATCAGGAACTGGTGACCTTTTTTAAACCTGCACTGTTGGCGCGCATGGAGATCGTCCCCTATTTACCCCTCAGTCAGGCGGTACTACGCGACATTATTCAAGCCAAACTCAAAAAACTGCACCATACCTTATACCAGAAATTTGGCGCAGAAGTGGTGTTTGATGATGAAGTCAGTGCGCAAATCATCAGCCGGGCAACCCGAGCAGAAAATGGCGCTAGAATGCTGGAGTCGATAATCGATGGCCATCTATTGCCACCGGTATCATTACAAATACTCAATAAAATCGCAGCGGGTGAAACGATTAAGTTTATCCATTTTGGCGTCAAGGATAATCAATTCTTTGCCAAAATTGCTGAGTGTAGCCCATGCTAAGACAGAAGATGCCGATCAACTGGCGTGTCAGCGCTCTACTGTTACTGTTAGCCGCTTGGTGGGTGCACGCAGACGATAGCTGGCGACAAGCCTATCTACAGTGCCAAAACGAGCGCTCAGCCTTAATTCGTTTAGATTGTTATGACAGTATCATCAAAGCGACTCCCGAACCGGCGCCGTTGCCAGACACGTATCACCAGGATATCGCCAAAGTGTTAATACAAGAGCAGCAGCGCCCCGCTAATTCAACCGAATTTATACTGACGCAGGCCGATGGCGAGATTTCACCACAGGTGATTTTGACTACGCCGGCGCTCGGTACGCGCTCGCCCAGGCCGGTTTTAGCCTTGAGTTGTCTGGACAATATTACCCGTATGCAAATTATTGTGAACACACCGCTACCGAGTTCGGCCAGTAATCTGATACTCAAAACCGACACCGGTAGCCGACTTGAGTCACACTGGTTTATTCGCGATCAAGGTTTGGTGCTAGAAAATAGTCGCGGCCTGCCTGGTATCGCGCAAATCCAAAAGCTTTTTCAGGCGAAAGCCGTGCTGATTGAATCGGATAGTCCATTATTGAACGGACTCTCTTTCAATATTTATCAATTGGAAAAAGCCATCGTGCCATTACGTCAAGCCTGCCATTGGTGAATGACCAGGTGGATGGCGTATTAGGTCTGGTGGGATGATGAAAGTCATTATAGAGTAGGACATTATGGAATTTATTACTGAGCATCCCTGGCGTCAAGTGGTAACCCAGCGTTTTAGTCAGGAACTGGAAAAACAGCCGATTGCAGCCGACAATCCGGACTGGCTCGATATTGAAAGTGAAGCGGCCAAAATCGGTACCATTAGTCACGATACTGTGGACATGGGGCATATCCAGCAGGTCGTGTTAGCATTATTGCAGCAATCGACCAAGGATTTTCGTTTAATCGCGCATTTAATCAATACGTTACAGCGAAGTGATGCACCCAATCAAATTTTGTTAGGGATAACCCTCTTAGCTGATTATATTGAGATTTATTGGGACATTGCCGCGCCACAAAAACTCAAAAAACGCATTTTATACATGATTATTCAGCGCTTCTCGATGGTCAAGAGTGAGTTTAATACGCAGGCCATTGACGCTGAGCGCAATGAGTCGACTATGCAGTTTGTCCGTTTAAAACAGGCCTTGCAGGCAAGTTATCCGGATATTTGTGATGAACTCGATAAACTGATCATCAGCTATGCCAAAGTGCCGTCAGCGCTCGCGAAAGATCCTATGAGCTCACAAGTGGCGGGGGTCAAACACGTTCAGACTAAGCCAATCACGTCAACTCCTAGTTCAGAAAGCGACATCAAGCCTTCACTGGATATCAGCTTAGATGCCGGATCCGAGCAGGCTTGGCGCCGAACACTCTTAAAAGTGATTGAAATTGAAAATAGCCGCGCGCCCCATCAAGCGATTGTTTTTCAGCTGCGCCGGCATATTGTCTGGTTCAATATTGATGTGCCAGTAGCTCATAATGATCGAACCCAAGTTCCCCCGTTGCCGGCGGAAAAAGTGAGTGGATATATGCGTGAACTGAATCAGCCGACCGTAGAATTATGGCAAAAAATAGAAAATACCCTAACCTATTCACCTTATTGGTTTGATGGTCATTTTATGTCGGCCCAAATCGCCCAAAAATTGGGTTATCCCCATATTGCCAAGTTGATCAAGCATGCGCTGGGCTATTTTTTACAGCGTTGCCCTGCCTGTGCCACGCTACACTATAATAACGGTGACCCGTTTGCCAGTGAGCAGACCCTCAAATGGCTGAATAAAAAAGCCCTGATCAGCAGCCATATCGATCAGCCTGATCAATCATTGGCTATTTTTGAAGCCGATGGTCTGGCCGCTGCTATCCACTATTTAGACCAACAGAGTTCGCAGCAACTGCGTGATCTCAGTTACGCACAATTACAAACTATTACACTGATGCATAAAGTCGGCTGCGATAAATTAGCCCACTTGCAGCTCGATCAGCTACAACATAAAGTGAGTCAGCTTGAGGTGAAGCATTGGGAGCCTGCCTTTTTTGAACGATGTGATGAAGTTGCCGCCCAAATTGGCCATAAGGAGTAATCAATGAAACTGCCCAAACCAAGATTACCAAAATTTAAGTTTAAGTCGACAATATCAACTATTATTATTGTGGTTTGGTGTCTGGCGCTGCTCTGGATGTGGCTATTTGGTCCAAGCTTTATCTTTCTTGGCCAACAACCGTTCGCCTCGTTATTGACACGCTGGTTAATCACGCTCTTTTCAGCTATTTGCATGATGATTTGGGTTATTTACCGGCTCTATAAACGGGTTAAATGGCTAAATAGTCAACAGCAACTAACTAAACAGACGATCAAAGATCCGGTGCAAATTGCTGTTAATGATCAACAGCGTTATTTGACGCGCTGGCGGTTAAGGCTTAAGCAGCATATCATGCGCAAAGATTTTAACTATGCGTTACCTTGGTATTTAGTTATTGGTGATGTGAATAGTGGCAAAACCACCTTTTTAAAAGAGGGGGAAAAACTCAATACCCTCTACGAGCCAGCGCAGCCTCAGGCTGTGCAGTGCTGGTTAACTGATCAGGCCGTGATTATTGAAACTGCTGGACGTTTGTTTGAACAAAATAGCGACACTGCACACTCATCATTGCCAGAACGGTTATGGAAAAATGTCCTACAATGGCTTGTGACTGAACGGACTCGCCAGCCGCTTAATGGTATTGTGTTAACGATTGATATCTTTCAATTCAGTACCATGAGCAAATATGAGAAAGACCGCTATATGGCTAGGTTAAAAGCCCGGCTGGCAGAGATAGCAAGTACCTTACACTGCCAACTGCCAGTCTATATCATCTTAACTAAACTGGATTTGCTGTATGGGTTTGAGGCCATGTTTCAAACGCTGGATAAAAGCCAACGAGAAGAGATTGTCGGCGTCACGTTTTCCGATCCGCAAAAAGATTGGCGCAGCGCGTTAAACGAGTTCTGGCAACAGTGGCTCAATCAACTCAATCATGCCCTGCCGACCATGATGATCAACAGCGTGGATGTCAGCCAGCGTAGTCAGCTATTTACCTTTATTCGTGAGGTGAACGGGATTAAGGTGTATATCGATCAAATGATTGATCACTGTTTCTTCTCCTTGAAGGCGCAACCGTTTTTGGTACGTGGTGTCTACCTCACCTCCTCAACGCAAAAAGGTCAGATGGAGGATCTGTTTGTTAAATCAGCTGCCTCACAATATCATCTTCCGGAGCAGATCTACCCCAGCTGGCAAAAACCCGTTTCGTACAGCTATTTTACCCACAATCTCTGCCAATCCTTACTGTTCAAAGAGACCCAGCTGGCCAGTGAAAACCAGGTTTATCAACGTTATCAACAGCGCCAATTTTTCTGCTGGGGCACGCTCACCGCTATCATCGGTATCGCGATTCTGGCTGGCTGGCAATACTGCTATCGGGATAACTATCGCGCAGGCGAAGCCGCGTTATTAAAAGCACAACAATATATGCATATTGATCTACCTGAGCAAAAAGATTATTACGGCGATTTACAGCTGCCACTGCTTAATCCGATTGGAGATGCCACTATCGCTTACGGGGACTATCATCGGCGTAATCGTTTGTTTGCAGATATGGGACTTTATCAAGGGTATAAAATTGGCCCCTATATTGACCATACCTATCTGAAATTATTGCAACAGCGTTTTCTGCCTGCCATTATGAATGGTTTACAGGCTGATTTAGCTAAAGCCCAACCTGGTAGTGAAGAGAAATTGACTATCTTACGTATCATGCGCATGATCGAAGATGAGAGCGGCCGTGATAACGCCATGGTGATTCAATATATGGCTTCACGCTGGAGCACCGCCTTTAAAGGACAAAGCGAACGACAAGATCAGTTGCTACGCCATTTAGTCTATGCGCTTGAGCATATTCAGTGGAAACAGGCCAGAACGGCTAAAGTGGCGCTGGCCATCGATAGCTTTTTACCCTTCCAACAAAGTATTCAAGATGCACAGGTTGACTTAAGACGATTATCGATTTATCAGCGAGTTTATCAAAATTTATTGTCTAAATCCAAGATCGCCCTGCCCGTTACACTCAACATCAGAAACCAAATTGGTGCTGGTTTTGATGAGGTCTTTGTCTCGGATAATCCCGATATGCTCGATATCCCGCAGCTGCTAACACGTGAAGGGTTAGTCAACTATTTTATTCGTCAAGATAGTCAGCTGATTCAACTCACGACTTTAGATAGCTGGGTATTAAACTTGACCCAAAATACGGACTATAGTGAAGCGGATCGAAAGGAGATTGAGCGGCAAATTACTGCGCTTTATCTCAATGATTATATCGCCACTTGGCGCGCCGCCTATAGTAATGTGCACATTAAACCATTTGCCCATATTACAGAGGCAATTAACGCCTTAACACAGGTGATCAGTGGTGATCAAATCTTTCGGCGCGCGATGGTGCTGTTAGAAGAGAATGTCTCACCAAAAGCGTTAGCGACGACAGAGATATCAGCTAATTTAAGCCAGCAACGTGATTATCAGCTGCTCAATACGCTCAATCACGCGTTCAGACAAGAAACCAGCGTGATTTTAGAAAATAATGATCAGACTAGCACACTGCAAAATATCATCAGCAAATTGGGCGATATGCACCGTTATCTATTAGCGATTCAACATTCCCCTGATCCTGCCAAAGCGGCATTGCAGGCGGTACAATTCAGGCTCAATAATAGCGCCAGTGATCCGATCTTTGAGACCCAACAAATGGCCAAAACCATCCCCGAACCGTTGGGACGCTGGATTGATGAGTTAACCAATCAGGTCTGGCATGTGATTATGGTTGA
Organism: Orbaceae bacterium lpD01; assembly: GCA_036251705.1. Classification (NCBI taxonomy): domain Bacteria; kingdom Pseudomonadati; phylum Pseudomonadota; class Gammaproteobacteria; order Orbales; family Orbaceae; genus Utexia; species Utexia brackfieldae. The sequence continues at coordinate 1,437,363 of CP133959.1, read as the reverse complement.
GGCAATCAAATCATTGGAAATCCAGTGGAATGAACAGGTAGTGAGTCCCTATCAACGTTATTTTGCCGATCGCTATCCTTTCAATCCGGTGGCAACCTCAGATGTGCCTTTGAGTGAGTTTGAGCGTTTCTTTGGTTATGGCGGTACACTCGATCTGTTTTATCAACAACATCTCAAAGCGTTCGTCGAGAATAGACTCAGTATTGATAAGTCTGGTCATGCTTTAATACGTGAAGATGTTATCAAACAGCTGGCCTTAGCTGACAAGATTCGCCGGGCTTATTTCACTCAACAGGGATTAGGTATCCAGTTCTCATTGCAACCGATCGATATGTCAGGCAATCGGCGCCGGGGCGTGTTAAATTTAGATGGTCAGTTGGTGGAATATAAGCACGCGAGTAATAACGTGGTGCATCTGATTTGGCCAAATTCAATGCGCGACAATATCGAGAGCCGGTTGAGCTTAATTGGTGGTAACGAACGCACCGATAAGTCGATGATCTATACTGGTCCTTGGGGACTGATTCGTCTGTTCAATGCCGGTAAACTCACCAACATAACCAGTAACACCTTTGATATTCGCTATGATATTGACAAGGCTTATATCACTTATCGTATTCACGTTGATGAATCAGATAATCCCTTTGCCGGTGGCTTATTTAGTCAGTTTACTTTACCGCAAACTCTTTATTAATCAGCATTAACCGGGTAGTCAACTACCCGGCACAACAAGGTATCTATCATGTCAGTACACAGACAGATTGGCGGTGACCCAAGAGCTTATTTGGCGTTTTCAGAGATCAGAAATGAGATCAATAAGATGAATCATCCGGCAGCGCCAGCTATCGATTACCGGTTGATTGAAGCCCACACATTAACCCTGTTTAAAGAGCAGGGTCTAGATTTACAAACAACGGCTTATTTTACCTTAGCCAAAACAAAATTAGTCGGTCTGATCGGGATGTGTGAAGGTCTTGAGTTAATTGCCCTGCTTATCCGTGACCATTGGTCAACGTTTTGGCCAACGAGCGATAGCGCACGTATCAATATGCTTGACTGGCTCAATCGTTATATTGATCAGGATGTGCGCAGTTATCCGTTTACCACCAAGCAAATCCCTTTACTACTGCAAATGGAACGGTCATTGAAAACCATCAGTCAAAAACTGCAGCAAGTCTCGGTCAAGAAGCCACCCCAAATTTATGCGTTATATGATTATATTAAAAATACGCGTATCAGCTTGGAACAACGCTCTCTCACTCAAAAGGTGGCTAAAATCCAGCCGAAAAGCAAGGTGATCGCCAAAACGCCGCAAATCGATGCCGCCGCTGCGCCGCATCCCATCATCATGCCGGTTATTCCGGCAGCCAAGCCCACCATCAGACGATTGAAAGGCTGGCACGGTTTTATCTTGGGCATTGCCGTCAGTGGCTTTTGTCTATTGGCTTTTTACAGCTTGCAAAGCCAGCCCAACAAACCAGCACAGCTGGATCTGTCGTTTTTTCAGCCACAGGCCGCCACGCGTTTTGCTACAGAACACCGCGCCTATCTGCCAATATTGAGCGGTCAGACAGCGGCGCAGGCCGATTACGCCAGACAACTACAGCAAGTGATGCAGTTGTCGCCACTGGCCACTCGCTATTATGGGGCGAATTTAGTCGCGCTTGCCGCGCGCTTGTGGCCAAACAGCCTAACGCAGCAGGCTTTGACAAAAGCGTGGCATGCGCAGCTTACACGACAATATCAAGATCGCTTTAGCTACGATAGTTATCATCAGGTGCAGCAGCGTTTAAGTCAGTTATTAACCAGGCTCGATCGGGCTCAACAAGATCCCTCATTGCTGACTTTTTCCCAGTTTCAATCTGCATTGTATGAGATTCAACAACAGTTGGATAAAGAAGCCCCCGTTGAGGCGTTATTACGCCAGCTGTCGGTCCAGCCGACACCGAGCTTAATCAAACAGATCGATCAACGCTTAAATAGCTTACTAAGTTATTACTATGTGCTAAGCAGTGAAACAGCGGGTTGAGCAAGGGTAGACTCACCAATAAAACAAACACCGTCGATTATGGTGTTGTTGACTTTTTAGCAGCACTGATTTGTGCGGACGAGAAGTGTTCAGCTAAGCTTTGTGCTGCAAGACGATAAGCCTGCTCTTTGACGTATGCTATCTGATTTATATCACTCTGTTGGCGCTTGAATAGAGTTGCGACAAAGTTGTTCTGGTGATTCATCGCCACATACATCGCCCACATACCGGTCTTCACATCTACGATGGCAAAATGCACCAGATAACGCATCTGTTTGGTTGAGCTAGGGATATCACCACTGAGATAGCGCTGCCAGACGAGGGTTTTTGTCTGTTTATCTTCCTGAGCTAACTCTAAATTGCCCCAATAGACAATAATTTTATCCTGCCGGGCTTTGGCTGCGGCTAAACGCAGACTTTTAATATAATTCGGTTCGGGCAGCGCTAAAGGCGCTTCACCTTTGGGGGGGAGTTTAGGCAATGGTTTTACCGGCGCGATCCCTGAATAGACCGATACCTGATAGTAGGCCATCATCGCCTCCTGCATAACCGAATCAGGCACTGTCGCACCAGATTGGACCAGAATGATTTTCGCCCCAGGCGTCAGGGTCAAAATATCGGTTTTAGCTAGCTTAATTGCCGCCTGAATATCCTGCTCTGTTACTTCCTGAGTGGGATGAATATCTAATACGTCCTGTTCGGTTAAATAACCAGTGGCAGGCGGTAACACCCCTTTTCTTGGGGTAAATGAGGATGAGCTGCAGGCCGTGATAGATAAGATTAACAGTGGCAACATCATCGCTAGATAGCGTTTCCCTGACCTTGACATGACTAACTCCTTTTAGCACAACGATAAAGTGGGGTTATTTTATCCAATTGCACCTGCTTTTACCATCACTAATTAATTGTTTTATTTGGTGTTTATCGTTTGCTCGCTAGTGATTTAGTGCCGATGATTATGACATACTGAGCAGCTCGGCTTTTACCCCGGGCTGCCTGTCATCATTAAAGTTGAACAGGACAAGCTGATTATTGAGCTTGCGATGCAGATCTAGAGATTTAAAAATATACTCCCCACTAATTATAGGTGGGGAGCGGATTACTTAATAAAAATCAGGTTCAACTAAACCTTCTGATTTGATGATTTCAAGGAAACGATTATAGGCATCTTCATCATATTCAATAATATTATCAAGCAAATTTTCTTCTATTAATGCTCGGTGATAGAGACCTGAATTAATATACATAAAATTAGCGGGAATAATAGGATCAATAATTTCTACTTTATCAACTAATTCCCCTGTAATCCGAAAAGTGGTAAGCCCACCATTACCTTTTGGCAATCCCAATAATATCGTTTCCGCATAAGAATTATCAATGGATAAAACCCAATATATTCCAAAAATATCAATTAGATGACCATATTCTGTTTTTATTTTCATTTAACGTTATCCTTTATAGTATCGATTACATCTTTAGGATCTGATTGAGTTCTTTGTGGTGTAACTATTTTCATATCGTATGCTTTACCAGTGTTTGAATTATATTGATAATGAATTTCAATAACTTTTCCATCAGGTAATTTATGGGTGGCACTCATTTTTTGGAACCCTGCGTCAGTAGGGAAACGAGCATCTGTATTAAGATTTTGTCCTCTATCTGAAAATTTAATCCCATTTGACGGATTCTCCTGAACTTGTTTCCAAAGCACCTGCTCATTCAAATCTCTAGGAGCTGTAACTTGTTTACCCGGTTTTGCTGTTGAGATATTGTCAGCATTCTTAATTAATTGTTGTTGCTCTTGGGTTAAATGAGATAGGTTATTTCCAGTATTCCCCTTTCCACCATTAATACCTTCATCAATAATACTACCACTAACATTAGGCTTGGTCACTGATGAACTCTTAGGCACGCTTGTATTAGCAACCACTTCATCGGCGATTTTAGGCCCTAAAACTGCAGCTGTGGCTGACATCGCGGTATTACTGACCCTTTCAAGTTGCACTAACCATCTTGATGTCTCAATGTCAAAACCATAATTTTCTGAGAGCATCTGAGCTCGATATTCACGATAGGCTTCGACGTCTTTGACCGCCAGACTAAACTCTAGATCAGCAATCTCTTTATTGCCATCATACTGATCTTTATATTTACTTTGTAAATAATGATAGTAAGGATCATCCGGGCTTAAATTTCCATCATAGGATTTTGCTGCAGCCTTTAAATCTTCTCTTAATTTTACACATTCTGATGAACTTAAGTTAGTACAAGCTTGTGCTAAAGCCTGATTTTTATCCTCGCTGGATTTTTTCAGTTCATCAATAACTGCTTGAGCCTTCTCTTTTCTTCGGGCGATAAAGAATTGAGCTGACGCTCTAAATCTGTTTTTTCCTTATCTTTTTCTGCAGTTAGATAATTATTCTCAACCGTATTCTTGCTCGCACTGACCGCAGCCCCAGTATCGCTCATATCCCCACCACTGGCAAGGGCGGTTGCCAGACCTGCAGCGAGCTGTGCCAGATTACTGATGTTCTGCTTCTCAGTTTCAGTTAAATCTTCAACTTTTCGGTTTCCATAAAGAGTTTCACGGATTTGATTAGCAATCAACTCGCCACCAGCAGCCCCTGCTGCTCCGGCTAAGGCGGAGTTACCCTGTAGCTGCGCAACTACCGCGCCAAGTATAGCATGCACAACCAGATTGGCATTCGGATCATCCATTGTCCAGCTGCCATCACGCTCTTGATGGCCAGTATGCAGTTTAATCTGCTCAGCCAGATACGGCGCACTGGCACCAGCCAGCCCACCGGCAATATTGCCGGTCAGTAGTCCAGTAATGACCGATGTGGCCGCATCAATGCCTTTATTTACGCTGCTGCCAATACCGCTAATGTTAGTTTTACTGTTATTGACCTGATCGGTGACAGCTTGATAATAGATCTCGTTATAGTAGGTATCAAAATCCTTACTGTCTTTTTGCTCAGAACTCAATCTATCATAATCAGCTTTAAGTTTATCTTTGTCGAATTTCGGATCTTTATCCACCACATTCTGTGCCACAATCCGGTCATACTTATTGGCAATATCTTTGGCCTGCGCGGCAATATCACTAATCAGCTGCTGCTAATTAGCCTTATCACGGATGGTCGATATTTGAAGAGAGTGAACGCGAGCCGTAGGATGAGCTTAAGCTTAAGTTTGAGGCGGTTAAACAGATGAACCCGGACGAGCAGAAGTCGGTCAGGGATATTTTAGACGCCATGATATTGAAGCATCAGGCTAAGCAGTTAATTGGGTAATGCGGTTAAACAGGATGACTCATAAAGCAATAACACATTAAATAGTAACAACAATAGCGCAGCATTAAGGTGCTACAACACCTTAACACTGCTAACCACAACTAACTATCACGGAGTTAACTATGGCTAAGGTACATTCTAAGCTAAAAACAGCGACATGCAAAGACAGCACAACATCCCTGACTGAGCGGTTTTATACCATTGGTTATATCCCACAAGGCATAAAACCCAACCCCAGACCGCAGCTGACCATTAAGGGGCGCTGGCTGGAGCAGATAGGATTTTATGCCGGGCTGCCTGTCGTCATTAAAGTTGAGCAAAACAAGTTGATTATTGAACTTGCGATACAGATCTAAATATAGGTAAAAAGATCCCAGTATCAGGCTGGGATCCCATTTTTTATCTATTAGCAGCTAAATCTATCGCAATAGCTAACTCTAATTTATCTGATTTACTCTTTATTTGTTTAGAATAATCTACAACTGGCATATCAAATATCTCGCTGATTTTATTATCTATTCGGGATAGCTCAAAGCCTACTATAAAATCACCATTGACTATTAATCTATATATATCCTCTGCCTGATCTGGTGTATGAGTGAGAACATAGACTGATTTTATTTCCCCATACATCTCACTCAAAAGGTTAACTATTAACTTGTTATTATTAATAAGTTCTTCTGAGTGTAATAGCTCGCTTCGTCGAATAGATTCAGTTCTTGATCCAATTAATCTCATTTAATTCTCCCTGGAGTCGCAGTAATTAAATTTCCATGCTTATCTGTAAGAATAGTCATAATTGATGTTGGCTGATGATTGTTAAATTTATCAGTTCCTATTGGTCTACCAATATCAACCTCTCTAATATAACGATCCCCTTTAGTACTAGACAAAGTACCTGTAATTGGAGATTTTACGACCTGTGGAGTTTGCAATATTGACTGAAGCTCACTTTGAGGAATTGTAAATTGACTCTTCCCTAACTTACCTGAGTAATGTTCATGTACCACATGATTCCAGCCAGATCCACTTGCTTGACTTCCTTTCATCATATTAATTCGGGATTGAGTAATTCCATAAGGATTTGGAAGTGCATCTACAGTACTCGTCCCCTTTCCAGCCCCTAATGATACACTATTTTCATCTTTTACTGCTGTTTTAATCTCAGATGGCAGGCTATCAGATGATTTCCCCATTGATAACGCCATTTTACCTAATGTGGCTAAGACCCTGGCTCTGCTTACCTGCGTGACACTTAAAAGAAGTGATTCATAGTCATCATTTTCTATCGCTCTTCTAATTGATGCATAATCACCTATTATCGGTATCATTTCAAATAATTCACGTCCTAACTCTGCAGGAATAAGCGGAGCTCTTGGTATAATGCCAGCATCTTGCATAGCTTTCAGATATTGTGCATCCGAACAATCCGAACCGCACTCAGCCTGAAGCTCTTTCACTACTTGCTCTGTTGCACTTGTAGCCTCAACAACACCTGGTAGAAGATTTCCGTTAGACCCCAAAAAGTTATTCTCCACAACGCACATTCTACGGTAAAAAACGATAAAACCAAAGCAACACAACAACCCTTGCGAGATACGTCGCAACGTCACTATAAAATCGGTTATGTCAGTGTCCGTCATCAGCAAAAAGCTACCCTCATGACCACTCACTACAGCAAACACCCATCACTACACATTAAAGGCAACTGGCTGAATGAGCTCGGATTTACCACAGGGCAAGCCGTGACCATTACCACTAAAAAGGGGCAACTTATTATTGAACTTGCGAGAGAGATCGCATAGTTGAAAGATAATTATTCCAGTTCTGCGATAAAGATCGCAAATGTAAAAAATCCCAGTTTTTAGGCTGGGATCTTTTTTCTAACTATAAACTATTTATCTTTTTTACTACCTGACCCAAACATTTTTATCCACCAAGCGGCAATACCCATTAATCCGCCTCCCACTATAACTTTATAGATATACTCAAAGCTAAAGAAAAGATCCCAATCAATCATATACCCCATATACCGAACAACAATAATAGCTACTACTGCGGTTACAAAAAAAATAACAATACCTCTGATAATATTGAATATTAACAATTTCAGATGAAAGAAAAGATTGCTTACTTTATTTATCATCTTTTCCTCTTTCCTTGTTTGTATTCATTGAATTTTTAATTAAATCATTAATTAATTGTTCAATCATTGCTCCACCCACAGGGCCTAAAGGTTTACTGGCTATATTTCCGCCAACACTCCCCACAGTTGCCCCTGCCATAGATGGACCCAATTTTTCACCATTCAGTGAAGATTCAAAAGCAGCCGATGTAGTACTGTAAATAATAATAGGAACAAGTCCTTGGTTAGAAAGTCCACCAGTCAAACCTGACATTCCCCAATTTAAAAAACTAAATTCTTCAATAGGTTTCGTCGCAACTTGGTAAGTTCCATTCACACCCAAACCAATCATGATACCTTGTCCACTAAGAGCTGTCCCTGCAGCAAGGCTGCCTCCCATGGTTGCTAAAGCTGCTGAAGTAGTTACAATAATTTTAGCACCCTCAGCTTGTGCTTCCAAGGTTTCATTTATTTTTTGTAAGTTTTCATTCGATACATGGGCAATATAAGCATCTTTCTCAAAGTTACTAATACCTTGCTCCTGACAATATCCATTCCTAGCACATTCTACTTCCGCACTTTGTTTTGATATCTCCATAAAATCTTTTGCGATATCACTCAAGAAGTTATTCTCCACCGCATTCTTACCCGCGCTGACCGCAGCCCCTGTATCACCCATATTCCCGCCACTGGCAAGTGAGGTTGCAAGGCCTGTAGCTAACTGCGCCTGAATCCGGTCATATTTATAAGCAATATCTTTCGCCTGCGCCACAATATCACTAATCAGTTGTTGCTGATTTTCTTTATTAAGAATTGTTTCGGTAATAGAAAAGTAAGATTAATTGCAGGTATAAAAAATCCCAGATTACAAGACTGAGATTCTTATTTATATATTGTTATGAAAAGGTTTTATAAGAGACTTATTTATTATAAGTTTTATTCATTTTTCTTATAATGAGCTAGTATTTTATAGTATTGAAACATTTTTTGGCTATTTGTCTTTCAATTCATTAGATTTTATTAAATTTACTGTAACAGCACAGCATCATCTGATCTGCGTTTTATCAAATTTTTAATCCAGTTTTGAGCCTTTCCTGTACCAATTAAAACTTGATGAGCAGCATCCCAAGCAATTAAAAAATCAAGGTCCTTGTTAACTATATAATAAGTAAAGACAATTGTCTCTTCTACTAATTTACCAAAATCACTAATTTTATTGATTTCAATGACATGATTGTCTTTATAGCTATCAAAAAAAACGAAAAAATTTTCAGGAACTTCCTGTAATTCACCAATAATGCCCCATTCATCAGGAAAACTAGCTGATACATACGGAGAAATAATTCCATAACATAATAAAGGACCTTTTTGGGGATCAATAAATTTTTTTATTGCTTTTTGAATAATTATATTACCGATATCTGGTGACAATTCTTTTATATTTAAATTTAGATTTTGAGCATCTTCAAATAAATAATTTGTAATAATTCTTTTTTCAAATATTAGTTTATCTAAATCTTCCACTTTATCAATTCTCCTTTAGCTGTCCCGGATACCTATTAGCAGGAACATCATCAACTAAAATATGCCCTGTCGTTTTTCCTTTTCTTCCTACTTGATAACCAATATGAGGAACTCCCAAGGAATTAGTTCCTGAATGTTCAATATCAACATTAACTTCAGCCCCTCCTGGTCCTAAATATTCAACAGGGATACTTTTTCCATCTGCTGTTTTAGACCATCTTACAGGCTTAAATTGTGATTTATCATATCCTGTTCTATTAAATGCTTCATCTAATGCATCTTGGAAATTTTTTCCTGTTCCACGTAAATCTACATCTTGTTCAGGCTTCCAGATATAACCATTTTTAAACGCAGGATCTCCATTTTCAGATGTAAGAATATTATTCTGCCAATCCCCAACATCTACTTCAGGACCTGCTAGCGTCCCTGAGTTTTTGTCCTGCTCAGGCAGCGGATTGGTGAGTTTACCCGAATTCTTATCTTGCTCTAACGTCGGATTTTCAAGTACAATTGGTTTCTTTTCTTCCGGTATCGGGATACCTTCCAATTTAGGTTTATCATTTGGATCTATGGCTATTGTGGTTTCATTCTGACTTTTATTGTACAGATCAAGGATGGCATCCTTATAACCTTTTGAATAAGATGAATCACTAACATCGATACCTTGTTTATTTAAAACGTCTATTTGTTCTTGTGTCAATCCATCAACGAATTTCTTTGCTGTATCCAAATCAATCTGCGCATTCTGTGCTAATACACCTGCAGCCATTAATTCAGGCGTTATATTAAGCATACCACTACCAAGTTCACTTGGCTTGATTAACTGCCAGCCAACTCTGAGTACTAAATTATTATTCTCGACCGCATTCTTGCTCGCACTGACCGACGCTCCAGTATCCCCCATATTACCCCCACTCGCAAGTGCTGAAGCAAGGCCTGAAGCTAACTGTACCAGATTACTGATATTCTGTTTATCTGACTCGGTAAGCTCTTTATCCGATTTATCTTTATACAAGTTCTCGCGTATAATCGCAGAAAGTTTCTCTCCGCCCGCCGCTCCCGCAGCGCCATATAAGGCTGAATTACCCTGCAACTGGGCAACAACGGCACCCAGCACCGCATGAGCTATCAGATTGGCATTGGGATCATCGTTGATCCACTTTTTATTATCTGCATCATAATGGCCGGTCTGCTCTTTAATTTTTTCGGCAATATAGGGCGCAGTGGCGCCAGCAAGGCCACCCGCCATATTGCCGGTTAATATGCCAGTGATAACGGACGTCGCCGCATCAATGCCTTTGTTTACGCTGCTGCCAATACCGCCGACATTTTTGCTGACATTATCACTCACCTGCTGACTCACCGCATCGTAGTAAGTTTGGTTCGCATAATTTTCCGCGCTGCCGTAGCGTTTCTTCTCATCTTCAGACAGACCTGCAAACTTATCTTCAGCATCTTTGATAATTTTATCTTTTTTATCCGCTAAATCATTCTGCGCTACAATCCGGTCATACTTATTAGCAATATCTTTGGCCTGCGCGGCAATATCATTAATCAGCTGCTGCTGCTCAATCTTATCGAGCTCTTTCTGTTTATCAAAGATGTGTGCCAGCGGATTATTGGCATCCGCCGTATCACGGCTTAAGTCAGCCACATCCTGCTGCTGATTAGCCTTATCACGGATGGTTAGCTTGCCCGCTTCCACCGCTGACTTAGTGGTACTGGACGCACTATCACCATTGTGGTAAATCGATGGCGCGCCCGGCGTTGCAATTTGCCCGGTGCCCATACCAATATTGACCGTTTCACTATTGACCTGATAATCGGCTTTATTCTCAATATCGTTAAAGCTAATCGTGCCGGTATCAAGTTTGTTCTTGGCCTTATCTTCGGCCTTGGAAGCAATCACCGCGCCAGTTAAATCGGTATTTTTATCAACAGTCACATCATAGCCACCTTGGCCGGCAAAAATACCCGACTGCTCAACGACGCTGGCCCATTTGCTGTTCATATCGGTTTTGGTTTCCGATAGATTCGCACTCCAGCCGCTGTTACCAACAGACCCGCTGATAGAGCCAGATAACTTCTCATAATCGTAGTTATCGCTATCCTGCAGGGATTTAATATTGAGATTATTGCCGATATCAGCGGTTACGCTATCGCCCTTCAGCTGGCCGCCAATCAGATTGGCATCCTGACCGGTTTTCACGGTTAAGTTATTACCGGCCTGCACCGTGCCCTGCGTCCAGTTACTACCCTCGGCATTTTCACGCTCACGGCTATAGTTGCCGCTGGCTGTGTAGCTGATACCCGGCTGATTCCCCCCTACACTCACGCCAACCCCAACTGACGAGCCCGACGAGGTTTCAGTTTTATCGGTATGCTGGGTATTGACTGCTCCGAGCACATTGACATCGCGATTGGCGGTGAGGGTCACATCTTTGCCACCGGTCACCTGGCTGCCTTGTACGGTAATATCGCCATCGGTTTTAGCGGCATTGCCTGTCGCGTTAATGGTGACATTCTGACCGGCAGAAATCCCGGCACCAGCAACAGTATGGTTATCTTGATTGGTGGTACGCTCGGTTTTCTGGCTGCCAAAGCTGGCACTTACGCCAATTGAGGCTTGTTTATCGCCCTGTTGATTACTAATCTGTGTATCTAAGGCGCCACCGGCCACGGTTAAGCCACCTTTAATCGCCTGTAAGGCGGTGAGCGTGTCATTGTCGCGCGCTTTGGCGCTCTCTATCGCCTGTTTAGCCTGATAGATATCGGCGACGGTACCCGTTAAGCCAACGGTTAAGCCGGTCTTCTTATAGACGTATTCACTACGCGAATGGGTCTGCGCATCATCAGCGGTGATAGCCACATTCTGCCCCTGTAGACTAATATCGCCTTTGGCCACCACATCACTACCTTTGACGCCAATATCCTGACCGGCTTGTATGCTGACATTACCATCGGTGCTACCTACCATACTACTTAGGTACGATTTTTCGGTATCGGTGTCAGTCTGGCGATCTTTCTCTTTGCCGACTGAGAAACCAATGCCGCCATCGCCGGCCAGCAGGCCGGAGGTTTTCGAGGTGTGCTGCTCTTTACTATAGTAGGACTCTTCGCTGCTACCGATATTGACGTTATTTCCTGCCGTCAGGTTCATCTCTTTATTGCTGGCCACCTGACTGCCCAAAATGGACAGATCATTATCCGCCTTAATCACCACACTGCCGCCGCTGAGCTGGCTGCCTACCTGAGTCTGATTATTGACCTGTACATCAGTGGTATTTTTGGTTTTGGAGAAAGTGCTACTACTACTTGACTCATGATGCATATCCAGCTGCGCCTGCTCGGCCGCGCTGGTAATATCAACCTGTTTTGCGGTAAGTGACAGCTGTTTATCTGCTTGAATATGGCTGCCACTCACGGCCAGCTTATCGCCAGCAGTTAAACTCAGATCGCCTTTAGTGATAACCTCACTACCCTGGGCTTTTTGTACATCACTCAGGCGGTAGTCACTACCGCTATTAATACTCTGCTCTTGATCGCGCGTGGTGATGGTGCTGATATTGAGATCACCACCGGCCGCAATCGCCGTTTTACCGTCAGCGTCATTATTGATGACCATCGCGCCGACCAGATTGACATCCTTACCGGCCGTAATGGACATATCCCCACTGTTGACCTGCACCGATGAGACGCGATCAATATTGGTTTTACTATTTTGCGCCAGTCCTTGTTGATTGGTCTCGGTATGAGTGGTGGTGACCAAATTGACGTTATTACCCGCGCTTAAGCTGACCTGTTTATCACCCAAGATGGTGCCGCTGGCGTTGATGTCTTGTTTAGCAGTTACTTGCACCTTATCGCCACTTAATACCCCTTTGCTGTTAAGATTATTCGCTGCCAAAGCCAGCGTATCGCGCGCGGCGATACCACCATTAGTATTGAGATCACCGACAGTACTTATCTGGACATTCTTGCCAGCAATCAGGCTACCTTGTGGTGTGACCTGCGCATGATTAACGATATAGACCTGCGGCACCAGCACCTCAACATCCTGACCATCAATATTGACGGTTTTACTGACCATCCAGACCATATCGGTGGTTAAGGCCTTCATCTGCTCGGGAGTTAACGCGACGCCAATGGTCAGATCATAGGTCTGGGCAAAGGTGACACCGGCGTCCATCAGCTGCTTATACTGCTCCATATCACTGTCATAACCGGGCAGGTAACGCTGGCCGGTTAAGGCGGTAATTTGGTCTTTAATCAGCTGCTGCTCATAGTAGCCATCGCCTAAGCGTTTTTGAATATTATCTGGACTCTTTTTCATGGCCTCAAACATATAGTCTGAGCTGAGCCATGTTTGTTTGTTGGTGAAGTTAGGATCGGTTTCAACCAGATAGTTTTTCGTGCTGTCTTTGGTGACGGTATAGAGTGAACTATTGGGCAGTTTCATCTGCTCGTCATTGATTGAACCGGACTCAACAGCTTGATCATTTAAAATGACGCCGGTCGCCAGATCGACTTCAGAGACCTCATCGGCAGGGTTATAGGCATAGTAATCATGCTTAGAATAATATCTGGTTTCACCAAATGTGCCTTTTTCTTTATGTTTATAGGTATAGACCCTTTGTCCAGCTCGCACAATACGATGTTCACCAATGGTATTGAGATTATTCAGTTCATCGGCATTAATCTGGGCGGTTTTACCGGCAATAATCTGGCTGTTATCATTGGTGACGGTATTGGCATTGATGGTCAGATTACCGCCACTGATGAATTTGGCTGGATCCGTGGTGACAATTTTAGTTTCATAAGTCCGTTCAACATAGTTATAGGTATTAAAATATTGTGTTAGTTGACCCGTTTGTATCACTTTCAACTCTAAATAATTAGTTGCATCACCACAACCCACACAATAAATTGCAACTTCCTCAGGTTTATAGCGTTTATCCGGTGAAGTATTAAAGGCATATTCCGTGACATTATGCTCATCAATTAAGAAGATGTCGGTTTGCAGATCATCATTGATATTATTCAGGGTATCAACATTCACCGTCATATCCTGACCTGCTTCGATATAAGCTGAGTGGTTATTAATGGTTTGGCCGCGGCCTTCAGCCTGATACTGGCTATTGAGGTGGCCGGCAATGATCAGATCGCCTAAACTTAAGATCTGGGCATGTTTCAGGTTATTAAGTTCACCAATGCCTAAATCCAGCCGGCCACGGCTGGCAATAATTGGATCTTTACCTGCATTGACAGCAAAGTTATTTAGAGTTTTAGCGCCAATCGCCACGCTATCGCCATAGATCCGACCATTGTCTGAATTATTCACCGTCTGTCCTTCAATCATCGTCTGCTGGCTATCAATCAGCCCGGTATTATTTAGGGTATCGGCCTTAAGATGCAACTGACCAGTGGCGCGGTTTTGATTCTCCAACGTGATGACCTTGTCAGCCTCAGCGGTCAGATTACCGGGCTGGGTTAACTGGCCCTGCTCATCCACGCCGGCGGCTAATTGCGCCGTGTTAGTCAGATGGATATTGCTGGCACGCAGATCAATATTATTTTTAGCGACAACGGTATTGGTACTTTCAATATCGCCTTTAGCGGTCAAGTTGATCGAACCAGCTTTGGCATATAACTGACCATGATTGTCAATATTGTGCTGACTGCTTAGCGTCAGATCGCCCTGAGACTGCATCTGACCGGTGTTGGCAATCTGACCATCAGCGGTAATACTAATGCTGCCGGCACTGGCACCGAGTTCACCGGCATTACTCACCCCGACACCGGTTTCGGTGCCGATCATCGTAATTTTACCGGCATACATGCCGCCTAACGCCGAGACATCCAGCGCCAGTTGTGGCTTGATGCTATCATCATCGGCCAACGGCTGAACCTGACTTAAATCGGCACTGACCTTATTACGACCGGTAACCACCGTTGCATTGTTCGCCCATAAGCCGGCATTGACCGATACGCTGCGGGCAATCAGATCGGTATAGTCAGCCCGTGTCGCATCCAGCCCTTTGCCAGTAATACTGATTTGTCCCTGCTCTACCTGATAGCCTTTAAGCTGACCATTTTCAATGATCGGCGTACCGGTTGTCAGGGTTGACCTGTCGGCATTGATAAAACCACAGCCATCACAGGTTATGCCGGCTCCATTAGCAATAATCACCTGCGCTTTTTGACCGGCCACTTCGATATAGCCGTTGAGCTGGCTGGCATTTTTCGAATTAACCTCATTGAGAATAATCTTGGCACCACCAGCCTTCAAATAATCATTGCCTTTAATGTAGCCGCCCAGTTCGGTATTCGACAGGTTCGGGCTATTATTGAGGATGACGCCCTGTTTGGAGACATCAAACTGCGAATATTTATTTTGGGAGATGCCATTGTTATTCGGCGTTTGAATATCCACTTGTATCGTGCCGTTGCTGCTTTTACCGATAATTGGCTGTTGATTGCCTGGCGCGGTTTTGTCAGCAATCACCACCGTTGCCTGTGCAGGCAGCGTTATCGTCATTAAACCGAGTGACAGATAGAGCGCATGGCAAAGCGTGCTCAGTGCCGACACTTTTGGTTTTGCAGTAGTGGCTTTAGCTTTGAGTGTTGTACGACCAGCGCCTTGATGCTGACAGGCAATCTCAGCCACGACGATAAGCAAACCGCGGGCGCGGCTAAAAACGAGACGATAAAAGTGTTTATTCATAATAATATTCCCGGCACGCATCGGCTTATTCGCCAATGTTTGACTTTTGTTATGTTACTGCGCTTTGCCAGTACGTTGCTGGCCCGCTTTATTTATTTGTCTATATTGTTGTAGCTATATTTATGTATCAGTAGTTACCTGCGACGCTTATCATACGCAGCTTGGTCATACAGATATCGTTACTCATCGCGCGGAGGGCATGCCGCGAACATCAATGGCCTTGCCGTATACCGCGGCTAAACCGGCTTAAAAGTGCCAGTTCAGATTAAAACCGAGTACAGTATCATTGGTACGAAAACCTTTGGGTTTATAAATGGGCGCACCAATAAACAAATCATAATTAGTGTGCAGCACATCACCGCGTAGCCCCAAAGCGCTGCCGGCTAATTTTTTACCCAATAGATAACCCGAATCGGCACCAGAGACTTCGCCGTAATCGAGTCCCAAATAGAGCTCTTGCGCATATGGCGTTGCCCAACTTAACTCATTGCGGACAAACCAGCCGTTATCGGCACTTAATGACAGCTCGCCATCAAAGCCGCGTACGGTCCAGCGACCACCAATCGAGAAGCGCTCTTGTGGGGTTAAATGGCCGTGCCGCGCTAGCTGGCCCTGATAGTTGATATCATAACGAAAACGCTGCGTGGCTAACGTAAATGGCACCGATAAACTGGCATTAAGTTTAAATATCTCTGACAGTGCCGTCCCTTCGTGAGCCAACTCTTCTGGCGCTTGCAAAGCGCCAAACCAGCGTACCCCTTTTTGATAAGAGACGTCTAAATCCAGCGTCATCGCCTGAATATAGTGGCGATGCTGCACGCCAAGGCGCCAACTGGTGGTGCGGCGCTGTTGAATATCTACCTCAGTATGATCGACAAAGTTATGCGATTCACGCAGATTAATGCCATAGTAAAGGGTGGTTTTTTGTGACTCATTACGATGAATCACGCGGCTGAGCTGGAAGTTTTGGTTTTCACTGCGGCCACTATATTGATAATCGGTAAAGGCACCGGCGACTTGTTGATAATAGTCATTACCACCAAATGATAGGCTCAGTAGCCAGTAACGAAACGGCACCGAGTAACCGACTAGATAGTTTTTCGAGCCAAATTCACTATTACGATCTAAGTCATGACCGCCTGAAATATACAGGGTATCGCTCAGTAATAGCGGATTGTCCAGATAGAGCGTCATGCCGCCTTGATAACGGCCGGTGCTACGGGTGCCGGAGTCATCCAGTGACACCCCGAGCCGCCAGCGTTTAACCTGTTCACGGTGAATCACGATATCGCTCTCACCGGGTTGCTGGCCGGGGACCAGCTGCATGTTAGCGGTGACCGTTGGCATTCGCTGTAAATTTTCCAGCCCCTGCTCGATATCCCGTAGATTGAGGATTTGACCGGGTTTAGCTGGCATACCGGTACTTAACTTAGCTTGCGGATCACTGGTTTGGTCGTAATAGACCTGACGAATTTTACCTGGCACAAACAGTAATGAGAGCTCGCCGCGGGTTAAATCTTGCGGGGGTGCCACCACCCGCGAGGTAATATAGCCATAACTGATTAAGCGATTTTGCAGCGCACTCATCAACAGATTGATGCCTTGTGCCCCCAGACAGCGCCCTTCTGCCTGGCGTGATAGCGCATAGAGCGGCATGATATAGGAGAGTGCATCGCGCCGGAGCAGATTGACTTTATTGATGATAAAGCAAGGCGACTCCTGCGGAAAATCGAGCAGGCGCGCCCCTTTGATGGTCGGTAATAATCGGACATCACGGGTTTGCGGCGTCAACTGAGCCGCTAAGGCTTTTTGCCGCTCTTGCTGATAAATCAACTGTTGATCGCTG
Organism: Orbaceae bacterium lpD01; assembly: GCA_036251705.1. Taxonomy (NCBI): domain Bacteria; kingdom Pseudomonadati; phylum Pseudomonadota; class Gammaproteobacteria; order Orbales; family Orbaceae; genus Utexia; species Utexia brackfieldae. Next base: position 1,419,819 of record CP133959.1, on the reverse strand, counting down.
ATCTGATTTAAATTTGCCAAGCCCTCTGCCCCGACGGCCGTTCCCGTTGCCGATAAACTGATTAAGGCAACGCAGGTTTTTCTTATTATTCTGGGTGTCATCATAGATTTAATCGTTATTATTATACAAATAGTAGTGTATCGAGAGGTTATCTCTCTATCGTTACATCTCGCTACATCTCGCTATACCAAGCACGAATGGCGATCAGCTTTAAAAGTATGATTGATTATAACCAAAAACAGTCCAATCAGATGGTGATAAAATCAATTTTTGAGAACCAAAGCAATTTTTTCTAGTTCATTTTGCCTAAGCTAATCGTGCTATCTTAACCAAAATTAGCCGGCTATACTAGCACTTTTTTTGTCCACCAAACCAGTTAAGTGATTCATTAATTTAATTAAATAATTTAATTTTTTGATAAAAATCAATGGGTAATAAAGCTAATAAAATTAATTACCCGCAATAACATAAAGAAATAATAAAAAATAGTTAAATAATACCAACAGGTTATCTTTTTGTATTAATTAACCTATTTAATATTAAGGAGAGGGCTAAACCCGAAATGATATTTTAGATTGACTCAGGCATTCTTGCCCTGCTCATAGTTTGCAGGGCGGATAATCAGATTAATATGGCATTGCCATAACATTGACAACGATACTGACAACATAGATTGTCGAATAAATAAAATTGATTAACATCAGGATAAAAGCGACAATCCCCTGCAGAGGCCTGTATCTAGCATTTAAAACCAAGCTCATTCTTAGAGTGAGTTTCGTTGTAAGTTAATATTTTTTAGTAACTTATTTAATTCATTTTTGAATTTAGGGTTAACTATATAAGAGTAATGGCCCCAACTCGCTTTTGAGTTGACAATTATAAATTCATTTAAAATTAGCTTATTTTCGCAGTTTTCATATTTTTTATGCAGCATTCTACCTGTATCACCTGCCAATAAAACATATAGCAAAGCTTCTTTTTCTGTTTCAGATAACTAAGAAAAATTATCGATAATACTCTTTGTTAAAAAGTTAGCCTTTATTTTTTTAAGTGAAAATACGATAAAGCATGACAAAAAATATGAAGTAGATATAGACAAGCAACAATAAGTAATCAAAAAAATAAATGATATCTGCTCTGTAAAAAAGATTAATCCAGCCAGTGATAAACCAAATAAAAATAATGTTATAAAAAGTATCTCAATTGAGATTTTATCTAATAAGGCTTTCAACAAACCTTCCATTTTTTTCCTGTTTATTGTGTTGGGATATTTTAATACTACCACATTCCTTTGTGTTGAGGAACTCAAAGGGCGCGAGCATAAGCGCGTAATTGTATGACTTAGGTATCACGCATAAGCTCATTACTGAGTAAGCTTGATTATGAAGTAACTACACTAAGGAGTAATTATTTCACCAGAAGATTTCCACTTTCATGACCTACGGCATACGTGGGCGAGCTGGCATGTCCAAAACGGCACACCGTTGTATGCATTGAAAGAGCTTGGCGGCTGGGAAACGTTGGAAATGGTGAAAAAATACGTGCACATAAACGTAGATCACTTACATCAATACGCTGGCACGGTCACAATTTAGTCACCAAATGGAGAAGAAAAAAATTAATTATCGAGTTTAGAATCGTAAATGGTGTATTTCGAAGAGATAAAATGGTGTCCCCTACTGGATTCGAACCAGTGACCTACGGCTTAGAAGGCCGTTGCTCTATCCAACTGAGCTAAGGAGACATATCAGAAATGATGTGACGTATTATATAAAGCAATTTAGCTGAGTCAATGTATTTTGTTGGTTTATTCGGTAATTCGCAACAATTGGGCTATTTAATAATCAGTCTGCCTAAAACGCGCTTAAAGCCGTTTTATCAGGCTGATAGTGCATGGATAGATTATCTGCCGCAACGTAGCGGCTGCACTACGCTGAGCGAGATAATCGCACGAGGATCGATTAAGCCTGGCCAATCACATGAGCCTCGGACTCAAACACCTTACTGCAATGGGGACAGGTGACGGGCATATCATCATGGACAATCACATAGGCGACGATAAATTCATAGTGACAGTGGGGACACTGTAAACGGTAAGGGATCTGCTGCTCTTCCTCTTCACTATAACCAATATCTGCCGAGCTATCGAGGTAATCCAGCTCGTTGATCTCATCGGTATTGCGCATATCGACCGTATCTTGCAGCCCTCGCATGCCTTTACGACTGGCGACATTATCCATGTTGGCTAATTGATTAATACTATCGGTATCATCAATATCGGCTAAATGATTGGTGCCATCGGTCGAATCGATACCGGTGATCGCATCATAACTGGCGTCGGCCGTGACTCTGACGGTCTCGGGGTCTAGCTCATCAGTGAGGTTTTCAACCTCATCCAGCGTATTGCTGGTATCAATATTATCTTGCTGTTTGACTGAAGGATGTCCTTGTGATTTCATCGCGTTCTCCTTATAGGGCGATTGCTGATAGAACAATAGATAGAACAACTCATCGTGACGATAATAAATTGGGACAAGATAGCTTATCCTGATTAATTATGGCTTAAAACCGACTCTGCCGCTAGGATGATTTGATTAATTAGCCGTAAAAAATAGCAAAGTTTTCATTAAGTTGATTTTATCAGTTTCACCAATGGTTTAAGCTGAAAAAGTTAAAACCGGTAGCACAGAATTAAGCAGGTTTTTTCTGATATTCATGATAACATAATCGCAAAGTGGTTAAGTTATCATCGTTTTTATCTACACACGGAGCGTTCAATGAAAACAAAATTATTATTAATTGTAACTTTACTCAATATGGGGTTATTCTCTGTTTCAGCAGCACAGGCAGCACCGCTTCAAGCAGGCGCTGCGGATAGTATTCAATCGCAACTTGAGCTCGATAGTTTACTGTATGGCGCCCAGCTGATCAGTGTCGGTCAATTAAATACCTCGGTAACCGAAAATATTAAGCTCAAACCCGATACCGCGACTTTTTCTATCACCTATCTGACCCAAGCGAGCGACTCCGTTGAAGCGGCAAATCAAAATGCCGAAGGCATGAAATCCCTCAATAGCTATCTGACCGATTTAGGTATCAGTTCGAGTGATTTAGTCACCACCAGTTATCGTAACTATGCCAATATACAGCCGTCAGATAGTAAGCAACCAGTACGCTATCAAACACAATTATCGGTGTTACTCGATATTGCCCAGCCGCGCTTTTTTGATGTGGTGAATTTATTAGCCACTTATGACATCAGTGATCTAAAACGGGTGGAAGGCGAAGATTACTATACCTTCACTATCAGCCAATCTGCTGACAGCGCCGATCAGTCTAAACAGGCCGTGAATCAGACTTATCAGCAAATCGCCAGTAAATTGAAAAAATTGAGTCTGGAAGATATCGTGTTGCAGAATTATTCTAACAGCACATTGCCTATCAGCGCAGAGCCAGTTAAGACCTATTTTGTGGAGAATACCTTACAGATTAAAGTGAAGGATTTTGATCAGCTGGGTAAAATCATTGCCAAAGCCCAATCGTTAAAAATGAATGTCAATGATGATATTGAATACAGCGTCTCAAATGAAGCCAAAGAGGCCGCATTGGCCAAACAGGAAACCACCCTTTTAGGCAAGTTAACCGAGAAAGCCAAACGTCTGCTCACCCAGCAGGATTATCAGCTTGGCGTGGCCAATCATTTACAATTTAGTGAGCTGGGAGCCAATCTGCCGATCGTGCAGCCGCGTTATAATTTATATGCTAAAAGCCAGCCGATAGCGATGATGACTGATGCCAGTGACAATAGCCAAATCAATATCCAGCCACCGTCTGAATTTGAACTGACCGTCATGTTATCCGGTCAGTTCAGCATTTTAAAACCGATTAGGGTCACGGGTGAACAAACCGACACGACCACCCCTTAACCGGCATCAAGGCCAGTTTCGGCTGGCCTATTTATTTGATCCAGTGAAACGAAAACATTTAATCAGTGACGCCGTCACCAAGATGTAATTCCTTACTGTTCAAGGGTTAAGGCCAGTTGTTTATCGAGCTGGGGATCGATCAAGGTGACATGAAAACCAATTAAACGTACACCGCGTTCTTTACGCCGCTCTTGCCAAACTTGCTGCGCTTGTGCAATCAGATCGGCTTTATCCAGTTTTGGCCAGACATGTTCTTGGGTGGTGGATTGAAAATCACTGAACTTGAATTTAACCCCTTGCCGCGAAATCGACAGATCTGCCCTTACCCGGCTAAGCCGTTTGAGTAACTCCTCATAGAGCGGTTCTAACAGTGGCAGACACTCAGACCAGTGATGAATATCTTCAGATAAGGTCTTCTCCACGCCAATCGATTTACGTAAACGTTCATTATCTACCTCACGTTCATCAATCCCCTGACAGCGCTCATACAGTATTCGCCCCATTTTACCAAACTGCTGCAACAGTTTCGCCAGATCATAATTGAGCACATCCGCACAGGTCTGTAGACCCAAATCGGCCAGCTTCTGGCCGGTCACTTTACCGACACCAGGAATTTTGGTTAACGGTAAGGTTTGAATAAAGGGCCTTACCTGCTCTGGGGTTATCACATATTGACCATTGGGTTTATTCATATCTGAAGCGATTTTGGCTAAAAACTTTAACGGGGCAATACCCGCTGACGCCGTTAACTGCAGCTCCTGAAAAATCGTCTGACGAATATCCTGCGCAATCAAGGTGGCAGAACCTTGAAAAAGTCGACTATCGCTGACATCTAAATAGGCTTCATCCAGCGAGACTGCTTCAATCAATTTGGTATAACGCCGAAAGATCTGATGGATTTGTAGCGATACCTCTTTGTAGACCGCCATACGCCCGGCCACCACTTTCAAGTGCGGACATAGTTTAAGGGCTTGTGACATCGGCATCGCGCTGTGTACGCCATACTGACGGGCATTGTAATTGGCCGTTGAGACAACACCACGTTTACGTGGATCGCCGCCAATGGCAATCGGGATATGTCGATAACGGGGATTATCACGCATCTCAACCGCTGCGTAGAAACAATCCATATCGATATGAATAATTTTTTTCACTAAACTCATATCGGTCATATTACTGTATAAATATACAATTGAGAATATTTTTTCGGTTAGCCGCGCACTTTTTGAACCATTTTAGCTCAGTTGATTGCTGATCAGTCAGAGGCGTAAAAAGTCGGCTATCACAAGACTTATTATTAGATTACGCTTAAAGATTAATCCTGAGATTAATCAAAACCTGACTAAAAAACAAATAAACCACTTCCAGGTGGATATCGGCCTGTTCGAGCGAATGAAAAAATGGCATAATAAGCGCCAATAATCTTGAACCAAATAATAAGTTAAGCCTGTGTCTGAAAATATCAATAAATTATGTGAACGATTTCGTGGTTTTTATCCGGTTGTGATCGATATCGAAACCTCTGGTTTTCATGCCAAAGAGAATGCCATTTTAGAGATTGCCGCCATTACCCTGAAAATGGATAGCCATGGCTGGTTACATTTAGATCAAACCATTCAATTTAATGTGAATCCCTTTGCTCATGCCATTCTGGAGCCTTCGGCGCTGGCTTTTAATGGTATCGATCCAGAGAATCCGTTACGCGGCGCGGTTGATGAAGAACACGCACTCGATGAGATCTTTAAATTAGTACGTAAAGGATTAAAAGAGGCCGACTGTAATCGCGCGGTGATGGTGGCTCACAATGCTCACTTTGATCACAGCTTTTTAATGGCCGCTGCTGAGCGCTGTAAAAGTAAACGCAATCCTTTTCATCCCTTTGCTACCTTTGATACCGCCGCACTAAGTGGTCTGGTCTATGGCCAAACGGTTTTAGCCAAAGCCTGTGAAACGGCCGGCATCGCCTTTGATCATAAACAGGCACACTCAGCCTTATATGATACGCAAAAAACCGCCGTGCTGTTTTGTGAGATTGTCAATCGTTGGAAAAAACTGGGCGGCTGGCCACTGGTGAATGCATAATTTATCGGTGGTTTGCGGGTCATAATTGACCTAGCATGCTCTTCACCTAAACGGCAATCTGATCAGTATCTAATCGATGTCACAGTGCATCCTGAGGTGCAAAGGTATGTTTGGTTGTGCGGATAATTGTGCGGTGAGGTAGGTTGGCCGTTTAACCATGCGGCAGTCACCGCACGGTTATGAGCGCTATTTGAGCAAATAGACTTAGGCCGTTTGATATTTGGCGGCGGCCTCTTCAATCAGCGCTTTTAATTCACCCGATTGAAACATCTCAATCATGATATCGCAGCCACCAATGAGCTCGCCTTCAACCCATAACTGTGGGAAGGTCGGCCAATTGGCTATTTTTGGTAATTCAGCTCGAATATCTGGGTGCTGTAAAATATCGACATAAGCAAAAGGCACACCACACTGTGAGAGAACCTGTACCGCTTGAGCCGAAAAGCCGCAGCTCGGCAGTTTAGGTGAACCTTTCATATATAAAATAATCGGATTTTCAGCAATTTGTTTGGCAATTTTTTCTTGTGTATTGATGTCTGTCATAACTTAATAACCTTTCAGGTAACGGATAACGATTTAATCATACCTGATTCATCGGTAAATCGCCACGTTAGCCATAACTATTTTAATTATTGCCAGAACCTCATATTGAACGATTCGCTTTTTAGCTATGACAGGTTAATATAGTCATAGCCTCAATATCGATGCCATAATGCAGCGACAAGATACCGTTATCGGCTACTTACTGGGTTAATCGTCAACCCTGCGCTATCATGGTACTATCAGAGATAATCTATAGATATTTAATTGATAAGGTGCGTTAACCCCATGAACTTGCCGGTCCGTAAAGTCTTATATAATAGTAATTTACTCTATAGCCTGAGAATTCTCGTCAGTCTTTCAGTGAGCACCTTTGTGCCTTGGTCTTTAGGTTACACTCAGCTGGTGATCCCGATTACGCTGGGGGTGGTCGCTGCCGCTTTAACCGATATTGATGACCGGTTAATTGGCCGTATACGCAATCTTCTTCTCACCATTATCTGTTTTTTGATTGCTTCGCTCTCGGTTGAGCTGCTGTTTCCCTATCCGCCGCTCTTTCTGATCGGGCTGCTGGTGGCCACTTTTGGTTTTGTGATGCTCGGCGTATTGGGGCAGCGTTATGCGGTCATCGCTTTTGGCTCTTTACTGATAGCCGCATATACCATGATTGGCTATCATATGTACAAGGACCCCTTTACCCAATCATTTTATCTGATCATCGGTGTACTCTGGTATAATACTATCGCCTTAATCGAATCGATTCTGTTACCAGTTCGTTCGACCCAGCATAGTCTGGCGAACTGCTTTTATCTGTTAGCCAACTATCTGGACTGTAAAGCGGCGATGTTTGATCCTGATGAAACCAGCGGCTTTAAACAGCAGATTCTGGCCCTCACCAATAGTAATCAAAAACTGGTGGCGCAGCTCAATCAGACCAAGGATATCTTATTTCAGCGGCTGAAAAGTGGTCGTGGCCAGCATCAGTCACGCCGGATGCTGAACGACTATTTTGTCGCGCAGGATATTCATGAACGGGTCAGCTCATCGCATGGTCAATATCAAGCGTTAAGTCGCCAGTTTCGTCATAGTGATATTCTGTTTCGCTTTGCCCGCATTTTAAATCTTCAATCGAAAGCCTGTATCGATCTGGCCGCCAGTCTGCGCTTAAATCAGACTTATCAGCACAACAGCCGGTTTGTCGACTATTTTAGCTATCTGCGAGAAGCGATTGATCAGCTAAACCCGACCGATCGCGCCGAAAAACTGTTAGTCAACTCGCTGTCTAATCTGTATAAAAATCTGCACGATATTGATAGCTTGCTGGCCAATATTGATAAGGATATGACCCTTTCAGAGCAGCAAGAGGATAACCGTTTAGTCGACGATCAGATCACTGGCTGGCGAGATATTTATCAGCGGATCAAACCCAATTTGACGGTGAAGTCTGCCCTATTTCGGCACGCGATTCGCATGAGTATCGTCTTAAGTATCGATTATCTGATTATCCAGATGACCAATCTGCCGCATAGCTACTGGATTATCTTGACCAGTCTGTTTGTCTGTCAGCCTAACTATAGCACCACCCGACATCGGTTAAAACTACGGGTTCTGGGCACCGTAATCGGTATTCTGTTAGGACTGCCGCTGACCTATTTACTGCCGAATATTGAAGCGCAGCTGGTACTGATTATTCTCAGTGGCTGGCTATTCTTTCTGTTTAAAGGTTCGCAGTATGCCTATGCGACGGCATTTATTACCTTGTTGGTATTTTTTAGCTTCGGTTTAGTCGGTGAAAGTAGCTTATCGGTGGCCGCTGCCCGCATTATCGCGACCTTGATCGGCTGTTTTATCGCCTGGCTGGGCGTGACCTATATTTGGCCAGACTGGTTATTTCGCAATATCAAACAGCTGGTTGAGAAGATCTGCCATAATGATAGCCACTATTTCGCCCTGATTGGCTATCAATACCAGAGCGGTAAGCTGAATGATGCCAATTATCGATTATCACGCAGAAAGGCCCATGAGAGCGACAGTGAACTATTTAATCTGATTAATTCTATGTCAGTTGAACCCCATACCAATCCGGCCCAAATCGAAAAAGGTTTTCGCTTATTAACCTTGAATCATACCCTGCTCAGCTTTATTTCGACGCTGGGTGCGCATCGTAATACCAATGCCTCAGCCGAGGTGATGGCACTGTTTGATGACACGGTGGTCTATACGATTAATACTATTAATGGCCAACAGTTAGTCAATCCCGATGAGCTCAGCGCGCTGAAAACCTCGCTGCTGGCTTTTCTTGACCAGCATCCGCCGCAGCATGAGGAGAATATTAATTTACTCATCATCCAGCAGCTGATCCTGATTGTCGACCTGTTACCGGAATTTACCCAGCTGGTGGTCGAATTATCGGCCACCCTACCAGTTCAGCCGGTTCAGCCATAAAAAATGGGCCATCTATAAGATGGCCCGTGTCATTTCAGTATGGCATCATGAGTAGGTATGGGATTCATCGGCGCGCATGAATATAGGTAAATGAATCGGCTTATTCATGTTGGCGCAAGCATGTTCACGTATTGATATATATCCATCATCTTGATCACTGCATGTCGATGATGTCATCATTAGCTGCAGATATTCACTCATGACTCCTACGATCAGAACTGAATCACTCGCTACCCCGCGCTTTGATTGTTTTAAGCGTTCATTTGGCTTTTTAACCAGGCAATTTCATCTGGCCAGATCGTGTCATCAATCGTCTCTAAAATAAGGGGAATGCCATCAAAACGACTATCACGCATAATATAGCGAAAAGCGGTTTCGCCAATATTGCCTTTGCCTAAACTTTGATGTCTATCGACATGGCTGGCAAATTCGCTCTTGGCATCATTTAAATGCATGCCGCGTAAATACGCAAAACCCACGATATTAGCAAACTCGGTAAAGGTCTGATGGCAGGCTTGCTCAGTACGTAAATCATAGCCGGCAGCGAAAGCATGGCAGGTATCGAGGCAGACCCCGACCCGACTTTTATCCTCGACCTGCTCAATAATGGCGGCTAAATGTTCAAATTTATAACCTAAATTAGAGCCCTGTCCGGCGGTATTTTCAATCACAGCGACCACCTGCTGAGTCTGCGCTAAGACGATATTGATCGATTCGGCAATGCGGGCTAAACAGACATCGACCGGAATCTGCTTGAGATCGCTACCTGGATGGAAATTCAGTAACGTCAAGCCTAATGCTTCACAGCGCTGCATCTCATCCAAAAAGGCCGCACGTGATTTAGCCAGCGCCTCCGCTTCAGGATGACCTAAGTTAATTAAATAGCTGTCATGCGGCAAAATCTGTGCCGGTGAATAGTGATAGGTTTCACAAGCTTGTTTAAATTTATCAATACTGGCAGTGGTCAGCGGCGGTGCTTGCCATTGTCGCTGGTTCTTGGTAAATAACGCAAACGCCGTTGCGCCGATCTCATGGGCCCTGAGTACCGCATTCTCAACCCCACCCGCTGCACTGACGTGGGCACCAACAAATTTCATCACACTATCCTTCTGTTCATTCTTAATCAAAATTGGCCTTGATCATGACATAAATTGGCTTTGAGCTCAAAAGCTATCAGCTATTTTTCCAATTAGCGGCCAAATAATGTGATGCTGAGCGCTCTACCAGATTGAGGCCGATCAATAAAATAGCTATTTATCAACGCATTAAATCCCATCCGCGCGCCTATCAGATAATACCGCCTAATTGATCTTATCCAGACCGCGGCAGCCATTTTGCTAAAACCGCAATAATCCAGTTGAATTTTCCATGATCTGACTTAAAATACTTAACCGATTAAGCTTAAATAAATGGAATAAACATGTTAGAAAAACAACGTAGTGAAATTGATCGGATAGATGCAGAACTGGTTAAACTGTTTGAACAGAGAATGGATTGTGTGACTGAAATTGGCCGCATTAAACGCGACAATCAGTTAGCGGTTTTCGATAACAGCCGTGAACAACTGGTGCTTGAAAAGGCACAAAGTCGCTTACAGAATAAAGCTTATCAACAAGCCGTCAGCGCCTTTTTCCAGCATTTAATGAACGTGACCAAAGATTATCAAAATAACATCATCAATCATAAATAATCACGATCGCCATGCATAAAAAAGAGACGATAAACGTCTCTTTTTTATTTGATCCGGACTCTTTCGTTGCTTTTTATCGCTTTGACCTAATCTGGTTCAGCAGCTAGTCAATCAACGATTTGTGATGGATTAACTTGTGAATTATTACTCAAACAGTTATCGGTTATTTATCTACTACTTAATTTTATCCGTTATTTATCATAGTTACGTTGTAACTGATCGCGTAGATTCGGCGGTGTGCCTTTGATCACTAAGGTATCGGTTCTGGCATCCCACTCAACTCGTTGACCAAGTAAATCTACATCAAAATTGATGGTTAAACCGCCACCGCTACCACTGAATTTTTTCAGGCTACGTAAGGCACTACGATCGGCAGGAAAGTTGTCATCGAGTTCATAAGCGTGCTCCTCAACAAAGCGTAAAAAGTCACCCGCATCGCCGGTCGGTAGCTCTTTGGCTAAGTTGGCTAATTCAATCTCTTCACCCGCCTCAAGCTGACTATGACAATAATCATACACTTGCTGACGGCAAGACTGTTTCTCCTGTTTATCGAGCTGAATCTCCTGACAATAGTCATCAACCGCCATCACTAAGCTTTTGTTTTGCGCCTTAGCATTGAGACCTTCAGTGGCGCCTAAATAGTCCATGAAAAAGTCCGAGACTTTACGCCCCACGCGACCTTTTAAGAAGGTTAAATAACGTTTAGAGTCAGCATCGGTTTGCCACTCGGTTAAATCGACCCGGGCAATGATATCGGCATGATCAATATCGAGATATTGGGTACTGGAGATATTGAGTTTGTCGTCAACCAGCATACTCTGGCAGCTACTGAGTACCGCAATCAATAAATATTCGACCGCTAAATAGCGGTAAAGACAGAAAATCACCGTGCCCCCTTCAGCAAACGGATATTTCACGAGTTCATTGCGCAGCTGCTTAGCCGAACCTTGACTAAAGTTGAGAAAATCCTGATTACCGGCGCGCATTTCCCGCACCGAATCAGCAAATAAACTCGCCTCATTAAACAGACCATAGGCTTTGCTTTTGTTGTTATAAACCCGATTAATATCAGCGATTAATGCGCTGACCGCTTGATTACTCTCCAGGACAGTTTCACGTAACATCACCTCAATCTCGGTTTCACTTTTACGCACCAGCTGATGTAAAACAATTTGTTCGATCTGTAAACTCATGTGGATTCACTCATGTTGATTCAAGATTCATTGAGCCAGACGCCGATCTTATCTGGCCGATTTGGCTAGCACAGTTTGTCTGGCTAGCGCCTAAAATTTATGTTGTATATTGATGTATCCGCCTCAATACGGGCCACTTTTCGATATGGACACATTATAGCAAAATTTAGCGAAAGGATCGCTGTCGTAACTGGGCAATCAGCTGGGTTAAAAACAGCTCCAGCTGCGCCATAAATGCCGCATAACTGAGCGATTTTTTACTGATCTCATCGAGCTGAGACTCCCAGAGTGCGGTCATATCTGGCGTTGTTGCCACATCAGGTAAGTTAGCAATTAACTGGCGACCGGTTTGGGTTGCGCGAATTTGTTTACCTTTGCGTTCTAAAAATTGCCGCTTAAATAGCAGTTCAATAATGCCGGCCCGAGTTGCCTCAGTGCCTAATCCATCGGTCTCTCTCAGTATCTTTTTAATCTCGGGATCTTTAACAAAGCGGGCAATCCCGGTCATTGCCGACAGCAGCGTGGCATCATTAAAAGGTTTCGGTGGCTGCGTCTCTTTATCGAGCAGCAGCGCATCGACACACTGCACGATTTCGCCTTTTTTCACCAGACTACTCAGTGCCGGTTCATTCTCATCCTCGTCATCAGGGCTATCCTGATTTTTTTGCTTAAATAGCACTTTCCAGCCTTCGGCCAGCATCTGGGTTGCTTTGGCAATAAATTTACCACCAGCAATATCGACATCAATTTGCAATTCAGCATAGCGATAGACCGGATAAAACTGCGCCAGATACTGCAGGGCAACCGCCTGATAAACCAGGCGTTCATCCGCGCTAAGGCTACCTAAATTGGCTTTGCGCAAGGTGGGAATAATGGCATGATGCGCATCCACTTTCTTATCATTCCAGGCTTTCGAACGCAGCTTAAAATCAGCTTGCGTGATAGCCGGCTGTAGATCGGGCAAATTATGTAAGATAGCGCTTTGCACACCGTCAATCTGTGTCAGATGCTCCTGCGGTAAATAGCGTGAATCGGAACGAGGATAGGTAATCAGTTTATACTTTTCATACAGCGCCTGACAGGTATCGAGCACCGCTTGCGCATTCAAATTGGCTTTTCGGGCCATCTCAATCTGTAGGGTCGATAAATTATAAGGCAGCGGCGGAGACAGTTCTTTCTTTTTATTACTGACCTGTTCAACCGTGCCGGGCTGCCCTTTAATCCGATTGACGACATTTTCGGCCAACGCTTTGACCAGTACCCGGCCCTCTTCATCTTGATAAGGTGCACAGGCCTCACTCGGTTGCCATTTCGCTTTAAAGGTCTCCTGATGCTGGGTGGCTAACATCGCGTAGACTTCATAAAACGGTTTCGGCTTAAACTGTTCAATCTCTAAATCACGGCGCACGACTAATCCCAGAATCGGTGTTTGGACGCGGCCAACTGACAAGACGCCCTGATACCCCCCCTGACGACCTTTAATGGTATACAGGCGACTCATATTGATGCCATATAACCAATCCGCTCTGGCTCTAGCTAAAGCGGAGGTCGAGAGCGGCACAAAATCACTATTTTCGCGTAACTGAGCGATGGCCTTCTCGACTGCAGAGGCATTTAAATCACTGATCAAACAGCGTTTAACAATTTTAATCTTATCGGCGGGTAACTGGCAATAGTTGAGCACTTCATCAATCAGCAGCTGCCCTTCTCTGTCCGGGTCACCGACATGGACAATCTGCTCTGCTTGCTGAATTAACTGGGTTAAGACCTGCAGCTGTTTTTGGGTACTCTGCTTGGGTAGCAACAGCCATTTTTCCGGCATGATGGGTAAATCTTGCAGCTGCCAGCGTTTGAGTTTCTCATCATAGGCATCTGGCGGAGCCTGTTCTAAAAGATGACCAATACACCAACTGACAATATCGCCATTGGCCACCCGAATAAAACCATCCCCTTTTTGGTGAGGCTTCGGTAGCACATCGGCCAGTGCTCGGGCTAAACTGGGTTTTTCAGCGATATAAAGTTGCATCATATTATTTTTCTTATTGCTTATCTGTTAAACGTCACTCTTAGGCGGCTCATCACTAAACATCATGGATGACAGGCTTTTCAGCTGGTATCCGCAAGCGTGCGAACATTTCCTTTTCAACCTAACCTTGATTGAGGTTCAATTGAATTTAACTTCAATTAAAGTTAAATAAATTTAATCTAAACCTCACGCTCTCTTTAATCTCATTTAAAATATCGCGTTTGACCCACATCCTCATACTGGCTTTCAAGCACACAGGTGCCAAGCCGGTCATCGCATTGCGCGCATTAGCTTAGTACCAAGATGTTGACAAAACCGTCACAACCACTGTTTACGCTTCAGCCAGATACTTAACATAATCCCTAATACCGTTAAAATGGCTGAAAACACCCCAAATGACCAGAGATGGGTGGTAAATGGAATGCCCGCCAAATTAACGCCAAACAGGCTGGCTAAGAAGGTTAAAGGCATAAAAATAGTGGCCAGGATCGACATAATATAGATACGTTTATTCATCTGCTCGGTAAACATGGCATTGATCTGTTCCAGAATTGAGGATAAGCGTAATAAACAGGTATCAATATCGCCAATATAATGGTTTAAACGGGTGGCGATATCATGCATATGGCGGCGATCATTATCGTCAATCCACGATAATCTTTCTGTGGCAATCTTAATAAACGTATCACGCTGTGGCGTTAAAATCCGTCTTAAGGTAATCAGTTTACGGCGCACCCGGCCAATTTCTTGATGTGGCATCACGCGCTGCTGGGTGAGCACATAATCTTCCAGCTTAATCACCTGATCATGAATATTTTCGACTGCTTGATTGGCATGATTGGTTAAATTTTCAGAAATTTGCACTAACCAGTCGGCCACATCCACTGGTCCAATCTTTTTATCTAACTGCAGCTGTAAATCATTGATAGCATTAATTTTCTGATGACGCGTGGAAAGAATAAAATTATCGGTAATATAGAAACGTAAAGTGACAATCGGATCGTACTGATCACCTGGGGTGATATTGACACCTTTGAGCACAACTAACATACCGCGATGGGTATCAAAGCGGATCGATTTGGCGGTTTGATTTTTACTGATCAGCGATGTTTTCGCGATATCGGGCAGCAGCTGGGTGTTTTTTATCCACTCAACTGTCTGTTTGTCCTGATAATCAAGATGAATCCAAAAAGGTTTGGCGTTACTGGCTTGCGAATCTGGCTGTAAGGCGGTTTTATCCCCTTTGCCAGTGAGCTGACAACAAAACACCGGTTTAGCGTCAAGAAATTGCTGACCGGTTAGCAGCTGTGGATCATGTTCAGTTATCATCTCTCACTCCTGATACGCCCAATATCACGCAATTATATAATTGATATGACAAATTTGTCATGCTAATTTGCCCTCGACCAAGCGATCGGTCAAGTGTTAAGGCCAACAGCTAGTTATAATGAACCACTTAATCATCATCACGAGCTGTGCGGTTCTAGCGCGGGTAATTGCCGAATATACGCCAGATCAAATAACGGCGAATCAGCGGTCGCTGTTAACAACAGCGGCGCCTTTGTAATCGGATGGCGCAGGGATAACGAGGCCGCATGTAGCATCAGACGGCGCACCTCAAAATAGTCAGCAAAAGCCCGATTTTGATGTAAATCACCATGTTTACTGTCGCCGATAATCGGGTGAAAGATATGTTTCATATGGCGACGAAGCTGATGTTTACGCCCCGTTTGTGGGCTTAACGCGACCAGTGAATAACGGGCAGAAGGATAACGACCGACGGCGACCGGGATTTCAAACGTTGCCAAGCCTTGGTAGTGAGAAACCGCCGCTTGTGCCAGTTTATCTTGTTTAGCAAACTTATCGGCAATCCGGTCATGCTCCTCCACTAAAGGATAGTCAATCACCGCTTCGCCAGTAACAAAACCACGCACAATCGCCAGATACTGTTTGACGATGTTACCTTGCGCAAACTGCTCGGCTAATAGGCGCGCTACAGCAGATGACAGCGCAAACAGTAACACGCCGGAAGTCGGTCGATCGAGACGATGAACAGGAAAAACATGTTGACCGATTTGATCACGCAAGGTCTGCATCACCACGACTTTTTCATGTTTGTCGAGCCAGCTACGGTGGACTAACCAGCCGGTAGGTTTATTGATGGCAACGATATATTCGTCTTGGTACAGGATATCAAACATCATTCACTATTTTTAAAAATAAGCACAAGATCGCTTATTGGGGATGATAAAATCAAGATAGTCAACAAACTATCTTGATTGACATGGGGTGATAACTAAAAAGCATGATCTTAACACAATTTTTGATCATCGCTAGCTATCGCTATTGGCGGCCAACAAACCGATTATAAAAACAGCTCAGTTAATACCGTAGCCAGGCTAGGTTCATTATTATGACCAATCACCCGATCCGCTTTTTGCTGCACAGCAACATCGGCATTACCCATCGCAATACCCAGACCACAGCGCTCAAGCATACTGATATCGTTATAGCTGTCACCAAAAGCCACCATATTGGCCAGTGGAATACCAGTTAATTTTGACCATTTCTCCAGTCCATTACCCTTAGTATTACCTTTTAAAGCCACATCGGCACGATTAATCCATGACCATTCACACTCTAAATCACCCCGCGCTTCAACGGCGACTGAAAAGGCTTTTAAAGCAGGGATATCATGAGAGCTGGTGGCAAATTTATAAATGGCGCTTGACTGCTCAATCACGTCTTGAAAACTATCAACCTGATAGATTTTCGGTCTTAAAAAAGTCGGTAAGGAATCAATCCAGCCAAATAGCCCCTGCAAATGATCATCGAGCACTTCATAACACATCATGCTATCGGTATAAATCAGGGTATGAATACCGAACTCATTGACCTGTTTGAGGAGTGATGTTGCTTGTGGCTTATCGATGGGATTGGCGTAAAACGCTTGTTGCTGTTTAAAATCATACAGATAAGTCCCATTACAGCAAACCACCGGTGCATCTAAACCGAGCTGATAATAGTAGGGATAGATGACCGAATGATGACGACCGGTGACCAGAACAACCTTGATCCCTTTGGCTTTAATTTTTTCAATCACCGCAATCGTTTCCGGTAAGATTTGGCGTTGGTTATTTAATAACGTACCATCCATGTCAAAAGCCACTGCTTGATTGGTCATCATTTCACCTTAATTTAATAAAATTGATTTAGCGTCATTGATTTAATGTCATGTAAACGCAATTGGTCGATTAGAACGTGGTTATAGCTCGATCTTTTGGCGGCCAATAAAGGAGTGTGAAAGCGTGGTGCCATCAACCATCTCTAGCTCGCCGCCGACCGGCACACCGTGGGCAATACGTGTCGCTACTGTGTTATACTCAGCACAAATTTCGGCAATATAATTGGCGGTAGCTTCGCCTTCAATGGTTGGGTTAGTGGCTAAAATCACTTCGCTAATCGACTCTCGTGACAGGCGCTGTTCGAGCCTGTCTAAACCAATATCCTGTGGGCCAATACCATCAAGCGGCGATAAATGCCCGAGTAACACAAAATAACGGCCGGCATACTGACCCGTTTGTTCTATGGCCACAATATCGGCCGGCGTTTCAACGATACAGAGCTGTTGACTCGCTTGTCGGCGCGGATTACTGCATATAGCGCAATATTCTTGTTCAGTAAACGTACGACAATCATGACAATGGCCAATATGGGTCATCGCTTCATGGAGCATATTCGCCAAGTTTAATCCACCAGCACGGTTGCGCTGTAACAGATGAAAAGCCATACGCTGGGCTGACTTAGGCCCCACGCCAGGTAAACAGCGTAAAGCTTCCATTAAAGATTCAAGTAAGGGACTGGTTTGCATATCTTCTCACATCATTAAAATGGCATTTTAAAGCCCGGTGGTAATTGCATACCGCCAGTGACCTGCGCCATCTTCTCTTTCTGTGCTTCATCAATGCGGCGATTGGCATCATTAAATGCTGCCGCAACTAAATCTTCTAACATCTCTTTGTCATCTTCCACTAACAGTGAAGGATCGATCTCAACCCGGCGGCAGCTGTGTGCGCCATTGATGGTCACTTTGACCATTCCGGCACCTGATTCACCCGTGACTTCCATCTGCGCGATCTCTTCTTGCATTTTTTGCATACGCTCTTGCATCTGTTGGGCTTGTTTCATCATATTACCTAAACCGCCTTTACCACCAAACATACATATTCCTCTTTTATTTCATACGATAAATAGTTATCCGCTATTATACGGGACGAATGCTCTCTTCATCAATCTGTGCATTAAAATAACGACACAATAATACAATCTTTTCATCTTGATGAATGGTTGTCTTAGCTGCTTGTAACTTTTGCTGATAGATAGACTCACGCAGCTCTAACGGCGTTTGCTGAGCTAAATTATCATCAATCACAATATCGAGTTCAATCGGCTGCTGACGATGGGCTGACATCAGCGCTTGTAGGGTCTCAACGTTACTTCTTTTATTAATATGGGCCTGTGCAGCGCGCAGATGTAACACTAGCTGCCCGGCACTTTTCTGCTCTAAAAACGCATTGATAGCCAGCTGTTTAATCAGCGGCGGCAAGCCTAACTGCTCAATCTCCGCTGACCAGCTATCTTGGGTCATCGCTTCAGCAATCAATTTTTTAACCAACTCCGGGGTCTTCTCTTCTTCAACACTTTGCCGCAAATTTTTCGGCGTTAACGTGGTAACTGGCGTTTCAAATACTGTCTTGGCCTGCCACTGATAATTTTCAGCAGACATCGGCTCATCTTCGGCGGGCTCGGCAAAAGCTTCCGGACGTTTAAAGTTCCCCTGCTTTACACTATCAAAACGAGATGATTTACCAGGCTGCGCGGGTGCTGCCCGTTCAGACTTTTTTGGCTTAGGATCACCTTGGCTGAGAAGCTTTTCACGCGCTTGCAAAATCTGTTGGGTCGCCGAGGGCAAAGCGATATCCGGTGCCGATACTGGCGGTGTTGATAGCGTGGGCGGTGCGTTCACTGTTTCAGTCGCAGCACTTGGTGGGCGAGATGGCGTCTCAGCTGAATTGGCTGCCCCTGCTGCCGGGCTGGCTGGCGACTGACTGGCTGGCATATTCACCGGCTTATCAATAGCCACATTAACGCTATTGGTCGACTGCGCAGCATGAAACACTTTAGGCTGAAAAGCAATCGCCCGTAAAAAAGCCATCTCAACCACCATTTTTTTATCATGAGCGGTATTGAGGGTCTTTTTACCCTCCAACAGGATTTGATAATAGAGCTGCACATCTTGTGGGGTAATAATCTGGGCTAGATGCCGAATACGTGCTTCGCGATGCTGATATTCCCCTAAGGCGGTCGGCACCATCTGCAGCAGTGCAATTTGATGTAACAGTGCCAGCGTATCATTTAACAGTGTCTCCCAGTCAGCGCCTTGCGTGGCGGCCTGACTGATCTGTGACATTAAGGTATTCCCCTCAACAGCAACCAGTGACTCCATTAAGCTAAACGGCACATTATCATCTAGCGCCCCCAACATACTGGCAACGGAAGTAGTATCCACTTCACCATTACCCAGTGCAATAGCTTGATCGGTTAAACTCAGCGCATCACGCATACTGCCATTAGCCGCTTTGGATAACAGTGTTAAAGCACGTGGCTGGAACGGGATTTTTTCAGCCTGCAAAATATGCTCGAGTTGCTGGGTAATTTGTCCATTATCTAACATTTGCAGATGCAGATGTAGACAGCGCGATAAAATCGTAATCGGTAATTTTTGAGGATCGGTGGTGGCTAGAAGAAACTTGACATGCTCAGGCGGCTCTTCCAGCGTTTTTAATAAGGCATTAAAACTGCTGCGCGATAACATATGCACTTCATCGATCAGATAAACTTTAAATCGTCCTCTGGTCGGTAAATACTGGATATTGTCGAGGATCTCACGGGTATCTTCAACTTTCGTGCGTGAAGCCGCATCAATCTCAATCAAATCGACAAAACGGCCCTGCTCAATATCTAGACAGTTACCACATTGACCACACGGAGTAGCAGTAATGCCGGTTTCGCAATTAAGTCCTTTCGCCAACAAACGGGCAATCGAGGTTTTACCAACGCCACGGGTACCAGAAAAAAGATAAGCGTGATGCACACGTCCTAGCGTTAACGCATTGCTCAGAATTTTCAGTACATGAGCCTGTCCAACCACTTCAGCAAAAGATTTAGGACGCCACTTACGGGCAAGAACTTGATAACTCATCGATAGGATATTCCCACTTACTTAACGCAATTAACCACTATTTAATAGCAATATGATAGCATAATTACTCCAATAAAAGACAGTAAACTAAAATTGGTTTTGCTGTAAATAAGCGAAAGCGTACTGCGCATACAGTTCAGCGCCGCGGGTGAGTGAATCTTCATCAACATTAAAGCAGCCATGATGATGAGCCCACTGGGTATCTTTAGCCGGATTACCGCTGCCAACTAAGGCAAAAGCGCCCGGTGCATGCTCAAGATAATAACTAAAATCTTCCGCGCCCGTGGTTGGCCGCTCAGCATGCAGTGCCTCTTCACCAAAAGCCTGCTGAATAATCGACTGTGCCAGTAAAGCGCTTTGTGATTCGTTAACCAGCGGTAGTGTGCCATAAGTATATTCGACCTTGGCGGTCGCGCGATACATCGCGGCCACTTGCTGAGCATAGCGCTCAATAGCAGCTTCAAGCTTGTTACGTACCTCAAGATTAAAACAGCGCACCGTTCCTTCCAGCACGGCATTTTCAGCAATCACATTAAAACGGGTACCCACCACCATTTTACCAATAGTCACAACGGCTGGTTCGAGCGGATCGATCTCACGAGAGACAATCGCCTGCACATTCATGACAAAAGCCGACGCAACCATCGCCGCATCCACCGTGTCATGCGGCATCGAGCCATGGCCACCTTGACCTTTAAAGGTGACTTTTAACAGATCCGCTGAAGCGAAAGTCGGCCCCACCACACAAGCAAGTTGATGACTGCGCATCTTTGACCAGATATGCATACCAAACACATTATCGACGCCGATCATGACGCCCTGAGCAATCATTGCGTTAGCGCCTTGGGCAATCTCTTCTGCTGGCTGAAAGACCAAACGCACATTACCGGTTAATTGATCACGAATCTGATACAGCGCTTTAGCCGCGGTTAATAGCATTGCGGTATGAGTATCATGGCCACAGGCGTGCATTTTTCCGCTAATGGTTGATTGATAATCGATCTTATCATTCAGTTCCATCACCGGCAAAGCATCAATATCAGCGCGTAACAGCACGGTTTTGCCCGGCTTGGCACCTTTGATCTCAGCGATCACACCGGTCGGCTCAGTTAAGCGATAGTCGATACCGATTTGTTTAAGCTGCTGCACAATCCGCTGCGTGGTTCTCACCTCTTCGAAAGGCAACTCTGGATGTTGATGGAGATCGCGCCGAAAAGCGATCATCTCATCACAATAAGCGGCAATAAGCTTGGTTAAGGTAGTATTTAACATCATTTTTCCTCTGTGAGCGTTTTAACAGTTTCAAAAATAACCTCAATCCCTTGACAAATCTGTGCGTAGTCGGTCCACTCATCAGGATGATGACTTAACCCCTGTCGGCTAGGCACAAACACCAGCCCAACCGCCGTTAAATCCGCCAAAACCATCGCGTCATGACCGGCACCACTGACCATCATGCGACTTTTAAAACCCAGTTTATCACTATTCGCTTTCAGTAAGGCGCTAATCATCGGATTGAGATTTACCGGGGCAATTGAGACTTTTTGATGATAATGCACCTTAATGGTCGAACTGTTAGCTGCGGCACAATCAGCTTGAATTTGCTGTAACAGCCACTGCAGTTTATCCGCATATTTAGCCCGCACATCGACAGTAAAGATCACTTTGCTAGGGATAACATTGGACCCATTCGGATAGACCGCCAGCTTACCGACCGTCGCCACTGCCTCGGTTTCTTGTGCCGCAAGCTGATTAATGGCTTGAATCAGATAGGTCGCTGCTAATAACGCATCGGCCCGCAGATGCATCGGCGTGGTACCCGCATGCCCGGCTCTACCTTGCACGGTAATCTCAAGCTGACATAGCCCCACGATCGTATCGACAATACCAATATCTTGCCCCGCTTGCTCCAGAATCGGGCCCTGTTCAATATGTAATTCGATAAAGGCTTTCATCTCTTTGGGTGAACGCATCACACTGGATACCTGCTCGGCATTAAAACCCGCTTGCGCCATTTTTTGGGCTGCAGAGCGGCCTTGATCATCCTGCATCTGCTTCAAATCATCGGCGCTTATCTGACCGGCAATCGCGCGGGATGCCAGTAAACCGTGCCCAAAACTACTGCCTTCCTCTTCGACCAAAGCCACCACTTCCAATGGATAGTAAGGAGTTAGCTGCTGTTCATGAAATAGCGTGGCGACCTCCAGCCCCATCACGACCCCGGCAGTCCCATCAAAGGCGCCGCCGTGGGGCACCGAATCAAAATGGGAGCCGATCAGCACCGCCGGTAAGGTCGGATCTTGGCCCGCTAAACGACCATAAATATTGCCGATCGCATCTTCGTGGACATCGAGCCCTATCGCCTGCATAGTCGATTTCAGGTAGGTTCTCGCCTGTAAATCTTCAGCGCTGTAAGACAAACGGGTAATCCCCTTACCGGGGGTGGCGGTAAATTGAGCCAGTGCTTCTAAATGGGCTTGTACTCTTTTTTTATTGGCTAACATGCCGTTCCCTCACTGGTTGATATCTGACAAATGAAGATATCGGGTTAAAGATACCTTGTGAATAAATAGGCTTGATTGATAAAGAGACCTTATTATAGGTAAAGTGCGTATCTTTCAAGTACATCATTAAAGTACATCATTAAAATGTTTCATTAAAGCGGCTGATAAAAGCAGCGGATAAGACACTTCATTAAGCACCCAAAATGATAAAATTACTCGCCCTGAAATCAGTTACCGGTCCAAGGCGATATGGCATAAAACCATGATGTTGACTGTATTAATATAGCTTAAATCAAATCCGTGTCAAACTGCTGGTTTATGCGCTAACCGGGATGATCATGCCAACCATAATACCGGCTAATACCACCGAGACCATCGTCACCGAAATAAAACCACCAATGAGCATAGGTGGCAGCAGGTGATTGGTTAAGATTAACCGTTCATGCTGATCTTTGGTCAGATTATTAATCACCTCATTGGTAATAATATAATCGGCCGGAAAACCATAGAGCGCCGTTAACGCAATGGCAAAAGCCAGTGACTTGGTAACGCCGAGTATTTTGCCCATGATCACCGAAAACATAAACATGCCCATTACAGCACTGATAATTAAGACAACCAGAGGGACAAATAGATTCACCAGCATCGATGGCGTCGCGTAATTAAGCCCATCAAACACAAACAGCATCAACCCCATCACCGCAAAGCCAAAACCATTGGCCTTTTTCAGTGCATGACGCTCTAAAAAACCAGCGGATGTGGCGATGATGCCAAATAACAGACACAACACAAAAGGACTAATAGGCACCAGCGGTTTTAATAATTCAGAGACGATATAGGCCAGCATACCGACCACGGCTAAACGTAAAAATTGGCAATAAGCGGTATTGTATCGAGCCGGAAACTGCGCAAATAATTTTGGCATCGGCGTCTCTTCGGGCGAAATGACTTGCTCTAAGGCATGATTGGCATTCTCCTGGGTGGTTGTGGATTGCCAATCCCCTTGACGGTGCAGCGCCAGTACGCGCAAGCCCTCTTTTTTCAGCACAATCGCCGTTAACGGAAAACCAGCAAAGCCCTGCATCACATAGATTACAATAGCAAAGACGGATAGCTCAATGAGGCCAGCTGCCTTGGCGCCGCCTGACATAATTAAGGCTGACACAATCCCGCCCACTAGCGGCGGAATCGCGACCACAACTGTATTGTAATCAAACAAGGTGAGCCCAATCAGGTAACATGATACAATAATGCCGCCAATACCGGCCAGCGAGATAAGAATGGTTTTCCACTGTTTCTTTAAGTCCGTCATTAACAACAATGTGCCCATATTGGTGATGAGCAGATACATCAGCATGATAGCCACCACCGCAGGAATGCCGGCTTTGGCAATAATATCTTTTGGGAAAAAGGTCCAGTAACCGAGCAAAAAGAGCACGACACAGACAAAAACAGAGGGAATCCAGGCTTTACTCAGATTACTTATCACATCACCAATATATAAGATCAATAATACCAGTACCAATGCGACCATTTGCGGCATAGTTTCGATAGGGCTCATCACTTTTCTCCAATCCATGTTTAAAAAGTAATTATATTGTCACCCAACATCATACTTGATGATTGAGAGGCGTATTTATCCATCAATACGCCTCATAAATAGCATTATCTCACTCGATTAGTCAATCAATATTGCTAACTAAACATAAACTCACTAATCAGTGTTAAAAACTCATCGCCATACTTCTCCAGTTTAGTCTGTCCTACCCCACTAATAGAGAGTAATTCAGTTTTAGTGGTCGGTTGCTGCTGAACCATCTCTAATAAACTGGCATCACTAAAGACGACATAAGGCGGCACACCATCCTGATCCGCAATCGTTTTACGTAAATGACGAAGCCGACCAAACAAGACTTTCTCTTCACTGGTGAGTGAGGTGGTTAAAATAGAGGAGCGGCCTGGCTGGCGATATTTCTCTTTTTTAACAATCTCCAAACGCGGTACCGCCAGCGAAAGTGCGGTTTCACCTTTGAGGATCGGCCTGGCTGCCTCGGTTAATTTTAACGCTGAATAGGCGGTAATATCCTGAATGAGCAAGCCCAGATGAATCAGCTGGCGAATAATGCTGATCCAGTAATCGCTGGATTGTGCTTTACCAATGCCATATACCGATAGCTGATTATGGCCAAAATCACGAATCTTAGCATTATTGGCGCCACGTAATACATCGACCACATAGTGCATACCAAAACGCTGCCCAACCCGATAGATACAGGACAGGACTTTTTGAGCATCTTCCAGACCATCGTACTGTTTCGGTGGAAACAGACAGATATCGCAATTATGACAAGACTGTTGCCGGTTCTCACCAAAGTAATTGAGCAAGACTAAACGTCGGCAGGTCAGCCCCTGAGCAAAAGCGCCCATCGCATTGAGTTTATGCAGCTCGATCTCTTTTTGGCTATCATCGTCTTTCTCTTCCACCAGTTTGCGATACCAGCCTAAATCACCCGTATTAAATAGTAACAGGGCTTCAGCGGGTAAGCCATCACGACCGGCTCGACCGGTTTCCTGATAATAGGCTTCAATATTTTTAGGGATATCTGCATGAATCACAAAGCGTACATTGGGCTTATTAATTCCCATACCAAAGGCGATTGTGGCGATGATTATTTGAATATCATCACGCAGAAACGCCTCTTGTGCTCGCTCACGTTCTTGATGACTGAGTCCGGCATGATAGGCGGCAACCGAAAAGTGACGCGCTTTGAGTCTAACCGCCATCTCTTCCACTTTAGCCCTGCTGCTACAGTAAATGATGCCACTACTATTTTTCTGACGTAATAAGAAGGTGGTAATCTGCTCCAGCGCATTAAACTTCTCTGTGACGGTGTAACGGATATTCGGCCGGTCAAAACTACTGATACTAATTAAGGGCTGATCTAAAGCCAATAACCGGATAATATCACGCCGGGTCACATCGTCAGCAGTCGCGGTGAGCGCAATGATGGGGGTTTGTGGAAATTGTGATTTCAACTGCCCTAGCTGCCGGTACTCGGGCCGAAAATCATGTCCCCACTGTGAAATACAGTGCGCTTCATCGATCGCGATTAAGGTCGGTGGTTTTTGCAGGAGCAGCGACAAAAAAGCGCTCACACTAAGCCGTTCTGGGGCAATATACAGCAGCTTAATCTCATCATCACGATATTGCGTCATGACCGCTCTTTGCTGCTGCATCGTTTGGGTAGAATTGAGACAAGCTGCGCTCACGCCATTGGCATTAAGCTGATCAACCTGATCCTTCATTAAAGAGATTAGCGGTGAAACCACAATCGTTACGCCCTCTTTCATCAATGCCGGGATCTGGTAACAGATTGACTTTCCCCCACCCGTTGGCATGATAACTAAGGCATCACGCTGCGACGTGACGGTTTCAATAATGGTCTGCTGCTCATTTCGGAACGATTTATAACCAAAGATAGTTTGCAGAATCTGCTCTGCGTTACGTTTTATCACAATAATTTTACGACCATACTCTTTTTTTAAAACAGATCATTTAACATCACACCCAGACCAAAGCGGGTCTGTTTATAATTATAATCAATCATCGACTCACCATAACCGCTAAATAACTGCGCATATAGCCGAATAGCGTCATTAATCGGATAACTCCAGCCAAGTTCGACATTACCATAACCGCTTTGCCAATTATAATGGGTCTGCGCGGTGAAGGTGTTGTTATCCCATTGGTAGCCCATTAATAAGCGATAATAACCCATATATCGGGTCATATCGGGATTGTCATCATTTTTTGCACTTTCTGGGATACGATACCAAAGCTTTAAATCTAGCGTGAAATTATTATAAGTTGCCATACTGCGAGCATATAAACGATTCCAGCTACGAGATGTTTGCTCAGGCCGGCCATTCGATTGATGATTGAAGCCCATTTCCACATCTTTAATCGTCCAACCGAGGAGTTGATAATCGGTCGTAAAACCGACAAACAGTTGTGGCTCATAATTAGTTTCGCGAAAAGGCGACGATTGTGAAGCATTGAGCGATTGCCACCAGGAGCGCTGAGTATAAGAGGCGCCCAATAGTGAGTTCTCACCAAAAATCCCCCGATAGATCGGAAAACCGAGGCTAATTTGAAATTTAGTCTCATCCTTGCGGGCATGCTCGGACCAAGAGTAGCTATGAATCGACTGTCGATTAATATTGCTGGTATAAGTTTGAATCACATAGTTACTTTCATAAGGATAGAGCATGAAGTAGTGGCCGGTATTTTTCTCCAGCAATCGCGCAATAATCGAATCTGGCCGATCGTGGCTGGCCACTTCGCTAGCCTGAGCCGGTGTCATCGCCATACAGGTTAACAGCGCCAGACTCAGGCCGGCTGTCTTAGGCGAGCAGTAACAAGCAAGCTGCATTAAATCAGCGTTTAATTTTTTTATCATAATAGGCCATCTTGGGCGACTGAATCATCAGGCGCCTAATATAGCAAATCGCTGCTAAAACTTCAGCAAATTAATCGGTTCTTGTGTCGGTTATAGCAAAATGCTGTTTCACAAAACGCAGTCGTTCTTCGACACTTTCAGTGATGCCTTGCTTGGCTAGTTCGGCTAAATGCGCTTCGACCACACTGGTGCGTTTATACAGCCCCATGTCATTAGCAATCTGAATATTCAAGCCCGGACGGGCATTAAGTTCTAAAATTAATGGGCCCTTTTCTTCATCCAGCACCAGATCGACACCAATATAACCTAATCCGACTAATTCATAACAGCTGGCCGCCAGATGCATAAACTTATCCCAGTCGGGTAGTGCCAGGCCACTCACATGGTTATCCGTATCAGGATGGCGATGAATTTTTTCGTTTAACCAGGTACCATTGAGCGTTCTGCCCGTTGCTAAATCGATACCGACCCCGATCGCCCCTTGATGCAAATTCGCCTTGCCGTTCGATTGCCGAGTTGGTAAACGGACCATGGCCATCACCGGATAGCCCTTTAAAACAATAATACGGATATCCGGTACTCCTTCAAAACTGATGCGCTTAAAGATCGGATCTGGTTTAACCCGATATTCGATCAATGCACTATCGCGCATGCCGCCCAGTGAATATAATCCGGTAATGATATTTGATAGCTGATACTCAATCTCAGCTAACGTGATTAAGCGACCAGAAACCGTTTTAAAGCGATTATCATCATAACGATTGGCAATCACAATAATCCCATCGCCACCTGAGCCTTGTGCCGGCTTAATCACAAAATCATTATGATGGGCGAGTAGTTCACTGACTTTTGAGATATCGTGTTCAGTCTTGACCACGCCATACAGCTCAGGCACATGAATCCCGGCAGCAATGGCCAGTTGTTTGGTGATAATCTTATCATCAACCAGCGGATAAAGACGGCGCTGATTATAGTTAAGAATATAGTCAGCATTACGCTGATTAATCCCGATAATGCCCTTTTCTCTTAATGCTCGCCAGGTTTTAATTAGATTTAACATCGTTCAGCCCCCTATTTTAGCAGCGCTTTAAAACGAAACAGCTCTGTCAGGCGATAGCCACGATAACGTCCCATCATCAACATAAAGGCGATTAAAATCAGTAAAATGGCCGGGAACGTAAACACAAAATAGTTAAACGGCTTGAAGCCCATTACGGCATAAGCGATCGATGAGGTAAACAGTGTACCTATCGCCACTCGAAAAGCGAATGAACTACCCCGCTCTTCCCAGGTAATCGATAAGCGCTCAATTGTCATGGTTAAAATAACCATCGGGAATAAGGTAATAGAGAGCCCTTGATCAAAACCGAGTTTATGGCTTAACAGGCCAACAAAAATAATCAGCAAGACCACAAACGTCAGCACGATCGATAAGCGGGGCAACATTTGCAGTTTCAAATGTTCTAAGTAAGACCGCAGCGATAAACCTATCGCGACAATAATAGAGAAGAATACAATGCCAAACACTAGTCCGGTCTCTCTAAAGGCTAAAGCGATCAGCACCGGTGTAAAGGTACCAAGGGTATTGATGCCGACAATGTTACGGAAAAACAGAATCATTAAGACGCCAAAGGGAATCATTAGCATGATTTTATAAGCATCTTGCGTGTTGAGCGGTAAACTGTAAAAAGAGTAGTCGGTTTGACTGTTAAACTCATTGGATAACTTGGCCAGACTCAAGGCAGCCAGCTCGCTTTTTTCCAGACTAAAGGTCACATGGCTGTTGATGCCATTATCCACCGTCAAGACTTTATCATCGCCAGTCCACCAGACAATTTGATCATCCGGCAAACCAATATTGCCGGTTAAAGGGTTAAAATAGTGCCACTGGCCGATTAACTCATTACTATTACTACTACTGCTAATATTACTGTTATTGTCACTTTTTTTGGTGGCATCAACATAATAGCTGCGAATCCATAATGAAGGCGTCTGCACGCCGCCCGATGCTAATTTCAAAGTCTGAACACGTTGAATCGGAATATAAGCCTGTGATAAGACCAGCTCAATCACTTTGACCTTATTCTCGGTGCTTTTATCCCCGGCGAGTAATAAATTCACATTATCGTTATTACTGTCATTAATCAGATTAATGGCTGCCGAGATAAACGTCGCAATATTAGAGGATTTGGAACGAATCTCATTGACTAAGGCATCGACCGCTAATGCATCAGCGCCTTTGGTCGCAATAGGTTCACGCCAGGTTAGGCCTTTACTGGTATTACTCACCTCATCGGCGTAACGTTTGGTGACATTTAAACGATAATATAAAGTCTGTTTACCGGTCACTTTACGCGCCGACCAGACCACAAAACGATTGTCCGGCTGACTGATATCAATATTTTGACCATAATCTTTGGCTAAAAACAGTTCATTAGAAATCGTGTAGTAATCAGATTTAGGCGGAATATAAAATTGTACCCGTACAGGTTTAGGCCCATTGCGCACATCAAAACTGATTTTGGCATCGATAGTCCAGAGATTATCGACTTCATTTTCCGTGACTGGCGTTTTTTGCACAAAGATTTGATAGGCAATAATCGACAGACCTAAAACTAAGAATATCGCGATAAGTGCTTTGAGGTGTAAAGATAAAGAACGCATAAGTATTCTCGTCAATCGTTAAGTTATTTACAATTAGGCAGTGATTGGTAAGTTAAACTGGGATCCACGATTGCATCAAGTTCAACTAACGCGCTGGAACCCAGTAAAAGTGGATAGATAAAGTGAGAACGATCGGTTAAGTTAACTTCTATGGCCTTTAACTTACCATCAAAACAGATATTCATCAGCACCACCGGTCTGGCGGTATGCAGCACATCCTCACCCTCGCTGAGATCGGCGATACGACGTTTAATGTTGCTATTGCGCACCAGTAATCGCTCCATCACTGGCAAGTCTTGTCCTTTAATTTGGGGTTTAAAACTCACCCATTGTTCACCATTACGCTCAAAAAAGTGAATATCGGTAGCCCCTAATGAGGCTGTTTTAGCGCCAGTATCGAGCTTCGCTTTGATGATGACATTTTTAAATTCAGGAAATTGAACTTTCTCATATAATCCATAAACTGACTTGTTTTCAGCATGACTATTTTCAGCATAAGTAAAACTCATCGTTGCCAACATCAGCAAGATAAGTGTCGATAAAAAAGGCTTGCGCATAAAATTATTAAAACCCATATTATTTTTACGTTAAAATATCATATCGTCATCTGTCCGGGATAAACATCTTTTATCCGATTAATTAAAGATATTTACACTTAATTGATGAATTATTTAAATTGATTACGCACAGCAGATAATACCGACATTTCATCTTGGTCATTTACTTCATAGGTTCTAAATTAGCTAATTTCAGTACTAACCATTTTATCCCTTCATTGACAAACGCCACTTGAACCCGGCGATGATCGCCTTCGCCATCCATATTGATGATCGTGCCTTCACCAAAGCGGCGGTGCGAAACACGTTGGCCGAGTTTAAAACCGCTCTCGGCATGTGCCGCTTCATTCACCCGCGCCCGCATCTTTTTCATCTCATCAGGCGATGCTGTGCGCTGCTGAGTCTCTTCTGTGTCAAATTGATAAGCACGGTGACGGGTTTGAGCCGATGCGGATTGCTGTAGATAACTATTTTTATAACCGACATCTTTTAACCATTCAATTGGTAATTCATGTAAAAAACGTGAGGGAACATTACGTTCCTCTTTACCATATAAACGCCGACTTTGCGCACAAGTTAAGGTTAATTGTTGGCGTGCGCGGGTAATACCGACATATGCCAGACGCCGCTCCTCTTCCATCTGCACACTATCGGCGAGCGAACGCTGCGAAGGGAAAATCCCCTCTTCCATGCCGACCATAAAGACATTGTTAAATTCGAGTCCTTTGGCGGAATGCAGCGTCATCAGCTGCACAGCATCTTGATGTTTAGCAGTCTCTTTCCCCTCTAAGGAAGTATAAGCCAAAAAGGCCTCAAGTACCGTCAGCGTTTTACCGGTCTCAACATCGACAAAGTCACCACTGTTGGTTTCATAAAACTGCTTGGCGGCAGAGACTAACTCTTGCAGATTTTCGAGACGAGATTGCGCTTTAATTCCTTGTTCTTGTTCATACATAGCATAAAGACCTGAATCATGAATTATATGATCAAGCTGCTCATAAAAAGGCAGTCCGATCAGCTCTTTGCGCATAATCTCAAAGAGTTCAATAAATCGGCCTAAACCGGCTTTCGGTTTCGCGCGCAGCACTGAAGAGGAGAGTAACTCAACGGACATTGCCCATAACGATTTATCATGCTGCCGGGCCAGACTTCGTACATTATCTAACGTCACATTCCCAATCCCGCGGGTTGGCACATTAATAATCTGCTCAAAAGCCATATCATTATGATTATCGTAAAGTAAACGCAGATAAGCCAAGGCCATTTTGACCTCCTGACGTTCATAAAAACGAATTGAACCATAAATTTGATACGGTAGCGCGGACTGTAATAAGGTATCTTCAAACAGTCGTGATTGGGCATTATTACGATATAAAATAGCGCAATCGCGATAATGACCGCTCTCCGCATAATATTGCTTTATTTGACCAATCACATAACGCGCTTCATCAATATCATTAAAGCCCATATACAGATTGATCTGTTCGCCGTGATCTTGGGCGGTCCAGAGATTTTTGCCTAAACGCTGCTGATTATTCGCAATCAGATGATTGGCGACCTGTAAAATCGCGCCGGTTGAGCGGTAATTTTGTTCTAACCGGATCATGTCGGTTGCCGCATAGGTATCGACAAAGGTTTGCAAATTATCTGAATTCGCCCCACGCCAGCCGTAGATTGACTGGTCATCATCCCCCACAATCATCACATTGCTACTATCGCCGGCCAGGATCTTAATAAACTGAAACTGAATATGGTTGGTATCTTGAAACTCATCGACTAAGATATGGCGAAAACGGCGATGACAGTAAGCCAATACCTCGGCGTCTCGTTTAAGCAGCTCATAAGTACGTAAGATAAGTTCGGAAAAATCGACATAACCGGTTCGGTCACACATCGCTTGATAGCTGCTATAAACTTGTACCCAGGTTCGCTCGAGCATATCGGCAGGGGCGATATCCTGTGGTCTTAACCCTTTCTCTTTTTGCGTGGAAATATAGCCCGCACAGTCACGCGGTGACCATTTTTTATCATCGATATTGAGCTCTTTAAATAGACGCTTCACCAAACGTAACTGATCGTCGGTATCAATCAACTGAAAATTATCCGGTAATCCCGCTTGCTGGGAAAAAATACGTAACAGACGATGGGTTAACCCATGAAAGGTGCCTACCCACATGCCTTGATAGCGCTCTTGTCCTAATAAATCAATGATGCGCTCCTGCATTTCAGCAGCAGCTTTATTGGTAAAAGTGACGGCAAAAATTGAACCGGCTGGATTATCTTTGACGCTGCATAACCAGGCAATACGGTGCACTAGAACGCGGGTTTTACCGCTTCCGGCCCCGGCTAAAACCAAACTATATTGACTCTCCGTGGTGACGGCACGTTGCTGCTCAGGGTTGAGCGAATCGATTAAATTATGGGCGTTTATCATATCACATCATCTTACTGGTTATTTATACAGATTATAGCAAACTCTTCAGCTCAACTAAATCAGTAATTTCAATATGCGGTAACAGGCGAGCATCTGACTGCTGTGCGATGGTTTGACCGGTTAAATTAATCCAGCAAGCTTGCATGCCCTGTTCAACGGCGCCTAATACATCAGTATAAAGATTATCACCCACGTGAAGTATCTGCTGCGACGGTAAATTCAGCTGTCTGGCAGCCAGTGCAAACGTATCGGCAAATGGTTTGGAACGACCATCTATCCCACCGCGTAGACTAAATTGGAAATAATCCGCTAAACCGATTTTTTCAATCTCAACATTGCCATTGGTAATCACCGCTAAGGGAATACGCTCGGCTAAGTAGCTGAGCACTTGATGCGTTTGCGCTGGAATCTCGATCTGATGTCGCCAGTAGGTAAAGTGATCCATCAAATGGTCAACCAGTAGCTCAATATCCTGACTGACGATACCATATTGATGACCTAAGTATCTGATTGTCATTTGCCGCCAGGCCACTACATCATGATAAATATCTGGATTGAGGGTAAGCACGTGCTGCTTAAGCAGATTAAAATCTGTCACGGTAAACTGGTTTAAACCGGTTATTCTGACTAATTCTTCATTGAGTGATTGCTCGGCTTTTTTAATCACCGGCACATTGTCATAAAGCGTATCATCCAGATCAAACGTCATCGCTTTAATCGGGGTCATGGCGCGATAAAACAGCATTACGATTTTCCTCTTTTGGCTCTTGGATGGGCAGCATCATAAACATGCGCTAAATGCTGAAAATCAAGATGGGTATAGACTTGCGTGGTCGATAAATTGGCATGACCTAATAACTCTTGCACCGCCCTTAAATCGCCGCTGGATTCAAGCATATGTGTAGCAAATGAGTGACGCAATTTATGCGGATGCACATGCGTAGTAAGGCCCTGTTTAATGCCCCACTGCGCAAAACGTTTCTCGACATTACGCGTGGAAATACGATTGCCCATCTTCGAAATAAATAGCGCATCATCTTCCGGTTCGAAGAGTTCTCGCATGGATAACCAGCGCTGAATCCAGGTGGCCGCCATACGGCCAATCGGCAACTTGCGCTGTTTATTGCCCTTCCCGGTGACCCGAATCTCGGCATCGAGTAAATTCACTTCACGACAGTTCAAGTTGACCATTTCCGATAAACGCAGCCCGGCACTATACATCAGCTCCATCATGGTTCGATCTCTTACCGATAAGGGATCGTTGAGATTAATCTCCAGCAATTGATTAATCTGATCGACCTCAATATTTTTCGGCAGGTGTTTACCCTGTTTCGGCGTTAATACTCCACGGGCTGGATTGGCGGTTAACCGTTTTTGTTTGACCATCCAGTCTAAAAAACTTCTTAAGGCAGATAAACGCAGCGCAATACTGCTCTCTTTCAAGCCACTACGCTTACTTCGTCCAACCAGCAATCTAACCGCCGCCGCATCGAGATTTTGCCAACACGATAGCCCGATCTCTTGGCTAAGGCGGAGTAACGTATCAAGCTGGCGTTGATAATTTTTCTGAGTATTCAGGCTCAGCTGCCGCTCTGACTTTAAATACTGCAAAAAAGCCTGCACAGGCTGTGTTAATAGGGGAGATACCGCCCCTAATCCACTTAAATCGGGCGCATTCTCAGCAGGGTTTGTGGCAGATTTATGCATAAATGAATATCCTGTATCAACAAAAGGCTTTGTATCGTCGACTAGTATAGCATAACTGCAGACAGACGATGAGACTGAAAATGGGCTTTAAAAGCGGATTATCGGCTGATTTTATGACGAGGCATGAGATAATGATAGCATTCGCATTGAGCAATCGACACGGATACCATCATCATAGGCTTAAGATCGAAACAGCGGTTTAAACAGCTGAGGATCGGCCATCATTTTTAATTTCAGCTCTTTTGAGCGAGTTGACGCATCACGACTCAGATAATCACTGAGCAACGCCTGACGATAGTGGCTATTTTTCAGGTTGTCATGATGACGACGCGTCGACATCGCACAGACTAAAGCATGCAAACTTTCATCGGTTAAGGCCGTTTGATAAGCCTCATCCATCTGGTACTGTTCAAATTGCTGTAGATTGCGATCAGTATCAATAATCGCTTGGTTAGGCATACTTTCATCTTTGGTGATAAACAGACCTTTCCGCTGTAGCAGTAAGCCAATAGCAGTTAAGCTAGAGTATTTGATGACCAAAGGAGAAATGATTAATGGGACTAAAATCGCAATAAACCAAGTGGTAAATTGTGGATTGAGCCATAAGACGATCCAGAGCCAAACGATCCCTAACAGGGTTAATGGCCAGCAAAAATAAACCGCTTCTCGCCAGGTTAAAGCATCATCACTGCGCGCAGGCGATTTCCACTGTACTTTGCTTCCCATCAGAGCTTTGATCACAAATTTACTGTGAAAGATCATTCTGATTGGCGCTAAAATCACTGAAAACAGGATTTCTAATACAATCGAACAGGTAAAACCGACGATACCGCCTAGTGCTTTGGGCTTCTGTTTAAACAGCACAATCACATAGCTGACCAATTTCGGCGCCAGCAACAGCACAAAGGTGGTACACAACAGATTAATGGCCAGGGCTTCATTCCATTGCGGCCAAACCGGATACAACTGATTGGGATGCAGGAAATATTGGGGTTCAGACACGTTGAACATTAACAATAACAGGGTCGAGAAAAATAAAAATAGTAACCACAGTAGTGATGAGACATAAGCCATCGCACTGGTGATAAACATAATGCGATGAATAAAACGAATACCCGGTTTAAATAGCACGCGTAAGTTAATTAAATTTCCCATACACCAACGATTATCCCGTTTGAGATCTTCAATCATATTGGCCGGCACTTCTTCATAACTGCCACTAAGATTATAGGCAATCCAAACCTGCCACCCGGCACTACGCATTAAAGCGGCTTCAACTAAATCATGCGATAAAATATGATGAGGCTGACCCCATTTTTTAAATGGCGTGAGCAGACAATGTTCGATGAAAGGTGCTAAACGGATAATCGCATTATGCCCCCAATATTGTGCTTCACTTAATTGCCAGTAATGAACGCCACTACTGAAAATATCACTATAGGTCTGATTGGCAAACTGTTGAATACGTCCATATAATGTGCGCATACGAATGGTTTTTGGCGGGGATTGGATTATACCGGCTTTCGGCGTCATCTCCATCATGGCTATCATGTTAACAATACAGTCGCCAGTCATCACGCTATCGGCATCGAGAATAATCATATACTCATACTGATTACCGAAACGACGACAAAAGTCGTCAATATTACCGCTTTTGCGCTTGACGCGTCTTTCGCGATGACGATAAAACACCTGACTATCGCTCTCCATCTCATTGACCAACTCGGCCCAAGCGTTGAGTTCATTAACATAGACATCAGGGTCATTAGTATCACTCAGTACATAGAAATCGCATAATTCAAGCTGTCCGGTCTCTTTTAATGATTGCCAGGTGGCTTTTAAGCCGGCAAAGACCCGCGCGACATCTTCATTACAAATCGGCATCACTAGGGCTGTTCGATGTTGACGATTAATCTCTTTAACCGGATGTTGAGGGATTTTTATCGTATAGCGGTCACCGCCAAACAGTGTCACTAAGATACCCATCATGGCGGTCCAAAAACCAATCGATATCCAGGCAAACAAAATCGCAAATAAACCAATCACAATGGCTTCAATGACATACGGTGTGATATTTTCGAGTGCGACCATTGGATTGATTTGCCAGTCATTAGCAAAGCTGAGTTCTGCCCAGCCCTGATAAGGTAACAACGAGGTGAGATAAGCCGCGCCCATTATCGTTTGGCCAATAATTAAAACAAATAACAGTAATCGACGTAGCGAGCCCCAAAAATGGATCGATAGTGATTGATCTTTAGGTTTATTCTTTTTATACCACGCGTGCGGCTTAACCGATTGCCGGGTCATGTTTGGCATGGCGTTTAGCTGTGCACGTTGTTGATTAAACCCTTGACGAGACAACAGATGCTGCCACTTGCGATTTAATGCCGCAATCATATTATCTGATGAGTCTTGATTGCGACCGGGCGCCATCATTGTTGATATCTCTTTGTCATCCATAAATTTTATCTCGTTTATTCTCGATCATCTGGTTTAAGCCACTTTAGGTAACAAGGCCACGCACCGCAAAATATTTTTTTCGGGCGATTTGATTTTATTGGCCAAGCAGTTAAACCAGTACAAACGCACTTTATACAATAACATCAACCAGCCGGAGAAGATTAAGGCCGGTTGATGTTATCATTGCAGACTATTTTGCCGGATACTGTGCGTTCCAGGTTTCAGACAGTAGCTTATCCTTACCATCATTCGATAGTAAGCTCACATAAATCTCGGTGGCTTTAGCTGCATCTTTTACTTTAAAGCGCAAGATAACTCGCCATCCTTTTGTGACCGGATTATAGATCACTTTGCTGCCAACCACTTCACCATTGTCACTGATATTGATAAACGGTTTAACACTTTTATCTTTGGGGATTAAAGCAAGATCTTTACCGACAAAATCAATCACATAAGAGACCGAGCCATCCAGTTTACGCACCAGATTGGCCTGTTTTACATCACCCAGTGAATAGAGTGTCTCTTTTGCATAGGCAATATTGGCCGGATAACGGCCCGCTTCATTGAGCATAAAATGCAGACGATACTTAATTGAGAATTGATCACCTTTACCATAATGTTTTTCCGGTACCCAAAAAGAGACAATATTATCATTGGTCTCATCTGGTGTTGGAATCTCAATCAACTCTACGTGCCCTTTTCCCCAAGGACTCAAGGCTTCAATCCAGGCACTTGGACGTAAATCATAGCGGTCATCTAAATCCTGGTAATCACTAAATCCATCATCACGTTGAATGAGTCCAAACCCTTTCGGATTATCCAAATTGAAGTTTGAAAAGGACAATTTTTGCGGATTATTCAAGGGACGCCAAATCCAACGATTATCGGTTGTCAAAATAGATAATCCATTTGAGTCATGAATAGCCGGACGGTAGTTAGGGGTTATAGCGGGTTGATTCTTACCATATAAAAACATACTGGTTAATGGCGCAATACCCAATTTTTCGATACCATCACGGAAATAGAGTTGTGATTCAACATCAATCACCATCTCATTATTTGGTCTTAAGATGAACTTATAAGCACCAGTCACGCGAGGCGAATCCAGTAAAGCATAAATCACCAAATATTTTTGTTTGGCTTTCGGTTTCTCTAACCAAAACTCACTAAAATGGGGAAACTCTTCACCGCTCATTAAACCGGTATCAATGGCCAATGCACGAGCCGATAAGCCATAAACTTGCCCTTTACCCACCACCCGAAAATAACTCGCGCCGAGCGCAGAAAATATCTCATCATCGCGTTTTTTGCTTTGATTTATCGGAAACTGCACCTTAAAACCGGCAAAACCTAGCTGGCTATCTTTCGGTTCTTGCTGATTGATCGCTCGAGTATCAAAATAGTCAGCGCTATACTGGATTGGCGAGACTTTATTATTGATAATTTCATTGATTTTTACCGGCGTATCAAAATAGGAACCTTGATGATAAAACTGCAGCATGAACATGAGATTATCATTTTTCCAGTAGTTTTTATCATAGTTAAAATAGATCTTCTGATAATCCGCATAAGAGAGATTTTTATACTCATTGGGTAAATGGCTTTGCGGTTTGACATAAGGTTTTTCACTTAATACTTTGGCCTGTTGTGCCACATCTTGTAAAGAAAATGCCATTGCTGACGGTAGGGATAAACACAATAAACTTAGCAAGCCAATGGCTGGACTAACCCGTTTAATAAGATGCCATTTTTTATTCATATTACACTCATCATCCTCTGTTACTTCGATAAATAACCATCATTATTCACCGATTTTTAACGCGCATTTAATTATCATAAACGTGTCAATACATTAAGTATCATGGCATCAATGACAGTTATTTGAGCGTACTAATCTCAATGAAACTTTACTTTTAAGCTGATCAATACTTTTATTTTTTGCTATTATTTAAGTACTCAGCATATTACAAAAAACCCCTGCTTATCAATGATAATTTTAGCAAACGGATTGTTGCTATTATCCCTTATCAGCATAAAGGTTTACGTTCGATCCATCGATTGATTAAGACCGGTAAAATTTGTCCTAATTTCTCCAGCAGTACCGTGCCCTGACCGGGCTGATAGTGATGGGGATCGCGGCTGGCAAAAACCAGTACCCCTAAATCGCCAAAATCGCCTAATAGTGATAATGCAATCGAGCCGACATAGCCTTGTTCAGGGATGAGTAACGTCAATTCCGCGGGTGATAACTGCCCCAAATACTGAAAACCATACTGTAAATGACGAATTCGAATAAAATCAAACTTCTCTGTCGACAGTGATAAATGTTGAAAATTCGACGGTGCCGTTAACTGCCATTTATCCTCAAACAGATATAAATAAGCCCCCAGTAAACCTAAAGAACGCCCCCAATCATTTAAATGTTCGAGTAACTCGCTAAAACTATTGGCTTTGAGTAAGGCAAGTTGTAGCGTCATTAATTGGGAAAATAGCCGTTCATTGATGGTGGCGTGCTGGACTAAGGATTGGATCTCGTTCTCTAATTGTTTAATCTTATTTCGTTGGCGGGTCATTTGCCACTCAGGTAACGAAACCACACCGCGCACCGGATGGGGAATACGCAGCTTATCAATTTGCTGGGCATGACGAATAAAAAAATCAGGGTGCTGAAACAGATATTCGCACACCTTGTCATCATTTAAAATAGGCGGTTGATGCTTGATTTTATGATGAGCCCGTCGCTTTGCAATCATCGAAGATTTTTTTGAACGTCGGTTATCCATCATATGACAATAAATCCATCATAAACATGGGTAGCTGGGCCGGTCATATACAGTGGTTGACCCGGTCCCAGCCACTCGATATTGAGCGTACCGCCAGGTAAATAGACCTCAACCTGAGGGGCAAGCAGACCTTGCGTAATACCGACTGCAACAGCCGCACACGCGCCGGTACCACAAGCTAAGGTTTCACCGACACCCCGTTCAAAGACACGTAGATGGATATGTTTTTTATCGATAATTTGCATAAAACCAATATTGGCCTTTTCTGGGAAGCGTTCATGTTGTTCCAATATCGGTCCTAACACGCTCACTTCTGCCAACTCAACATCATCGACTTGCAATACGCAGTGAGGATTACCCATTGAAGCTACGCCGCAAAATATGGTTCTCTCCTGCGCACGAATAATATAGGTTTTCTCCTCTTTAGTCGCTTTAAAAGGGACTAATTGTGGTTCAAAAACCGGCATCCCCATATTGACACGAACACTTTCATCATCATTAATTGTGAGTATAATCGCGCCCTTTTGCGTGCTGACTTTGAGTTGTTTTTTTTTGGTTAAGCCTTTTAAACGGACAAATCGGGCAAAACAGCGCGCGCCATTACCACACTGCTCAACTTCGCTACCATCAGCATTATAAATGCGATAGTGAAAATCATGTTCGGGTGAATACGGTGGCTCAACCACTAATAGTTGATCAAAACCTATTCCGGTATGTCGATGAGCCAGTCGTTTAATCAATTCTGGTGATAAATGGACATTTTGCGTGATGGCATCAATCACCACAAAATCATTCCCCAATCCATGCATTTTAGAAAAATTCATATTCTCACAACCTACATCAAAAATTAAACTCACATAAAAAATTATTTAGCCATCGATTTCATCAATAAGATGTTCACCACGCCAAAGGTCAGTAAAGACCTCTCGCTCACGAATTAAATAAGATTTATCACCATCAACCATCACTTCTGCAGCTCTAGGCCGACTATTATAATTTGACGCCATACTAAAGCCATAAGCACCCGCGCCACAGACGGCTAACAGGTCACCCTGTGCGAGCGAAAGCCTGCGTGATTTACCTAAAAAATCACTCGACTCACAAATAGGACCGACAATATTATAAGGGTAAGATGGCTGTTGATGGGCATCTTTGATGACTGGAATAATATCCATCCAAGCTTCATATAAGGCTGGGCGGATTAAATCATTCATACCGGCATCGACAATCGCAAAGTGATTATCTTCATGATGCTTTAAATATTCAACTTGTGTAATCAGAATACCGGCATTGGCCACAATGACTCGGCCAGGTTCAAATAGAATTTCCAGATGTTGATGATTTTTGAGTTTATTGCGCAATGCATTCACAAACACTTCCGGTGTCGGTGGCGTTTCGTCTTTATAACAAACACCCAGTCCACCACCGAGATCAAGATGCTTAATGATAATCCCATCCTGAGCCAGTGCATCGACAAGCGCCAGAATACGATCTGTCGCATCTAAGAACGGCGTCAGCTCAGTTAATTGCGAGCCAATATGACAATCGATGCCGACAAGATTAAGATAAGGCAGCTTACTGGCTTCCTGATACACATCACGGGCAATTTCATAACTAATACCAAATTTGTTCTCTTTTAAACCGGTTGAAATATAGGGATGGGTTTTCGCATCGACATCAGGGTTGATGCGCAATGAGACTGGCGCCTTTTTATTTAAACGCTCAGCAACCTGATTAATCCGATAGAGCTCCGCAACCGACTCCACATTAAAACAGCGAATACCTAAATGTAAAGCACGCTCGATTTCCTGAGCTGTTTTCGCTACTCCCGAAAAAACCACCTTAGCCGGGTCGCCCCCCGCAGCGATAACGCGTTCTAACTCGCCTTGCGAAACAATATCAAAGCCAGAACCCAATTTAGCCAGTACATTTAATACCGCCAGGCTACTATTCGCCTTCATCGCATAACAGATAAGATGTTTTTGATGTCCCAGTGCTTTCTCGAAAGCCAGCCACTGCGTTTCAATCACATTTTTTGCGTAAATATAAAGTGGCGTACCATACTGTTTTGCTAATGCAGAGACAGACACCTGTTCGGCCAATAATTGTTGATGATGATAATTAAAATAGGTCATTATTTGGACTCGCTTACAGATGTCGACGGTTGATTATCAGGAAAATAGAGATCGCCTTTCAGACCACAGCCAGATAAAAGTAGTGTAATCGTCATCACGATAGAGAGTAATCTTATAGCATGTTTCATAATAGAGAGATCAGTAATTAGCAATTGTTGCTGTTAGTCTACTATAAATAATATCAATATTCAGTAGTTACCATGATATTTATTTATCTTGTTTGATTAAGTGTTAGCTGAATAAATTTTTTTATGATTATAGGCTGATGAAATAAAGTTGTTTTTTATTTTATTACAGCTGATCTTGTTGGTTAATGTTTTTACACCAGCAGTGGTAGTCGTAGTAACACGATTTTATTCACATTAATACACATAAAGAGCATTTTTCACACATCAAATGTTGATAAATTAACGCATCATTCGCTTAAAACCCTTAACTTATTCACAAAAACTGTGAATAAGTTTTAGAGTAAACTCAAAAAATCAATTAAAAACAATCAATTAATGGAAAGCTCAAAAACTAAGCTCCTTGGTTGCCATCCAGTCAGACTTAAACTGACTACCAGATAGCCGATTTAAACCCAATCCTCAGTCCTGTCATAGTACCATCAGGTGATTTGGATGGTTTGTTTATATCGACGGATTTAAGGCACAATTTTAAGGTGTAATTTTAAATGATAATTTTAAAGTGCAATGGATTTTTTTGATAACACGCCAGCCACGATTGGCGCATAACTGAATAAGCCCAAAATAATGACAGTGGTGACGAGAAAGTCACCATCACCGCGCACACTATTTATAAGTGCCAATATTTTTTTAACGGTAAAATACAGAATTTGGACAATTCAACTAAAATAACCCCAATGATCACCCCCAATAATCGGGAAAAACCCGGATCGGCCGAGGTATAGGCTAATGAATCAGGCACCATGACCACGAGATAGACCAACACAAATTGGGTGCCCACATAAGCAAAAGATTGACGGCTGTTTTCAATATGACGACCAATAAAAATCCCCAAACAGAGAATCAAAGCCGTAATACCTAAATTGATTTGATAAAACGGCAGACAGATAATCGCCAACAAACCACCGAGCGTACAACCTAAAAAGCGGTGAAAATTGCGTCTAGAGATAAGTTGTGGATTGTTAATGGTAGATAAGGGGACACTCAGTACTACAAAGATAGTTATCGCGGTTTGAGTAAGATAACGTAAATCGAAAAAATGTTCTAAGAAAGGTAACGTGGCTATCGCAAGAACCGCACGGATTGAGTGAATCACGGTATATTTTTCACACAACGGAAACTTCACCACATCGAGTAATCCAACTTTCGCCGGTTTCATTTTAAATTTAGGTTTAATCAAGTTAGAGATCAGGCTGACTGTCATACTGGCGGCAATACCGGCCATCACTTCAACGACGCGCGTCATAGCAAATGACTCTACCTGCACAAATGATTGCCCGAGTGAATCGACCCCAACCATGATATAGGTAATACCGCAAAACAGCCAAGCATAGCTATATTTGCTCGTCACAGAGAGATAAAGGGTTATCCCGCCAACCAGTGAGATACCCAGTGCAATCAGCAATAGATCAT
This sequence comes from Orbaceae bacterium lpD01, assembly GCA_036251705.1. Taxonomy (NCBI): domain Bacteria; kingdom Pseudomonadati; phylum Pseudomonadota; class Gammaproteobacteria; order Orbales; family Orbaceae; genus Utexia; species Utexia brackfieldae. Next base: position 1,376,353 of record CP133959.1, on the reverse strand, counting down.
GTCCAAGTAGAAAAGTCACACTAAAGGCTAAACAAGCGCCAACGACGGTCCCTAATAAGCGTAAAGCGCCGCGAATCAGCGTGTCAACAACATGCGATCGCATAATCATATAACCGGTAAAGGCTGCCCAACCGATATTTTGTGTATGCAGTAAATGAGCAAAAAGGATGGCGAGAAAAACCGAACAGATCACTTCAAGTTCATCAATAAAACGGACTAAAGTGAAAGACTTTGGACGAAATTGTTGAATAATATCTGTCACGAAAACAGATATACTATGTAAGCGTTCCATTTATTATAATTATAATGCCCAAAAACAGGAGTTTAGCTGACAAATAAGGGATAAACTTGCCGGTCAGATCACGATATCAGCGATGGATAGCTTATTTAGCCAACCTATTTATCATTTAATAGTGGTTATTCTACTGCGAATAAATTAAATGCTTCAAGCAGTTTAAAGATTATTTTGCCTCAATCGACCAAAATAAATATAACACTTTAAATCTATACCTATTTTTTATATCTTTTAAAATAAAAATAGTCAATAAAATAGGCGTCTGCTATTTTATCTGCGCTATCACTGGCTAAGTTCGATACAATAGCGGGCAGGTTACTGCAAAACATTTATTTGCTCTACTCATGTTAATAAGGCGATAAACTGCCTGATATCACAACCACATCATCCAGATAGCATTGATCAGATGATCTCACTTATACGCCGCTCAGTACTTTAGCCGGTTCGATTTTAAATGCCCGGCTAGCCGGATAATAGCTCGCCAACAGACTTAATATCATCGCCGTTGCAAACACGATGACCACATCAGTGATATGCAGTTCAGATGGTAAGAAGTCAATAAAATAGATATGGCTATTTAAAAATTTATGTCCGATCAATGACTCAATCACACCAACAATCGATGATAAGTTCAGGGCAATCAATACCCCAAATATAATCCCAACAATACTGCCCATAAAACCGCTAATCACCCCATACCAAAGAAATATACGGCGAATAAATCGGTTATCAGCACCTAGCGTTTTCAAAATCGCAATATCTGCCGTTTTATCTTTTACCGCAATAATCAGCGTCGAAATAATATTGAAACAAGAGACACCAATCACTAAGATCATGGCTAAATACATAATTGACCGAATCATTTGAATATCCCGATACATATAGCCATATTTATCTTCCCAATTACTGACTTTGACAGGGAAACTCAAATTTTTAACCGCGTTATTCATGATTTGTTTAGCATTCAGAATATCTTTCACACCCACACTTAAACCTGTGACGCTGTCACCCGTTTGATGATAGTTCTGGGCATCTTTTAATGAGATCAAAGCAAATTTATAGCCAAGCGTGCCACTTAATTCTAAAATGCCCGCGATTTGAACTCGCACTCTTTTCGGCGGTTTAAGCTGATCCGTTTGCGTAAAATCGGGAATTAATAACGTTACCCAATCGCCCTGCTTCACATTGAGCTGCTCAGCTAATCCTTTACCTAAAATAATTTGCGATGCGCCTTGTGTGAAATGATGCCAGCCATCGTTGTTCACATAATGCGGTAAGGCACTTATCTTCTCTTCTAATACCGGATCAACACCTTTCACCAACACTGCACCTAATTTAGCCCCATTTTCAATGAGTCCAGTAAAACTAATATAAGGTGCGGTAGCAACGATCTGAGAATTTTTTTGTAATTCACTGGCGAGCTGTGGCCAATTATTTAATAAACCAAAAGCGGAGGAGACTTCGGCATGTGGCACCACGGCTAAAACACGTTCGCGCAATTGTCGCTCAAAACCATTCATCGCGCTTAAGCCAACCAGCAACGCAATAATGCCCAATGCGATACTGAGGGTTGAAATTATCGAGACTAACGACAGCATACCACTGCGTTTACGGCCTTTCCTAAAACGCCAGGCGACTAAAAAACTCAACGAAGTCATCAGATATCACTCTCTGTCGCAATAAGCTGGCCATTACTCATTTTTAACTGATAATCCAGTTTACCGGCTAAGGATAAATCATGCGTCACAACTAAAAATGCCGTGCCATGTTGACGATTTAACTCAATGAGCAGCTCAAAAATGGTTTCAGCGGTTTGCTGATCAAGATTACCTGTTGGTTCATCGGCCATGACTAAAGTTGGATTATTGATTAAGGCTCGACCAATGGCAACACGCTGACGCTCTCCACCAGACAGTTCGGCGGGACGATGTTTAGCTCGACTGGCTAAATTAACCGATTCCAGCATCGCGAATGCACGTTCAGCGGCAACTTTAGGATTAACCCCAGCAATCAACAGTGGCATCGCAATATTCTCTAAAGCAGAGAAATCCGGTAATAAATGATGAAACTGATAAATAAAACCTATCTCTTTATTCCGTAACAAGGCTTTTTCATTTTCCGATAATTTATTGAGTTCATGAGAACGAAAAATCACCTCGCCCTGACTGGGTACGTCCAATCCTCCCAACAAGTGCAACAAGGTACTTTTACCCGAACCCGAACTACCCACAATTGCAGTTAAATCACCCGGTTGAATATCAAAAGAGACGCCTTTTAACACTTCAGTATAGAGCGAACCCTCTTTATAGGTTTTATGTAAATCTCTGACCGATAAAAGCGGTTTTTTCTGAAAGATAGTTTGTTGCATAGTTTCACTCATAACCTTACTCATAACGTAGTGCTTCTGCTGGCTGCGTTCTTGCTGCACGCCATGCGGGATAAATCGTCGCTAATACTGAAATAGCAATCAGTGATGAAACGATGATGACGACTTGTTTTGGCTCAATTAAGACCGGTAAATAGAGTCCGGCAATCGACATTCGGGTGAGCGCCATAATGGTATTCAAGTTAAGCGCTACCGTTATACCGATAATGGCCCCAATACATGTCCCAACGATGCCAGCACTTGCGCCTTGAATCACAAAAATTTGCATAATACGACGGCTGGTCAGTCCTTGGGTTTTCAAAATCGCTACTTCGCCCTGTTTTTCAATCACCAATAAGCCCACTGACGTAATAATATTAAAGGCCGCGACAATCACAATTAAACTAATTAACAGCCCCATCATCTTTTTTTCCAGCTTGATGGCGGCAAAAAGTTCGCCTCTCAAATCACGCCAGTCTTTAAACATTAAGCCTGTCGGTAGCGGTTGTTCGACCAGTGATTCGACCTGCAGTGGCTGATTTAAAAATAGCCGCCAGCTGGTTATCGTCTCTTTGGGATAATGCATCAATTTTGCCGCATCATCCAAATTAATGTATACCAGCGATTGATTGATATCATTATTGACAGAAAACAGTCCCGCCACGGTAAAGAGTCGTTGGCTCGGGATTCGGCCCATCGGCGTTAGCTGCGTGGCATTGGGGACCATTAAGCGAATTTTATCGCCAATCGAAACCTGCAGTTCTTGGGCCAAGCTCTGCCCTAAAATAACTTGATATTGACCCGGTTGTAACAACGAGATATCACCAGCATACATATAGTCATTAATGGGTTCTGGTGAACTGGGATTCACACCCATTAATTGACTCACATTAATGCCGTTTTTTCCTTGTAAAATAACATCACCGGTAATTAATGGCGAGATAAGATAAGTCCCTTGCAAGTCTTTGAATAATTCCTCGGGATAGGTTTGCATATTAATCTGATTTTGCGGCGTGGTGATTTGTGCCTGCGGTAAAAAATTAAGAATATTTTTTTGCATTTCACGTTCCAGTCCATTCATGACCGACAATACAATAATCAGTGCAATAGCGCCTAACATCAGGCCCATCATAGAAAGTATTGAAATAAAGCGGCTAAAACTATCGGTATTTTTACCATACACATAGCGTAAACCAATAAATAGCGTCAAAGGACTGTACATGAATACCCTTATTTTATTTTTCAATTATCCAGACATCGATTAGTAACATAAAGATTACCAAACGATAGTAACATGAATGATGCGTTGCCTCATATCTGTGCCTATAGGATAAAACGGTATGTAATAATTAGCATTTAAAGCAATATTAATGAATAAAAGCCCTGCAAGTATATTTTCAGTCAACCCGCTAAATCAGGAATATTTTACTCAATCCCAACCAATAAGATCGTCCAGCATAACATGCAAATAAAGATAAGCACAATGACGCTATCTGTCTATTTGGTGTTGTAATACCCTCATGATGGTGAACATGATGGCTGAATATAAAACATCCTAGCATGTAAATCATTTAAAACAACCCTATTCATCGTTGATATCGCTATTTCTCTCATGCGCTATAGGATAAACGGGTGAAGACTCTTGTTTAATCCCATTGCGTTAGATCACGCCTTTTTGTGGATTACACTGCCAAATATTTCACAATTAAGTCACAATACTTTATAATATTAATTTCTAGTGAACGTGTTTCAATATTGGCAATCTATGATACTAAGCTGTTATTTTTATCTATTATGACCGATTGCAGCCTGTTATCTCGCTTTGAAGATAATCAACTCATTTAAAAGAAAGATACCCAATTCATGACCAAGCAAACAGCATTAAAATTACCGCTTAAATCAGGGGAAATTCAAAAATTAGGCCAGCTTATTGGATCTTCATTATCTTTAGTTTGTACTGATATTATTGAAAAACATCCGGGATTAGTTTTAATCATTACCGATGATATGCAGCAAACCTCACGCATTCACGAAGAGCTAAAACAGTTCACTAATCAACATAATATTTTATTACCGGATTGGGAAACATTACCCTATGATAGTTTCTCACCCCATCAGGATATTGTCTCTGACAGGCTAGCTTGTCTACATCAGTTAGTTCATATGAAAAAAGGTGCCCTGCTGCTACCGATAAATACCTTGATGCAAAAATGTTGTCCGGTCAGTTTTTTAACCGGTCATATTTTCATCATGAAACAGGGACAGCATATTTCACGCGATACCTTGCGTCTACAACTGGAAAATGCCGGATATCGCTCAGTCAGTCAAGTGATAGAACATGGTGAATATGCTACTCGTGGCGCTTTACTGGATATCTTTCCTATGGGTAGTGAGCTACCTTATCGCATTGATTTTTTTGATGATGAAATTGATAGTATTCGCACCTTCGATATTGATAGTCAGCGCACCATTGAAGAGATCAAATCGGTCCAGCTCTTACCAGCCCATGAATTTCCTTTTGATAAAGCGTCTATTGATATCTTTCGTAGTCAGTGGCGAGAAATATTTGAAGTACGTCGCGAACCAGAAAACATCTACCAGCAGGTCAGTAAAGATATTTTACCTACCGGCATTGAATATTGGCAGCCACTGTTTTTTCGTGAACCACTCACACCATTATTCACCTATTTACCCGATAATACGCTGGTTATTACCACCGCGCAGATTCAAACATCTGCGGAAAAATATTGGCAAGATATCAAGCAGCGCTATGAAAGCCGCGGTATTGATCCGATGAGGCCGTTGCTGCCACCAGAAAAATTGTGGATGCCTGTCGAGGTCCTTTTCTCTTATTTAAAACAGTACCCGCGCGTGATCGTTTCATCTGAGCGTTGGCAGGAAAAAGCCCATGTAATTAATTTACCTTTCGACAAACTACCGAACATTGCGATTGAACATCAACATAAAGAGCCTTTACACAATCTGCGTCAATTCAGCGAACAGTTTGTCGGCACGATAGTTTTTTCGGTCGAATCGGAAGGACGACGCGAAGCGTTACAAGATTTATTAAAACCCATCAAAATACGCCCCAAAGCGATTCATTCGTTAGTCGATATCTCAGCTGATGAACGATTCTATATCATGCTTGGCGCCAGCGAACAAGGCTTTATTGATACTGCAACTCAGACAGCATTCATTACTGAAAATGAGCTGATAGGTCAACGACTCATCCGCCGTAAGCGTGAAACCAAAAACACCATCAATACCGATACGCTGATTCTCAGTTTAGCTGAACTGACTCCGGGTAAACCGGTAGTGCATTTAGAACATGGCGTGGGCCGCTATGCTGGCTTAACGACACTCGAGACCGGTGGCATTAAAGGCGAATACTTAATTCTGTTATATGCTAACGAGACAAAACTTTATGTGCCAATATCTTCATTAAATTTAATTAGTCGCTATTCTGGTGGTGATGAAGAGCAGGCCCCCCTCAATAAACTCGGTACCGACACCTGGTCGAAAGCGCGTCAAAAAGTGGCTGAAAAAATTCGTGATGTTGCCGCTGAACTGTTAGATATTTATGCGGAAAGAGAGGCTAAGCCAGGTTTTGCGTTTGTACAAGATCATGAACAGTATCCGCTATTTTGTCAGGGATTCCCTTATCAGGTTACACAAGATCAACAAGATGCTATTGGCGCAGTCATTGGTGATATGTGCTCACCAACCGCAATGGATCGCTTAGTTTGCGGTGATGTCGGATTTGGTAAAACCGAAGTCGCTATGCGGGCCGCTTTTTTATCTATCATCAATCATAAACAAGTGGCGCTTTTGGTGCCAACCACACTGCTAGCCCAGCAACATTTTGAAAACTTTCGCGATCGCTTTGCCAATTGGCCCGTCAGGGTTGAGGTGCTTTCGCGTTTTAAAACGGCTAAAGAGCAGCAGCAGATCATGCAGGCGATTAGTGAGGGAAAAGTCGATATCGTTGTCGGTACGCATAAGCTATTACAATCAGATGTTAAATGGCATGATCTCGGTTTATTAATTGTGGATGAAGAGCATCGTTTCGGCGTGCGTCAGAAAGAACGGATTAAAGCGATGCGGGCTGATGTCGATATTTTAACCTTAACCGCTACGCCAATTCCACGTACACTTAATATGGCCATGAGTGGGATGCGAGATCTATCGATCATTGCCACACCGCCAGCGCGACGCTTAGCGGTCAAAACGTTCTTACGAGAGTATGATAAACTGGTGATTCGAGAAGCTATCTTGCGTGAAATACTGCGTGGTGGACAGGTATATTACCTACATAACGATGTGCAATCAATTGAAAATACCCGAGAGAAAATTGCTGAACTGGTGCCTGAGGCGCGTATTGCCATTGGTCATGGTCAAATGAATGAGCGAGAACTAGAACGGGTAATGAATGATTTTCATCATCAAAAGTTTAATGTGTTAATTTGTACGACCATTATCGAAACGGGCATCGATATTCCCAATGCCAATACCATTATTATTGAACGAGCGGATAAGTTTGGTTTAGCTCAGTTACATCAATTGCGCGGTCGTGTTGGCCGCTCTTATCATCAAGCTTATGCTTATCTGCTCACTCCGCCGCCTAAAATGATGAAATCTGATGCGAAAAAACGTCTTGAGGCGATTAGCTCACTGGAAGATTTAGGGGCTGGTTTTGCCTTAGCAACGCATGATTTAGAAATTCGCGGTGCGGGTGAATTATTGGGTGAAGATCAAAGTGGCCAAATTGAAACGATTGGTTTTACACTGTATATGGAGTTATTAGATGAAGCCGTTAAATCGCTGAAAAATGGTGAGTCACCTTCACTTGAAACGCTTTTAGCCAATAATCAGACGGATGTTGAATTACGTTTACCGACCCTGATCCCGGATGATTTTATTCCCGATGTCAATACCCGGCTTTCACTCTATAAACAGATTGCTAGCGCCGACGATCAGAGTGAGTTAAATGATATCAAAATTGAGATGATCGATCGTTTTGGTCTATTACCTGAAGCGGTTAAATTTTTATTAGAGGTTGCCGAATTAAAACTACTGGCGCGTAACTTAGGCATAAAACGGATCGAATTTGCAGAACAAGGTGGTTTTATTGAATTTTATGATAAACATAAAATTTCAGTCGATTATCTGATCTCGATCATTCAAAAAAATCCGCAAAACTATCGTTTTGATGGTACGAATCGGATGAAATTATTGAAGGAAAAGCTTTCAAGGCTAGAACGTATCAATTACTTATATAAACTATTACAAGATTTTGCACATCACGTGAATTAACAGTATGCATATTTTGGCTGTTAATTTATTGATGTTAAGGCCTTATCGATATATGCAAGCTTGCGATAATTGATTAATATCGGGTTAATCCAGAAATGAGCTGGATATTCATCGGTTCTCCAGTGTACTGTTTTTACTCTATTGAGATGAGAGAAAAAGAATGAAAAAAAGAACTTTAGTACTCATTATTTTAGCTTCTTTAATGGTTATTTATACTGGCGTATCCTGGTATACCGGTAAAATAATCGCCAATGATTTTGATCAACAAGTCTCTCAAACGGATACCTTGATTAATCAATCACAGCACTTCATGACGATAAAAACCACCTACAGTGATTACCATCAAGGTCTTTTTTCAACCAAGCTCAAACTCAAGATCACCGCAACAGAGAATAATGTATTGTCGAGTAATCAGTCTCAGATCCTGTTTAACGATGAAATTACCATTTATCATGGACCTTTTCCGTGGTCACAAATCAGACACCTTAATTTTATGCCGAAAATGGCCAGTCTCTTTTATGCCATGTCAGAAAAAACCAATCCTAAGCTCTGGCAATTAACCAATAAACGCCCTTTTCTTCAAGCCAGACTATCGATAGATTATCAGCAGAATCTTAATCTGGATATCCATACTCTGCCCATCAATCAGGCTAATCTGGCTAATAACACCACCTATGATATCAGTCCTGGCTGGCTAAATTTATCTGTCAGTCATGATAGAAAGCAAGTTAATTTGCAGGTAGATTTCGATCATCTCAATATTAAAAATAATGTTCTCAATATTGATATGAGTGATCTGTCAATGCATGGGCAACCTGTTTCTCAGCCAAATAGCGATTGGACCTACCAGATGACGGCTGCGATTAATCAGCTCACGCTGACAGAAATCAATCGTGCGACACAAAACCCCCAAAGCATCAAATTGAATAAAATCTCTTACAGTTCACAGATACAGCATGACCAGACTATCGGACTGCATAATCAAAATAGCCTGAATGTGGAGAAAATCATTTTCACCAATCAATTGAAAAGTATCTTGCTTAATAACCTCACGCTAACCAATCAAAATGTATCAACGAATAACCAAACTATTTCAGGTTCACTTATTGGCGATATTGGTCATGCCCAGCTAGATCAGCAAGATTTAGGCACTGGTCACTTAAAAATAGCGTTTGAAAACTTACCTGATAGCCTACTGAGTCGCTTTTCTGATGCATCAGTCAACCAGACTGATGAACAAAAAGCGAACGATAAGATTCGCATTAATATCGATGATGTCCATTGGCAGAACGCACAAGGTATGATTAATTTGAAACTGTTGACACAATTGAAAAATGTAAATTTTAACCTTGCCATGCAAGGTGAGGACAATGTTGAAAAACTTGATTTTGTGTTCAATGCGCCCTTCAATACGTTGGCTTATATCTTGGCGCAAGTCGCCAATTCAGATAAACCAGAGGTCAGTCAGGCAAATATACAAGATGCTTATCAGAGCGTCATACTCTTGAGCGCCCTATTACAAAACTCGTCAATTTTACAGATTGAGATGACACCCAATCGTCAATCTTCACGTGAAGCGGGCATCTATTCAGATTTACATTATGATAATGGACAGGCGCAAGCCACGATGAATGGTAAACCAGTTGATGCACAGTTATTTTTTAGTCATTTAAAATTATTAAAATAGCTAATTGGTTGGGCACCAATGTGATTGGTCTACTGGTCATTTTATCGAGATACAGCCATAAAATTAAGCTTTATCTCGATAGATCAGATTTTTATCAGTTTAGATAATAAATTGATAATCCTAATGACCGGTTTGCAGCATCACACGCTCAACGGTGTCCACAATGGCTTGCGTTTGTGGATCAATCTCAATATTCACTTCATCGCCCACTTTTTTAAGGCCTAAAGTAGTGCGAGCTAACGTTTCAGGAATGAGATGGAGATTAAACTGATTATTGACCACATTGCCGACAGTTAGGCTAATCCCATCAATACCAATATAGCCTTTATACAAGACATATTTTGCAAAATCAGTTGGCAACGCTAATGTCAGCTGATGATTATTTTCCGTCTGCGCGATAGCAATAATCTTGGCCGTACAGGTAATATGACCAGACATTAAGTGCCCACCAATTTCATCACCAAATTTAGCCGCTCTTTCCACATTAACAACATCGCCTATTTTTTTATGACCCAGTGTCGTTAATGCTAATGTTTCGGCCATCAAATCGAAAGTCACTTCATCATGATGAATCGATGTAATGGTTAAGCAGCAGCCATCATTGGCAATCGAAGCACCGAGGGTCAGTGAATCAGTCATTGCTGAGGGTAATCTTAGGGTGTATGTACGAAAGTTTTCTTTATCTTCAATCGCGATAATTTCCGCGATACCTTGAACAATACCAGTAAACATTGGCAATCCTATTTGATGGTTAAACATTCAATTAATGGTTAAATATTCAGTTTATTGTTTTATTTGTAAGACAATATTGTAAAAAAAATCGTCGATTTAATAAATAATATTTTACAACATAAAAATACTGTATTAATATACACTGTATAAAAACACATGATAAAGGTGCTACTATGCAAGTCTTCAAATCTAATCGTTTATCTAAAAAAGCCAAAATTCATCTTTCCGATGATGCACAAATTAATGCTATTGGCTTTGAGACACCATTACAACAGATTTTACAAGAACAGGCACCTTTGTTACGTCTACTCGATCAGCAGCAACGCTGGCAACTTTGGTTATCTTCTCGTCCGATGCTTAAACGAAGCTGGATAAAACAAGCGGGTTTAAATGAGTCAAAAGTGATTCATTGTGCCAATATTGCTGAAAATGAGATGATTCAAGTCATCGAAAAAGCCCTGCTGAGCAGAAAAAATAGCTATATTGTTGCTTGCGTAGCTCAGATCGATGATCACCATAAACGTCAGTTACAATTGGCTGTGAAAGCCAGCGGCACACATCTGTTTTTAATCGATGACGAGTTTATGAATCATAATGACTTCATGATGATGTCTCAATTAATCAACTGCAAGACACACTAACCGTTGATTATCAGCTCATCCAGATCGACGGTGATTTTGATCTTCTGCAACACTATTCAATGATATATAAGATAACATTATAACTGATATATCATTGAACAGCAGCGATGAATGATCAATTTCGGGATTAATTAGCTTTTAAAGATGAAAGATAACTAAGATGATCTTTAAACAGCGGTGCTCGCCAACCGGCAATCAGTTCAGGTGGCGCGATACTATCTCCACACTTCAACCACTCAACATAATGATTGATATGGCGACGAGAAAGCAACAGTTCCGCCGATAGTCCGGTTTCCTGACTAATTTGCTCTGCCATTTGTTTTAACTGTTCGGCAATTTTTTTATATTTAGGATAATCAGTAATACGCTCTATTTTCGGTAAAACCTGCTGTACTGGCTGACTGAGTAAATTAAGCAGTGTACTACCATATAAACGGACCTCTTTACCGTGTAACCCTAACGCCTGAAGTTCAGCTAAAGAGCTAGGATGATAACGGGCCAATTTCCAAATATGCTCTTCGTTGATCACAAAGTTTATCGCCATATCATGCGATCTGGCATACTCTAAACGCCAGGCGGCTAAACGTTGCAGTAAATTCAACTGGGTACCTTTGAGTTGCCAGGCTTTTTTGATATTCAAATAGGCTAGGTCTGGTGTCATGATCTCCTGCTTTTTAGCTACCAGCGTCTGACACTCTTCCTGTGCTGCTGCAAACCAACCTTTTGTCTTGACTAAATCGATTAATTTATTCATTAATGGTAATAAATAATAAACATCGGCAGCAGCATATTGGCACTGTTTTTCGGTTAATGGCCGGGCGAGCCAATCGGTTCGTGTTTCACTCTTATCTAAAGTCGTATCGAGATATTTACTCACCAGTCCAGCATAGCCACTGCTCACGGGATTATCTAAAAAGGCGGCTAAAATTTGACTATCAAGCAGTGCTGCAGGAATGAGCTTAAAATGGTGCATAAAAACATCAATATCTTCACTGCAAGCGTGGAAGTATTTGGTATGATTGGTCGCATTTAAAATCTGACAAAAATCATACCAATCAGTGATATGCGTTGGATCAATCAGCACCAGATTATCGCCAGTATAGAGCTGTATTAAGCCCAATTTGGGATAATAGGTTCTGGTACGCATAAACTCGGTATCCAGCGCGAGTACCCCGTTTTGCGGCAAAGCTTGACATATTGCAGCTAATTGCTTGTTATGAGTGATTAATTGATAATTCAAATAGCTCCTCCAGTACAATAGATTAATAAAATAAGTTATCTGTTATTTTTATTTATTCACTTATCAATTTAAACGTATTCTTTGCACTTATATTTAAATAAGTGCATCGATTATTCAGGTTGAAAACGGATATCGGTAACAGCAATTTCAGCGCGGCTCATCAAACGAATCGGTGGTCCCCAAAATCCATAGCCACGACTCACAATACTGGTAAATTGATGCTGGTTAATCACTTTTTGTAACATACCCCAGGCATTTTCATACATCAATGAGATTAACAGCGTCACAGGAAAAATTTGACCACCATGAGTATGCCCAGAAAACATGATATCGACACCCGCACTAGCCGGTTCGTTGAGATCATAAGGTTGATGATCCAGCAAAAAAATCGGTTTAGTGGATACCGTTTGTGCCATCAAATCACTCAGTGGGGCTC